>DASWVQ010000129.1:0-12491 GCA_036401195.1 Gemmatimonadaceae bacterium
GCGCGCCCGCCGGCCGCAGCATGCGCGCGGTTGAGGAAGGGGAGCGCGCCCGGCAGGAGGCTGACGCCGCGGCCGATGCGCGACTCGAAGGCGCGGCCGGCGCGCAGCACGGCCAGGTCCATCCCCACCGGGTCGAGCTCCCGCGCGCTCGCGCGCAGCGCCTGCTCCACCGCGTGCCGCGGCGAGCGCCCCACGGCATGCTCCGCCGCCACCTCGGCGAGGATCGACACCCCCTCCGCCGCGAGCGCCTCGACGAGCGCCGCTGCGCGCTGCTCGCGCGTGTCGGCGATCACCCCTTCGAGCTCCAGGAACAGGACGTCGAGCATGATCGAAAGCTAATCAGGCCCGGGCCCGGACCCGTTCCGCGCGCGGGCGTAGGACTCGTCGAGCAGCTCCACCGGATGGATCGCCGCGCGCCCGCCGCGCGCACGCACGAGCCCGGCCCCGATCTGCATCAGGCACCCGGGGTTGCCCGTGGCGACGAGCCGTGCCCCGCTGGCGTCGATGTCCGCCAGCTTGCGGTCGAGCACCGCGTTCGACACCTCGGGCTCGATCAGCGAGTAGATCCCCGCCGCGCCACAGCAGCGGTCCGCGTCGGCCAGGGGCACGAGCGACATCCCCGGGATCGCGCCGAGCAGCTGGAGCGGGGGGAGGGCGACGCGCTGCGCGTGCAGCAGGTGGCAGGGGGCGTCGTAGGTGACGCGCGCATCCACCGGCGCGCCGGCCTTCGGGCCCGCCGCGGCGAGCAGCTCGCTCACGTCGCGCACCCGCGTCGCCAGCGCCTCCGCGCGCCCCCGCCACGCGGGATCGTCGGCGAGCAGGTGCCCGTACTCCTTCATCATCGCCCCGCACCCGGCGGAGTTGGTGGCCACGTACTCCGCGCCCGAGGCCTCGAAGGCGGCGACGTTCAGCCGCGCCAGGTCGCGCGCGCCCTCGAGGTCGCCCGCGTGCGCGTGCAGCGCGCCGCAGCAGCGCTGCGCCGGCGCGGGGGCGAGCGCGTAGTCGTTCACCACGAGCACCCGCTCGGTGGCGCGGTTGGCCTCGGTGAGCAGCCCTTCCATCACGCAGCCGGTGAGCACCGCGACCGAGCCGCGCGCCCCCGTCCCCTTCGCCTCGTAGTGGCGACGCCCGCGCACCGGCGCCGTGGAGGCGAGCATCGCCGACGCGAATCCCAGCCGCCCGGGAAGCCGCGCCAGGAGCCACGGCAGGCGCGTGGCGCGGAAGAGGCGCGACATGAACATGGCGGCGCCGAGCAGGCGCGGGTGCTTGAACACCGCGAGCACCGCCCGCGACACCCAGGGCCTGGGATGATGCTCGGCGAGGGTGGCGCGCGTCGCCTCGAGCAGCCAGCCGTACGGCACGCCCGAGGGGCACGCCGTCTCGCAGGCGCGGCACCCGAGGCAGCGCGCGATGTGCTCGTTCACCGCGCCATCGCTCGGCGCCAGCGTGCCCTCCAGCACCTCACGCATGAGGAGGATGCGCCCGCGCGGGGAGTCGTTCTCGTCCTCGAGGGTGGTGTAGGTGGGGCACGCCTGCAGGCAGAAGCCGCAGTGCACGCACGCGTCGATCCCCGCGCGCGCCGCGGCGAGGGGCGTCCCGGGCAGCGCGCACGGCGGCGCATGCGAGGGCTGCGAGGGGAGGACGGCGTCGAACTGCGTGGCGCGGGACATCAGGACACTCCCAGGATGCCGGGATTGAGCCGCCCGGCGGGATCGAAGGCGGCGCGCACGTCGCGCATCAACCGCTCCTCGAGCGGGTGATCCTCCACCTGCCCCCACCACTCGGCGGGGAGGCGCTCCACGTTGCGACGCGCGGAGCAGCGGCGGCGCAGCCACTCGCTCCCGCTCACGCCGTCGGCGTGGCGCAGCGGCACCACCAGGCGTGCCACCCCGCGCAGCGGCTGCGCGTGCACCGCGCCCCCCGCCTCGGAGAGGAGGCTCGTGCACTCCGCCCAGAGGGCGGGGAAGCTCGCCGGGGGCGCGGAGAGGCGAAGCGTGGCCGCGTCGCGATCGATGGCGCGCAGCGTGGTCCAGGTGGACGCCGGGATCTCGCGGTGGTCACCGAGCGCCTCGAGCGCGGCGCGCTGCATGCGCGCCACCGGCTCGGAGCCGCCGAAGCGCGCGAGCAGCAGCCGCTCCGGCCCCAGCCCGAGCCGCGCCGCCATCGGCGCATCCACCAGCTCCGCCGCGAACAGGGTGAAGGGGAGGGCCCGCAGCGCGCGTCCCAGCGCCTGGAGCGCCCCCTCGCTCGCGCCCACGGCGATCGCGAGCGTCCCCTCCACCTCCGGGCGCGCGCGCAGCCGCACGCTCACCTCGGTGATCGCGCCGAGCGTCCCCCAGCTGCCGGTGAGCAGGCGCACGAGGTCGAAGCCGGCGACGTTCTTCACCACCCGCCCCCCGCCCCGCACCACCGCGCCGGTGCCCGTGACGAACTCCACGCCGAGCACCAGGTCGCGGGTCACCCCGAATCCCGACGCGAGCGGTCCGTACGACGCGGTGCTCACGGTGGCGCCGATCGTCCCGCGGTCGTCGCCGCAGGGATCGAGGGTGAGCCACTGCCCATGCTCCCCCGTGACGCGGGCGATCTCGCCGAGCGTCGTCCCCGCGTTCGCCGTGAGGGTGAGGTCGCCGGGATTGTAGTCCACGATCCCCGCGTGCGCCCCCACGTCGAGCACCTCCGCGGTCTGTACCGGGCGCCCCGCGTCGGCCCAGGTGCCGGCGCCCACGATCCGGAGCGGCGCACGCGCCGCGCGCACCCGCTCCGCGATCGCTTCCGCCACCGCCGACGGCCGCGGCCCCCGCGACCTGTCGGTCGCCGTCGCGGTTTCTGTCGCCGTTGCCGTTGCCGTTGCAGTTGCAGTCGCAGTTTCGGTTGCAGGCAGCCGAGCGCCGAGAGCCGAGGGCCGAGAGCCCCCGCCGTCCGTTGCAGTGGAAGTCCCCCAGGTCGCCGGCACCCCCGCCCACTCGTTGCACGCGTGCACCGGGATCACCTTCCCCGGGTTCGCCCGCCGCTCCGGGTCGAAGCAGGCGCGCAGCCGGCACATCGCGTCGAGCGACTCGGGGGAGAAGATCAGCGCCATGTAGTCGAGCTTGTCCACTCCCACCCCATGCTCGCCCGTGATCGTCCCCCCCATCGCGACGCACGCCTCCATGATCTCGCGCATCGCCTCGTGCACGCGCGCGCTCTCGTCCGGGTCGTTCGCGTCGTAGCCGATGTTGGGGTGCAGGTTCCCGTCGCCCGCGTGGAACACGTTGCACACCGTCACGCGGTGCCGCAGGCCGATCTCGTGGATGGTGCCGATGATCTCGGGGAGCCGGGTGCGCGGCACCACCGCGTCCTGCACCACCAGGTGCGGCGAGATGCGCCCCATCGCCCCGAAGGCCTTCTTGCGCCCCTGCCAGAGCCGCGTGCGATCCGCCTCGTCGCGCGCCACCTTCACGTCGCGCGCGCCCGTGGCCCGGCAGCGCTCCACGATGGTCGCCACGTCGGCGTCCATCCCCGCCTCGGCGCCGTCGAGCTCCACCAGGAGCACCGCGGCCGCGTCCACCGGGTACCCCGCCGCGTAGATCGAGGCCTCCACTGCGCGGATCGTCGCGTTGTCCATCATCTCCAGCGCCGCCGGCACGATCCCCGACGCGATGATCGCCGACACCGCGCGCGCCGCGTCCTCCATGGAGTGGAAGTCGGCGAGCATCGTGCGCACCGCCTGCGGGTTGCGCGAGAGCTTCACCGTCACGTCGAGGGCGACGCCGAAGCACCCCTCGCTCCCGATGAAGGCGCCGAGGAGGTCGTAGCCGTCGCGCTCCCCGTGCGGCGAGCCGAGGATCACGACCTCGCCGCTCGGCAGGAGCACCGTGCAGGCGACGATGTGGTTGAGCGTCACCCCGTACTTGAGGCAGTGCGGGCCGCCCGCGTTCTCGGCGACGTTCCCCCCGATCGTGCACGCCGTCTGGCTCGAGGGATCGGGGGCGTAGTGCAGCCCGTGCGCGCTCGCCGCGCGGGTGAGCTGCACGTTCACCACCCCGGGCTCCACCACCGCGACCTCGTTCGCCGCGTCGAGGGAGAGGATGCGGGTGAGCCGGTGCAGCCCGAGCAGCACCGTGCCCTCCGCGAGCGCCCCGCCCGAGAGCCCCGTGCCCGCGCCGCGCGGCACGAAGGGGACGCGCGCCTCCGCGAGCACGCGCACCACCTCGATCAGCTCCTCGCGGGTGCCGGGAAAGACGGCGAGGGCTGGCTGGTGGTTGTACCCGGGGAGGCCATCTTCGCTGTAGACGCGGAGCTCGCTGGGACGCGTCAGCACGCGACGCGGGGAGACGATGGAGACGAGCCGGTCGTGCAGCGATCGGGGAACGGTCGCGGTCACCCCTGCAAGTTACACGGATGTCCCCGGGGATTGACCCGTGACCAGGGAGAGGGCCCCGGGGAGGAGCTGGAACTCCAGGGGGGTGTCGAGCCGGACGATCTCCCCGTCCACCCCCACCGGCCCGCGCCGGCGCAGGACCACGGTGCAGCGGTCCACCAGCCAGGCGTCGAGCTCCGGGCCCGCCGCCACGTGCTCCGTTCCCCGCGCCAGCGCGTCCAGCGCCAGGCTGAGCATCGCCCGCCGCCCCCGCCCCCGCGGGACGATCAGGTGGAGCGCCCGCTGCCCATCCGGCACCCGCCCCCCCAGGATCGGCACGCGCAGCTCCCGCTCCCCCACCCCCACGAAGAGCAGGGGGGTCCGGTAGTGCCGCACCGTCCCTTCGACCTCCACCTGGAGGTCGAAGGGGCGCATGGTGAAGAAGGCCCGGATCGCCGCCACGATCGTCGCCAGCCGATAGCCGAGCCGCGGCTCCATCGCTTCCCGGTGGCGGACCATCGAGACGTACGCGCCCACGGTGCTCGTGTTGAGGAAGGTGCGCCCGCCCACCGTCGCCACGTCCGCCGGCCGGGCGACGCCGGACGCCGCCAGCTGGACCGCCTCCTCGAGCGACTCGGGGATCCCGTGGTCCTTCGCGAAGTGGTTGAGCGTCCCCCCGGGGATCACGGCCAGCTCGCAGGGGGTGCCCGCCAGGATCGCCGCCGCCGTCCCGATGGTGCCGTCCCCCCCGGCCACCACGATCCGCCGCGCCCCCCCGGCGAGCAGCGACTTCACCACCTCCGCGATCCGCTCCGGGGCGGTCTCGCGCACGTCGAACCCCGCGGCGGTGAGCGCCGCGGTGGCCTCCTTCGCGTTCCCCGCGGCCGGATTGACGAGGGCTGGAATCGACACGCCGGCGCACGAGGCGAGAAGCGTACCGTGCCGGACTCGGCTCCGGCCCGGTCGTGAGCTCCTTCGCGCCGGGCCCTTCGAACCGACGATCAAGCAGATCGAGCGGATCGAGCGGGAACGTCGACGTCAACTCACGATCTTCCCGGTGGGGCCCTTTCCGCTTGGTCCGCTCGATCCGCTTGATCGTCGGTACCGACGGCCCGGCGCCAAAACGCCCGTCGAAAAAAGAGGGCGGCGCGACACACAGGGTGTCGCGCCGCCCGGGCACATCCAGGAAAGCGAGGAGCTCAGCTCACCGACGACCAGAACTCGGCGAGCCCGCGCCCCTCGGGCGACTGGCGCAGCTTCTCGAAGGCGCGCTCGCGGATCTGGCGGATGCGCTCGCGCGTCACCCCCATCAGCTCCCCGATGCGTTCCAGCGTCATCGCCTCCGCCCCCGCCTCCAGCCCATAGTACAGGTAGAGGATCTTCCGCTCGCGCGGGGTGAGGTACTTCATGAAGACGCGGCCGATCGTCTCCCGCATGAGCTTGTAGTCGGTGACCTCCTCGATCTCCGACCCATCCACCCCGGGGAAGCGCTCGCCGAGGGTGGAGGCCTCGCGATCGGAACGGTCCACCGGCGCATCGAGCGACACCTCGGTCGCCGACATCTGCTTCGAGGAGCGGATCACCTCGGGCGTCTCCTCGAGCATGCGCCCCAGCTCCTCCTCCGTGGGGTCGCGGCCGAGCACCTGCGCCAGGATCGTCTCCGCGCGGGCGAGCCGGATGAGCTGCGAGTTCTGGTTCAGGGGGATGCGCACGGACCGCGTCTGCTCGGCCAGCGCCTTGAGCACGGCCTGGCGGACCCACCACACGGCGTACGAGATGAACTTGACGCCCTGGTCGGGATCGAATTTCCGGACCGCCTTCAGGAGCCCCTCGTTGCCGATGGCCACCAGCTCGGAGAGGTCGAGGCCGTGCCCCTGGTACTTCTTCACGTAGGAGATGACGAACCGGAGGTTGGCCGTCACCAGCCGCTCGGCGGCGGCCTCATCTCCCTTCTGGGCCCGGCGGGCGAGGCGACGCTCCTCTTCGGGGTCGCTGATCAGGGGGAGCTTCTGGATGTCCTGCAGGTACTGGTCGAACGCACTGCTGGGAGAAGAGCGGAAATACGACTTCGGCCTGGACTCGTGCGCCTGCTCCATACACGCCCCTGAATCGTGGTGGATTAGGGCGAGCAATCGTCGCTCGCATACCCAGCGGGCGGCCACGATAGTGCCGGTTCCCAATCCCGTCAACGACGAAATTCCGCCATTCTGGCCGGATGTTCAGCGGTTTTGGAGCTATGTGCGTGGGGCTTCTGGCTTTGCGCGACAGGAGTTCAGCTTACGAGAACCATCTGTTTCCCTCACCGCTGAGCCCGGGGTTCCCTCAGGCGCGGACGCACGAAAGCGCCACGAGGGCGCCACCGCTGGCGGCAGCGCCCTGTGCTCGGGCCAATCGGCTGAGCCCGCCCTGCCAATCAGGCGACCGGCGGACCAGGAGGCGCCGGCGGGTCCTTCTGCTTCGTGCGGCTGGTGGCCGTGAGCACCCCGATCCCGATCAGGACGATCACCCCCACCGCGATCCAGGTGGTCGGAACGTTCAGCAGGTAGGCCGCGATCGCGAGGCCCACGATCAGGATGACGAAGCCGATCAGGTATGTGGCGAATGCCGACATGGGTAGAGCCCGTTTGGAGTACTAAGAGACGAGCGCAACTTGGGGGCCAGAGCCGCCCGGACCGATCCAGTGGGGCGCCACTCGGCGTCCGGAGCTCCCCCCCCGGTCGCGGTGGTTGTTCACGCGGGATGGGGCAACCGCCTCGAATTGACCAGCCGGCGGATCCCGAATTTCAGGCGCTCCGCATGGAAGTTGATCAGCAGCCCGATTCTCCGGTCGCCCAGGCGGAGGTACGACAGCAGCTGCGCCGAATGAACCGGCAACAGATGAGGGCAGGCCTTCACCTCCACGATCAACGCATCATCCACCACCAGGTCCACCCGGTAGGCCAGGTCGACCGTCGCCGTTCGGTACCTGGCGGGCAGCACGACCTGCGTACGCACCGGGATCCCTCGTGCCCTCAGCTCCTCCGACAGGAAGACGACATAGGTCCTCTCGAGCAGCCCCGGACCGGCATAGGAGTGCACCGCCAACGCAGCGTCGATCGTGATCGATGCGGCAGACTCCGCCCGCTCCCACTCCCTCCCGTCCTCGCCCATGCGGGAAGATCCGTCAGCGCCGTGGTCGCGCCGTGATCGATTCGCCGCGACTGACATCTTCGGGGCGCGGAAGTGCATGAAGCCGTTACAGAAAAGGTCGCGAAGGAGCGAAGGACGCCAGGGCCAATACGCCCCCTTCGCGACCTTCGCCCCTTCGCGACCTTGTCCGTAATGGCTTCTAGGCGTGCCCGCGGCGACTGGCATCCTCGAGGCGCGAAAGTGCGAGCAAGCCGTCGAGGATAAAATCGCGAAGGAGCGAAGGACGCCAAGGCCAATACGCCCCCTTCGCGACCTTCGCTCCTTCGCGACCTTGTCCGTAACGGCTTTTAGGCGTGCCCGCGGCGACTGGCATCCTCGAGGCGCGAAAGTGCGAGAAAGCCGTCGAGGACAAGGTCGCGAAGGAGCGAAGGTCGCCAGGGCCACGACGCCCCCTTCGCGACCTTCGCCACTTCGCGACCTTGTCCGTAACGGCTTTTAGGCGTGCCCGCGGCGACTGGCATCCTCGAGGCGCGCAAGTGCGAGCAAGCCGTCGAGGATAAGGTCGCGAAGGAGCGAAGGTCGCCAGGGCCACGACGCCCCCTTTGCGACCTTCGCCCCCTCGCGACCTTGTCCCTAACGGCTTTTCAGTGATTCGCGGCGACGAGCCCCGTTACCGCGGCAACCTCGACACGTCCGGCGTGACGGTGTCCCCTTCCTCGCGCCGCACCAGGAGCGCGGTCCCGCGCCGCCGCCCGAACAGCCGGGCTTCGCGGCACTCGGGGGTCCAGATGTCGAGCCGGTTCCCGATGATGCGGGCGCCGGTGTCGTCCACCAGGAACTTCCCCAGGTAGGTGCGCCCGATGTACAGCGCCACGTACCGCCCCAGGGGGAAGTAGCGCGGGTCCGCCGCCACGATCCCGGGGCGCACCCGCCGGTCGCGACGCGTGAGCCCGCGCAGGCAGTACGCGGTCACCTCCACCGGCACCGGCTCGCCGAGCTGCGGCCGTCCCTTCCGTTTGAGGTGCCAGTCGCGCGGCGCGCCGAGCACCGTCGCCCCCGTGAGCCGGATCGGGCTCACCACCACCGCCGGATCCACCAGGATCGGGCCGCTCGGGCGCGGGTCGCGAAGCAGGGCGAAGAGGGCGATCCCGGCGAGGCCGAGCGACGCCGACGCCCGCAGCAGCACCCGGGGCCACCCGCGCCGCGCCACCGCGTCCCGCAGCCGGGCAAGGGCCCGCCGCAGCACCCCCGCCCCCACCATCACCTACCCCTGCACCGCGGCCGACGCGAGCACCGCGCGCACGTCGGCGTCGCTCACCGGGATCCCCCAGCCCCGCTCCTCCCCCGCCATCGCGCCGATCCGCGCGGGGAGCGCGTACTCCACCTGCCCCTGCCGCGCCTTCTTGTCGGCGCGCGTGGCGAGCAGCAGCGCCTCAGCGGACTGCCCCGCGGGAAGCGCCGTCGGCATCCCCGCCGCGCGCACCGCCTCGCGCACCGCCGCCGCCGTTCCCGCGGCGGTCACCCCGATGCGCTCCCCCAGCTGCGCCTCGAGCACCATCCCGATCGCCACGGCTTCGCCGTGCAGCATGCGGTACTCGCCGAGCAGCTCCACCGCGTGCCCGAGGGTGTGCCCGAAGTTCAGCACCTTGCGCACCCCGGCCTCGCGCTCATCGCGCGCCACCACCGCGGTCTTGATCTCGATGCTGCGCGCGATGATCGGGATCAGCGCCTCCACCGCCGCCTCACCCCCGGCGCGCACCACCGGCAGGTCGCGCAGGATCGCCTCGAGGTACGCCGCGTCGGCGATGATCCCGTGCTTGATCGCCTCCGCCAGCCCCGCGCGCAGCTGCGCCGGCGGGAGCGACACGAGCATCTCCGGATCCACCACCACCGCCGCCGGCTGGTGGAAGACCCCCACGAGGTTCTTCCCCACGGGCGTGTCCACCGCCGTCTTCCCCCCGATGCTCGCGTCGATCATCGCGAGCAGGGTGGTCGGCACCTGGATGAACGGCACGCCGCGCATGTACGTCGCGGCCACGAACCCCGCGAGGTCGCCCACCACGCCGCCGCCCAGGGCGACGACGACGGTGTCGCGCCCGTAGTGCCGCTCGAGCATCTGGTCGGTCACCGCCGCCCACTGCTCCCGCGTCTTGAACGCCTCGCCGGGGGGGATGGTGAAGAGCTCGGCCCCGCCCAGCGCCTGTCGCGCCTCGCGCCCGTAGAGCGCGGCGACCGCGTCGTCGGTCACGATCACGTAGCGATGCGCCGGCGCCTGCGCGCGGGCGATCGTCCCCAGCGCGCCGAGCGCGCCGGGGGCGATGGTGATGGTGTAGCTCCCCGCCGCGATCGTGCGCGCCCCCGGAAGGGCGGGAAGGGACGCGGCGCCCGTCACCAGGTGACCTCCCCCGCCCCCGCGCGCCGGTTGGCGAGCCGCGCCAGGGTGAAGAGCAGGTCGGAGAGGCGGTTGAGGTAGATCACCGCCAGCTCGGGGAGGGCGATCTCCTGCGCCAGGTGCACCACCCGCCGCTCCGCGCGGCGGCAGACGGTGCGCGCCACGTGCAGCGCCGCGGCCTTCGGCGTCCCCCCCGGGAGGATGAACGACTTCAGCGGCTCGAGCTCCGCCTCCGCGTCGTCGATCGCATGCTCCAGCTGCGTGATCCGCGCCTCGTCCACGCGCGCCTTCTCCAGCTGCTGCCGCATCTTCTCGTGGTCGGGGGTGGCGAGCAGCGCGCCGATCGCGAACAGGTCGCGCTGGATCGGCACCAGCACCTCGTCGATGCGCGGCATCATCTCGATCGAGCGGGCGAGCCCGATCGCCGCGTTCAGCTCGTCCACGTCGCCGTACGCCTCGACGCGCGGATGGTCCTTCCCGACGCGGCCCCCGCCGAACAGCCCGGTCTGCCCCGCGTCGCCGGTGCGCGTGTAGATCTTCATGGTCATCCCGGCAATCTAGCGTCCGCCGCCGAGGAGGCGGCCGAGGAAGCTGCTGCGGCGGCGCGTGGCGGTCACCGCGCGCTCCAGGTTGCGGAAGTTCGTGTCTTCCTCGCTCCCCGGCACCGCCTCCCCCGTGATCGCCGAGCGCGCCTGGTAGGTGGCGGGGAAGAGGGCGGCGAGGTGTGCCTGGAGCCGGTCGGGGGAGCCGTGGGCGCGTCGCGCCGCGAGCCAGGCGTCGAGCGCCTGCCCCATCGCCGCCGCCGTGGAGCGCCGCTCCGGGTGCCGGTCGAGCGCCATCATCAGCACCATCTCCAGCTCCGGGTCGAGGTCGGGGAGCACGCTGCGCGGCGCGGGAAGGGGGCGCACCGCCAGCTCCTCGATCACGGCGGCGGTGCGCTCCTCATGGAAGAGCGGCTCCAGCGCGAGCAGCTCGAAGAGCACCACCCCCACCGAGAACACGTCGCTCGGCGGCCCCACCGGGAGCCCCAGCGCCTGCTCGGGGCTGATGTAGTGCTTCTTCCCGAGCATGAGCCCGCCCGTCATCGCCGGGTCGATCGATGTGGCGGCCTTCGCGATGCCGAAGTCGGCCAGCTTGATGTGCCCGTCCCAGGTGATCATCACGTTCCCCGGCGACACGTCGCGGTGCACCACGTCGAGCCGCCGGCCGTCCGACGCCACCGCATGGTGCGCGAAGTCGAGGGCGCGACAGACGCGGCTCGCGATGTAGGCGGCGATCGGCCCGGGGATGGGACGCATCAGCTCCCGGTGCCGGTCGATCAGGGCGCGGAGGGTGGGGCCCTGGATGAACTCCATGGCGATGAAGTAGTCCCCCCCGATCTCCCCCAGCTGGTAGATCTGCACGATGTTGCCGTGCAGCAGGTTCGCGGAGAGCTTCGCCTCGTCGATGAACAGCTGCAGGAACTCCGGCCGCTGCGCGAACTGGGGATGGATCACCTTGAGCGCGATCCGCTTGCTGAACCCGGCGGGGCCGAGCTGCTCCCCCTCGTACACGGTGGCCATCCCCCCCGACGCGATCTTGCGCACCAGGCGGAGCGAACCGGTGTATTCGAGGAGCGATTCCATGGGGGATTGTATCCCGGGCGGCGGCCCGCGAATCTTGAGGAATGGAACACGAGCTCAAGGACATCACCATCATCGGCGCCGGCCCCGCGGGGCTGTTCGCGCTGTTCTACGCCGGGATGCGCGGCATCTCGGCGCAGGTCGTCGACGCCCTCGGGGAGCCCGGCGGCCAGCTCGCCGCCCTCTACCCCGAGAAGTTCATCTTCGACGTCGCGGGCTTTCCGAAGGTGCTGGCGAAGGACCTCGTCCGCGCCCTGCGCGAGCAGGCGGCGCAGTTCGGGGAGCCGGTCCACCTCGGCCAGCGGGTGATCGGCCTTGAAGAGGACGGCGGCCGATTCGTGCTCGTCACGGACGGGGGGCGATTCCCCACGAAGGCGATCGTGATCGCCGCCGGGATCGGGGCTTTTTCCCCCCGCCGGCTCCCCCAGGCCTGCGCCGAGCCCTGGTACGGGCGGGGGATCCACGACGTGGTGACCGACCCCGAGCAGTTCCGGGGGAAGAAGGTGGTGATCGTGGGAGGCGGGGACTCCGCCTTCGACTGGGGGACGCAGCTCCTCGACCGCGCCGCCTCGGTGACGATCGTGCATCGCTCCGATCGCTTCCGCGCGCACGACGCCACCGTCCAGCAGTTCCGCGCCGCGGTGGCGGGGGGGAAGGCGCAGCTCATCACCTTCCACGAGCTGGCGGACGTGCTGTGCAAGGGGGGCGACCCCGAGTGCTTCACGCACCTGGTGCTCCGCGACATCAAGGCGAAGACGACGCGGGAGATCGACGCCGACGTGGTGCTCCCGATGCTCGGCTTCGTGAGCGACATGGGAGCGCTCGGCGAGTGGGGGCTCCAGGTGACGAACGACGAGATCCTGGTGAACAGCCAGATGGAGACGGGGCGCGCCGGGATCTACGCGGCCGGGGACGTGACGACCTACCCCGGGAAGCTGAAGCTGATCGCGGTGGGCTTCGGCGAGGCGGCCACGGCGGTGAATCAGGCGGTCCACTGGATCTACCCCGA
>DASWVQ010000130.1:0-22674 GCA_036401195.1 Gemmatimonadaceae bacterium
TTCCCGACTTTCTGTCGCCGCCATCTCCCCCTTGCTCCGGGGCCCGAGCCACCATCGGCCGGGCCGCCCCAACCTGAAGACATCGAGACCCGCCGCAATGGAAAATCGCATCGGCCCTCCCTCCCTGCGTCAGCGCGCGGCAGCCTGCATCGTCCACCGTCGCTGGAACCAGTCGCAAGATTCACCCCACTCGTGCGTCGTGCGTTGGGGGATCCGGTGTCCCGTCGTCGTTCCGCGGGTGATGCGTGTGCCCTGTCGTGGCCACCGCGGGGGCGGGCGAGGCGGGGCCACCCGCGAGGCGACGCGAAGCTACAGGTAGTACTCGAGCTCCACGTCGGGGGCGCGCACCGAGGTGTTCGGGGCCTCGAGGGTCACCACGCTGCCGGCGGGAACGGAGTGGGTGAGCCACACGTTCCCCCCGATGACGCAGCCGTCGCCGATCACGGTGTCGCCGCCCAGGATGGTGGCGTTGGCGTAGATGACCACGTCGTTGCCGACGGTGGGATGCCGCTTGTGCTTCGCCAGCTCCTTCCGCACGCTGGCGGCGCCGAGGGTCACCCCCTGGTAGAGCTTCACCCGCGCGCCCACCACGGAGGTCTCGCCGATCACCACGCCGGTGCCGTGATCGATGGCGAGCCCCGGCCCGATCACCGCGCCCGGGTGGATGTCGATGCCCGTTTCGCGGTGGGCCAGTTCCGTCACCAGGCGCGGGGCGAGCGCCACGCGGAGCTGGTGCAGCAGGTGCGCGACCCGATAGTAGGCCACCGCGTGCAGCCCGGGGTAGGCGAGGAGCACCTCGTCGAGCGTCTCCGCCGCGGGATCGCCCGCGAGGAGTGCCTTCGCATCGGCGAGCAGCAGGTCATGCAGCTCGGGGAGCTGGTCGAGCACGCGATCGGTGATCGCCGAGGCGGGCTGGGGGAGGGTGCCCGGCAGTGCCTCGAGCGCCTGCACCCATTCGTCGCGCAGGGTGTTGATCTCGCTGCGGAGCGACGCCGCATCCAGGCAGGGGGGCGCCCCTCCCACGCCGGCGAAGTGCGGGAAGAGGAGCGACAGCGTGCGGCGCGCGACCGCTTCCCACCGGTCGCGCACGCCGGGAAGCACCTGCAGGTCGCGGCGCGACGCGAGCAGCCGGGTGATCAGGGCGGATCGGGAGTCCATGCCCAATTATATCCGGCCGTGCGGCCGGGGGGCGATGGCGCGCCGCGTCGCCCCGGCAGGCGGTGAGCCGCGCCCTCGTGGCGGGCGGGCCCCTCAGGCGCGAAGCCGCCGGAAGTCGCGCCACATGGCGACCCGCCAGCGCACGATCATCCCGAAGGCGAGGAGGTAGAAGAGCGATGCCGTCTGCCGCGCCGTCACCACCTCCTCGACCCACCCGCGCATCAGGAAGCGCACCACCACCAGCGCGACCAGCACGAGGATGAACGCCCGCGACCGCTGCAGCATCACGTCGGCGCCGCGGCGCACGAGGGTGGTCGTGCGCAGCACCGGCCACGCGAAGACGAGCGCCCCCAGCGCGAGCGCGACGAGCGCCCAGGCGAGGGGGACACGGAAGTCGGGGAGCGCGAACATGCCGAACCCGGTGGCCATGCCGAGCGGGGGCATGACGATGCGCGCGGTGGTGAGGGGCCGGGCCGCCTCGCGCATGCGCCAGGCGAACACGGCGATCGCCCCGGCGAGGGGGCCGATCGCGGCGGCGGGGTGCAGGGCGAAGGAGAGGGTGAGCATCGTCGGTGCAATATCGCGGAAGGGAGGGAAGCGGTGAATCGGCACCCCTCCCCTCGCAGGTCGGGGAGACCCTGACCGGAACGGCGACATCAACCACAGGCCGCCGGCTCCCGGCCCTCGGCACGAATTCGGAAGCGAGCGACGCGCGTGGGCGCGCGCGCCCGATCTTCCTTACCCGGCGAAGTTCACCAGGTGCGGTTCGCGCGCTAAAGGGCCGCGAAGCGGCCCAGGCGCGCTTCCGATTTCGTGCCGAGGCCCGACGCCCGACGCCCGACGCCCTTGCCTGTCGTTGACGTTGACCAACCAACGGCGAACGGCAACGGCAGGCGGGGGCCTCGGCCTTCAGGCGTCAGGCCTCGGCACGAAAACGGAAGCGAGCGGCGCGCGGGGTCGCGCGCGCTCGATCGCCTCGGCGGGTAACCTCACGAGGTTTGCGCGCTATAGGGCGGCGAAGCCGCCCACGCGCGCTTCCGATTCCGTGCCGAGCGCCGAGGGCCGAGAGCCGAGAGCCGGCGGCCGTCAGTTGCCCTTTCGCCCCGCTCCCTCCGGCCTCGCGATCGCCTCCCCCCCCACCCTCTCCAGCTCCGCGTTCACCTTCGGCAGGTCGTTCGCGTACACCCGATCGAGCTCGGCGAGGTACCCGGCCAGCTCCCGCGACAGGATCTGGTAGATCTCCTCCATGTGGTTCACCGGCCGCCCGTCTCCCCGCTCCGCCATGGAGAGCAGCGTCGCCAGCCGGTTGTTCACCCTGATCGGGAAGTTGAGCGGATCCTGCCCGCTCTGGTTCCGCACCTGGTAGATCTTCTCCTCCACCGCGGAGAGGTGCGCCACCAGCGAGTCCGCCGCCCCCTTCAGCGCCGCGTCGTCGCGGCCCTTCAGCCGCTCGGCGAGCTGCGACTTCACCCGGCGGATCCCGATCACCGCGAGGTTGGCCGTGTGCGCGCGGTCGCGCACCTTCTTCGAGAAGGCGTACTGCGCGCGCAGGTCGGCATCGGTGGCGGGAAGCCGCGGGTTGCGGCGCACCGTCACCGGGGTGGTGAGCGCGCGGCCGTCGAGGGTGAGCCGCGCGGTGTAGCGCCCCGGCGGCACCTGCGGGCCGTTCGTCCCCGCCCCCCACAGGATCATGCCGGGGAAGCTCGCGATCCCCTCGCTGCGCAGGTCCCACGTGACGCGGTTGAGCCCCGCCTTCATGGGAAGGAAGGTCCCGCCGCCGCGGCGGCGGCCGCCGCCCCCGCGCGCGGCGCCCGTGTCCGACTTCGTCGTGTCGGGGACGAAGCGGCGCAGCACCGCGCCGGTGGAGTCGAGGATCTCGAGCGTCCCCGCCTTCGGCGCCTCCTTCGCCAGCCAGGAGAGCACGACGCCGGATCCCGAGCGCACCGCCACGGGGGGAGCGAAGAGGTGCGTCGAGGCGGCGAGCACCGCGGGCGTCGCCTGCCGCAGCGGCGCGATGTCGTCGAGCACCCAGAAGCCGCGGCCGTGCGTGGCGATCACCAGCTCGTTCTTCTCCACGATCAGGTCGGCCACTGGCACGTCCGGCATGTTCAGCGAGAGGTCCTGCCACGACGCGCCGTCGTCGTAGGAGATGTACACGCCATGCTGCGTGGCCGCGTACAGGAGGCCGCGGCGGGTGGGGTCCTCGCGCACCGCATGCACGTACGCGTCGGCGCGGATTCCCCCCACGATCTTCGTCCAGGTGCGCCCGTAGTCGGTGGTGCGGAAGATGTACGGCGACTGGTCGCCGAGGAGCGGCCGGCGGACCGACACGTACGCGGCGCCGGGATTGAATCGCGAGGCATCGATCTGGCTCACGCGCCCGAACTCCGGCATCTCCCGCGGCGTGACGTTCGTCCACGTCTTCCCGCCGTCGCGGGTCAGGTGCACCAGCCCGTCGTCGGAGCCGGTCCAGATCACGTTGGTGCTCACCTTGCCCGGCCCCACGGCGAAGATCACCCCGTAGACCTCCGGGCCATTCATGTCGCCCGTGATCGGGCCCCCCGAGGGACCCTGCGTCTTCGGGTCGTGGCGGGTGAGGTCACCGCTCAGCGCCGCCCAGGTCTGCCCCCCGTCGCGCGTGGCCCACAGCCGCTGCGACGACACGTAGAGGAGGCGCGGGTCGACCGGCGAGAAGATGATCGGGTAGGTCCACTGCCAGCGCTCGCGGATCGCGCTCGACGGCTCACCCGAATAGAACCAGGGGTACGGGTTCACCTCGCGCGAGTAGTCGAGCCGCCGGTCGTAGCGATCGAGGTAGCCGCCGTTGTTCGTCCCGGCGTAGAACAGGTCGGGATTGAGCGGATCGGCGGCGATGTACCCCGGCTCGCCACCCCCCGCCACGTAGGCCTGCGCCATCCCCCCGGCGGTGATGTCGCGCCATCCGGCCGCGGCGGTCGTGTCGCTCGTGTCCCGGCCCGCCGCGCTGTCGCGCCGTGCCCGCGCGGCGTTCGCCGCCGCGAAGGCCCCCACGTTCCAGTCGAAGGGGATGCAGAGCGTCGAGTTGTCCTGCTGCGACCCGCACACGTGATAGGGCACGTGCGCGGTGGTGATGGCGTGGTAGAACTGTCCCGTGGGATAGTCCTCCGCCGTCCACCGCTTCCCGGTGGTCGTCGAGACGGCGCCGCCGCCGTCGTTCCCCACCACCAGGTGCGAGGGATCGTCGGGATCGATCCACAGGTCGTGGAAGTCGCCGTGGGTGCCGTTGTTGATGGCGGTGGTCGTCTTGCCACCGTCGGTGGAACGGAAGAGCGAGGTGTTCTGCATGTACACCACGTTCGCGTCTTTCGGGTCGGCGAAGAGGTGGGTGTAGTAGAAGGCGCGCTGCCGGATCGCCCGGTTGTCGTTCACCAGCTTCCAGGTGGCGCCGGCGTCGTCGCTGCTGAACAACCCGCCCTTCTCGTTCTCCACCAGCGCGTACACCCGCTTCGCGTCGGCGCCCGACACCGCGACGCCGATCCGCCCGATCACCCCCGTGGGCAGCCCCGGGTTGCGGGTGATCTCGGTCCAGGTCTCTCCCCCGTCGGTCGACTTGAACAGGCCGCTCCCAGGCCCGCCGCTCGACATCTGCCATTCCTTGCGGTACGCCTCCCACAGCGCGGCGTAGATCACATCGGGGTTGGTGCGGTCGATGCTGATGTCGATCGCCCCGCTGTTGGCGTCGCGGAATAGCACGCGCCGCCAGCTCCTGCCGCCGTCGGTGCTCTTGTACACGCCGCGCTCCTCGCTCGGCCCGCTGTACCGGCCGAACGAGGCCACGAAGACGATGTTCGGGTTCGTGGGATGGATGCGGATCTTCGAGATCGCATCGGAGTTCCCGAAGCCCACGTGCGTCCAGCTCTTCCCCGCGTCGGTGCTGCGGTACACGCCGTCGCCGGGCATGATGTTGCCGCGGATGCAGCTCTCCCCCATGCCGATGAACACGAGGTTCGGGTTCGACTCGCTCACCGCGATCGCGCCCACCGATGCGCTCTTCACCTGGCCGTCGGTCACGGGGAACCAGTGCTCCCCTCCGTCGGTCGTCTTCCACAGGCCGCCCCCGGTGGCGCCGAAGTAGGCCTCGTGCTTCCGTCCCCTGACCCCGGACACGGCGATCGAGCGCCCGCCGCGGTCGGGGCCGATGTTTCGCCAGGCGTAGCCGGCGAGGAGGGTGGAATCGAGTGCGGGGGCGAGTCGCGCGCCGGCTGGCACGGTGCCCGCCTGCGTGGGCCGGATCGCCACCGTGGCCACGGTGGCCGCGGTGAGCGCAAGGAAGAGGATCGGTCGGTTCATGCGGGCAAACGTGCAGGTTGCCGGCCGCTCGTGCAACCCGCGGCGGCGTGCCGCGGCGGTGGCCGTCATGCTGCTCCGCCGTCATCCTGAGCGCAGCGAAGGATCTGGCCCCGGCGCACGGTGGCGTTGGCCGTCATCCTGAGCGCAGCGAAGGATCCGGCTCCGCCGCGCAAAGGCCAGGTCCTTCGCTTCGCTCAGGACGACTACTTCGGCTCGATAAGGCCAGGTCCTTCGCTTCGCTCAGGACGACTACTGCGGCTCGATCCGGATGATCCGGTCGTCCCCCGTCGCCACGCTCCCGCGCCCGTCGCGGTTGCTCGTCGCGACGTACAGCTCCCCCCGCGCCCCGACCGCGATCGCCCGCAGCCGCCCGAACTCGCCGCCGAAGTATTCCTGGCTCCGCGTCACCCGCGTGCCATCGGCCGAAAGCACCAGCCGGTGGAGCGTCGCCTCCTTCAGCGTCACGAACAGGAAGGAGCCCCGCCACCCGGGAATGAGGGTGGCGTCGTAGAACACTGCCCCCGCGGGAGCGATCGTCGGCGTCCAGGTGACCAGCGGCTCCGCCACGGCATTCGCCTCGCAGAAGGCTCGCTCCTGCGCGTCGTCGCACACGCCGTGCACGGTGGGCCACCCGTAGTTGCGCCCCCGGTCGATGCGATTCACCTCGTCGTTGTCGCCCGGCCCATGCTCGGTCACGTAGAGCGCCCCCGTGCCCGGCTGCTGCGCGAGTCCCTGCGGATTGCGGTGCCCGAACGACCAGATCGCGTCGCCGAAGGGATTGCCCGGCGCCGGCTGCCCGGTGTCGGTGAGCCGCAGCACCTTCCCCGCGAGCGAGCGCCGGTCCTGCGCCAGCGCGGCGTCGCTCGCGTCGCCGGTCGTCACGTACAGGAACCCGTCCGCGGCGAAGAGCAGGCGCGAGCCGTCGTGGATCCCGCTCCCGGGGATCCCGTCGAGGAGCACCTCCGGGGCGCCGAGCTGCCCGTTGGTGACGCGCGCGCGCACGAGCCGGTTCCGCGCCCCGAACCCCGGACCCGCGTAGGTGTGCATCGCATACAGCCAGGGCTCCTGCGGGTAGCGCGGGTGCAGCGCGATCCCCATCAGCCCCCCTTCCCCGCTCTGGAGCACGCCGGGGACGGTGCCCACCGTGGTGCGCGTCCCGGTCGCCGGATCCACGCGCGACACGCGCCCCCCTCGCTCCGACACCCAGAGCATCCCGTCGGGGCCGAGCCGCAGCTCCCACGGCGTGTCGAGATCGCGCGTGATCGTCGTGGCGCGAAGCGACCCGTCGGGGGTGGCGACGCTGTCCACCGCCGCGTGGCCTCCCGGGTTGCAGGCGACCACCGACGCGACCCAGGCGAGTGAGACGAGCAGCGAAAGGTGCGGCATCGCCGCGATTCTCTCACGGGGACCACGGACGCGCAAGCGGGGCGGGGCGGTTCCGGCACGCCGGCCCCGTCCGTTCGCTCGTCCGCTGGCGTGAACGGAAGAGGGGCACCACGCGCCCGGCGTGATGCCCCCCTCGTGTCCTCGCGGCCCGCGACGATCAGTACGCCGCTTCGAGCGCCGTCCCCTGATAGTAGTGCGCCAGGATCTCGTCGAAGCGGTGCCCCTTCTGCGCCATCCCCACGGCGCCGGTCTGCGACAGCCCCACTCCGTGGCCGAAGCCCCCGCCGTAGACCCGGAACCCCCCGGTGAGCTTGCCCTGCTCCTTCACCGGCTCGACGAAGAAGAGGGTGCTCGGCAGGTTGACCGGGTTGCCGCTGGCGTTGATGTACCGCAGCGAGCCGCGGATGCCATCCTTCCGCGCGTCGGTCACCACGCCGCCCTCCGTGACGTACTCGATGCTGAGCGCGCGACCGGAGGGTCCGCGCGAGGTCACGTTGATCTCGAGCACCTGGCCCACCGGACGGCCCGCGTACGCCGAGATCACCGCGCTGATCTCCTCCGCGCTCCACTCGTAGCTCCACCGGTGGTAGCTGGCCCAGTCGGACTCGAAATCCCCTTCCGCGGCGTTGCGCAGCGACTTGGGATTCGCGTGCGCGCGGAACACGGCCAGCGAGGGCACGTGCTCCAGCGACGCCCCGCGCTCCGCGTCGGGCACGCCGCGCAGGTAGGCGACCGGCGCGCCGGTGAAGGCCTCGTCGTTGTCCGCCGTGTGGCCACCCGAGGTGGAGAAGAAGTTGGTGGAGATGAGCTTCCCCGCGTACGTGGCCACCATGCCGCGCGTTGCGTCCACCGCGGCGTTCGACACCGGGTGCTCCACCGAGTACCCGCCATACACCTGGTCGTCCGTGGTCGCGCGAAGGTCGTAGCCGTCGGCGTTCCGCTTGCCGCGCCCCGCCATCGCGTACGTGCGCGCCGCGACCGCCTGGGCCTTCTGGGCCTCCACCTCGGGATACTGGATCGGGCCGAGCTCGCGCGGCAGCACGCCGTACAGGTACTGCTCCATCGGCAGCTCGTTGATCCCCGCGAGCGTTCCCGCGCTGTTCATGCGCACTTCACCGCGCCCGCGGTAGGCCGGCTGGGCCCCGCCCGCGGCCCCGATCGTGACGTAGCCCCCGCTCGCGGCGGTGACGATCACCGGGTTCACGCTCTGCGCCGAGCCGGTGGCGCGGGTCACCTTGTACACGACCTGGTTCCCGATGGTGATCGTCCGCGCGAACTCGCCCCCCGTGGAGAGCCCCTGCGAGCGCAGCGTCACCTTGAAGGCGTCGCGCTGCGCCGTGGTGCTCGACGTCGGCAGCCGCCCGATCAGCAGTCGCGTGCATCCGAGCGGCGCGAGTTCCGTGAGGGTGTAGTAGCCCAGCCCGTCGGCCTGCGCCTTGAGCGTGTTCACCGCGGCCACCCCCGAGCAGGTGACCTGGAAGTAGATCCACGTCTCCGGCACCGACGCGAGCGTCACCGTCGCGGTCTGCCCGGGCGTGCCGCTCCCCAGCCATGCCCCGGTCGCGCGATCCCGCACCACCCAGTTCGAGGTGCCGCCCAGGACGACGGCCGACGCGGACTGCACCACGCCGATGCGGATGTCCGGCTCGGCGGGGAGCGCCGTCAGGGCGTCGAGCGCGTAGGCCCCGTCGTCCGCGGCGCTGCCGAATCCCGCCCAGAGTGCGTCGCTCGGCCAGAGCACCGACGCGCTGTCGGGCGCGTCGTCCATCGCGGCGCCGGTCCCGGTGGCGACGCCGATCGTCGCGCGCGGCGCCACGACACGGTCGCCGGCGCAGGCGGCGAGGAAGAGCGAGAGGCACGCAGCGGTGAATGCGCGCAGGATGGCACGAGTCGGCATCGACGATTCCCGGGGTTCACGTTGAGTTCGCCAGGGGACTTCGTCGCCCGCCCTGGACCCCGATCTTCTCACGGGATCCATGGTCGCGCAAGGTTACCTCCCTCTCCTCTCGCCGCGCTGGTCGCTCGATGCCCCCTGGGTGAGGCTGGTGGTGACGGCGGGTCGTCGCGTGCTCGTGAGGTGAGGGCCGGAGCCCCCGCCCCTCATCCCCGCGCCCTGCGGATGTCCCGGGAGTCTTCCTGGGCTCCCTGGGCCAGGTCGCCGCGGAACCGGGCAATGATCCGCTCCACGTCCCACCCCGCCCGCACCTGCAGGGGGGTCGCCCCCATCCGCCGGTTGAACAGGTTCCGCATGGCGTTGGCCGAGGGGAAGTCGAGGGAGTTCGCGATCTGCTCCACCGTGATCCGCGTGGTGATCAACAGGTAGGCCGCGACCATCACCCGGCACCAGGTGAGGAGGATCTCGGGCGCCGGGAGCCCGCTGCGATGGCAGAGGTTCACCAGCGTGCGGCGGTGCACCCCGAGCCCGCGCGCGAGCGCCCCCACGCGCGGGCATCGCTCCGGGTAATGCAGCGCGAACAGGAGCACGTGGTGCACCTCGGGTGCGACGAGCGGGGAGAGCCGCTTGAGGAGCTGCTGCCCCGCGCACGCATGCGTCGCTTCGTCCACCAGGTGGCGCACCGAGGTGGCCGCGTGGTCGAGGTCCGCGAAGACGACGGTGTGGACCCCCGCATGGATGAGCGCCAGCGCATCGCGCCGCTCCTCCGCGCGACCGGACGAGAACCCGATCGTGGGCAGGGGAGCCGGTCCGCTCACCAGCCCGCTCACGAAGCGCGCGGTGGGCACCCGGTCGTCATCGCTGGCCGCCACGATCGCCGCCGTGGGCGGCAGCGTCCGCGCCGACAGCCATCGCTGGGCCTCCGCCACGGTGGGGCAGAGGTGCACGTCCGCATGCTGCCGCAGTGAGGAGCGGATGTGTGCGACCTCCGGGGGGGTGAGCCCCACGACGAGCACGAGCGAACCCCCTCCGGTGGGGAGGTTGCCCCCAGGGTGAGGGGGATGCCCGGTGGATGTGTGGGAGCCCGTCATCCCGGGGCTATCGACATGGCTCACTCATTCGGAGACTCGCCATGCCCCGCCTCCTCAAGGCCGCCGCCCTGTTCGCCGTGATCGCCGCCGCCGCCTGCAGCTCGCCGGTGCAGCCCGAGCCCGCCGCGCTGAAGGTCCAGAAGGACTCCCTCGCGGCCGACACCGATACCACGGCGGGCCCCCTCTGCTCGGGATGGAACGTCGCGAACGGTACGACCTGCCCCTGAGCCGGAGCCCGGAGCAGTGTACGCTGCCTCGTCACGCCGCCAGCCGCCGCATGGCCAGCACCACCGCCTCGGCGCGGCGCGTGAGGGGCATCGGCCGCGGCGCGGCGACCGGAGTCGTGGCGAGTGCGTGCAGCCGGGCGAGCACGCTCGCGAAGTCGTGGCGCGCCGCGAGGCGTCGCGACTCGGTGGCCGCGCGCTGCGCGTCGGCGGGGGCGCCGAGGGCGTGGTAGCCGGTGGCGACGTCCGCCAATGCGTCGGACACCGGGAAGGGCAGGCTGTACTCGAGCAGGTCGCGCAGCTGCAGCTCCATCCGGCGCACTTCCTCCAAGTCGCCGAGCAGCCCGGAGGCCATCGCCACCCCACCGAGGGCCGGGATGGTCACGCGCACCGGGGCGACACGCGCCAGCGCGGCGCGGAAGCCTGCCAGCGCATCGGCGGGGCGTCCCATCTCCATCATCAGCTGGGCCATCGCATTCAACCGTTCCGCCTCGAGCGATGCGGTGCCGCGGACGGACTCGTACGCGGCCCAGGCATGCAGGGTGGCCTCGCTCCAGCGGCCGTCCATGGCCGTGACGATGAGCAACGCGTGGTGACCGAGCGCCGCCAGCGTCTCACAGCCGGCCTCGCGCCCGAGCTGCACGGCGCGGAGCGCCGCGCGGCGCATCGCCGGGAAGTCGCCCCGGACCTGCGACATCACCGACTGCCCCACGTAGTACCGCGTCCGCAGCTCGCCGCTGCCGAGCCGCCGGCCCTCGGACAGGACGCGCTCGTAGCGGGTCGTCGCCTCCTCCATGTGCCCCAGCTTCCACGCGATGCGTGCCAGCTGGGCCTCCGTCCGGCCTCGCTCGAGGAACATCTCGGCGCGGGCCGCGGCGTCTCCCAGCGCGGCGGCGGCCCGGGGCTCCGTCGCGACGTCGACCATCCAGGCGAGGCTGTCGAGGACCGACTGGGCCAGGTGGGTCGCCCCCACGTCCTCGGCCTGCTCGGCCAGCGCGCGTGCCCGCTGGATCGTTCGCGCGTGGGACGTGGAATCGAGGGAGGGGTCGGCGTCGGGCGCCCCCGTCACGGCGGCGATCACGGGATGTTCCCCGAGGCGGGTGAGCGCCGTCACCGCATCTTCCGGCGCGCGGCTCGACACTCGGCTGGCGTGCCAGACGGCGGAGCCCGCGGTGAGCCACTGCATCACGACCGCGTCGTCGAGTACCGGCGAGGAGAGTGCCCGGTGATCCTCGCGCGCCGCCGCGGTGAAGGTCAGGACCTGGGAAGTTGTCATGTGGACAGGATGCTGGAGACTCCCCAATCTATGACTCGCCGACGGCGGCGACATACGATCGTTTCGGGAGTGACCCCCCCGTTTCCCACAGGGTGAGGTTTTGAGTCATCTCGCGCTCGTTGCACCCGACCTGGCCGAGTTCGTGGCCTCCCACCGCCCCCTGGCCGCCGCCATCCGCGACCCCGAGGACCACGTCGACCTGGGCGCGTGCGCCGGCCGTGGGGTGGACGTGTTCGATGCCGACCTGTCGCTCGTGCACACGCGGGTCACGCTCGGGGGGAGCACCGTCCTGCTCCTCCCGGTGGAGGATCGCGAGGGGCACCCCCTCCTCCCGCAGGTGGCGCTCTTCCGGCAGCTGCACCCCACGGCGGAAGCGCTCGTGCTGGTGGAGCTGCCGCGCGACCGGCGTCACCTCGGCGCCCTCGGCGCGCTCGGCGACGCGGCCATCACGCGCCTGCGCGATGGGCGCACCGTGTACGCCTTCGGCCGCAACAGCGACCTGCGCCTCGCGCAGGGGCGCCTGGAGCGGCTCATCGACACCCACCCCGACGCGCTCGCGCGCGGCCTGCTCACCGCGGTGACGCAGCCCTACTCGGCGCGCCTCATGACGCGGACGATCGCCGCCGAGGTGGGCGTCCCGTATCACCGCCTCTGCGCGGCGATCACGGCCCGCGGCTGGCCCCCGCTGCAACGGATCGCGCGCATCGGCCAGCTGTTGCGGGTGGCCGCCTCGGACGAGTGCCCCACGGTGGTTCGCGTGCGCTACGCGGGGCTGCGCGACGCGCGGATGCTGCGCCGGCTCGTGGTGGAGCTGGGGCTGTCGGCGGCGCAGGTGGCGGGGCACCCGCGCGATTCGCGGCGGGCGGCGGTCATGCGGCGCCTGCTGGCGGAGTTCCCGGGGAGGGAGCCGGTGCGGCCCACGCGGGTGCCGCGGGAGCGGCCGGGGGTGGGGCGGTAGGGGCCCGGGCCGGAAAACGACGACGCCCGTGGCGCGGGGACCGAGGCGCGACGGGCGTCGTGGAGTGGCTAGGGACGGAATCGAACCGCCGACACGCGGATTTTCAGTCCGCTGCTCTACCAACTGAGCTACCTAGCCCGAGCCTCTGAATGTAAACGGGAGGTGCCCGGGGCTCAACGGGTCCCGGCCGGTGGCCCGCCAGCGTGCTCCTTCCCCCGGGCGGGAAACGTTTGATCAGCGCCGAGCCCGGTGGCCTGCGGTCTGCATTTCCGGGAGGGACGAGCATTCCATGTCGACCCCCACGTCCCCGCAACCCGGCACCGGCTCCGAGCCCGGATTCCAGCTCGATCGTCGCGGCAGCGACCGCGATCCCGACCCGTCCCCGGCGCTCGCCGGAGACGATCGCGTGCATTTCCTCACCCCGGCGGCGGAGCTTTCAATCCCGCCGGAACTCGCGGTCACCGCCGAGCTCCCGGCCGCCGCCGTCACGGGAGGCCCGGAGCTCCTCGACGGGGCGGCGCGATTCCTCGCCGAGGCGAGCGCCGTCCTCGCCTCCTCCCTCGACTACGAGGCCACCCTCGCCACCGTGGCGCGGCTGGCGGTGCCCTTCCTCGCCGACTACTGCATCGTCGACATCCTCGACGACGCGGGAGCGATCCGCCGCGTCGCCACCGCGCACGCCGACCCGGCGCGCGAGGCCCTCGTGGAGCAGATGCGCCAGTTCCCCCCGAGCCCCGACGACGACTCGCTCGTGTCGCGGGTGATCCGGACGGGCCGCCCGGCGCTCCTCCCCGACGTCGGCATGGCGCAGCTGCGGCGCGACCTCGACGGCCGCCCCACGCTCCTGCGCGTGGTGGAGGCGCTGGGCCCCACCTCGGCGATGTGCGTCCCGCTCGTGGCGCACGGGGCGGTGGGGGGCGCGCTCCTCCTTGTCGCCACCGAGCGCACGAGCCGGCATTTCGGGGCGATCCACCAGCGGGTGGCGGAAGAGCTGGCGCGTCGCGCGGCGCTGGCGGTGGACAACGCGCGGCTCTACGCGGCGGAGCGCGAGGCGCGCCTCCGCGCCGAGCGACTGCGCGCGGCGACCGTGGCCTTCGCGCAGGCGCTCACGGTGGACGACGTGGTGCAGGTGGCGCTGGCCGCGGTGCGCGACGCGCTCGAGGCGGACGCGGGGTCGGTGTGGCTCGTGGATGGCGACGGCCGCGAGCCGGCGCTCCGCCAGGTGTTGCACGACGGGTTCTCCCCGGAGGCCACCGCCTGCTCGCACCTTCCCCTGGGCCGCCGGGCGCCGCTCACGGAGGCGGTGCATCGCGGGGAGGCGTTCGTCGTGCCCTCCGCGCAGTGGTGGCACGCGCACTTCGATACCCCCCTCCCCCTCGCCATGCAGCATGGGATGGCGACGCTCGTGACCCTCCCCATGGCCTTCGGTGGCCGCACCCTGGGAGTGCTCGGCCTGGGCTTCGCCCGGGAACGGGCGCCGGAAGACGCCGAGGTCACGGTAGCGATGGCGCTCGCGTCGCAGGGGGCGCAGGCGCTCGAGCGCGCCCGCCTGTTCGAGGTGGCGGAGCGGTCGCGGCGCGAGGCGGAGGCCGCGCTGGAGGTGGCGGAGCGGGCGAGTCGCGCCAAGTCGGAGTTCCTGGCGGTGATGAGCCACGAGCTGCGCACCCCGCTGAACGCGATCGGCGGGTACGTGCAGCTCCTGGAGATGGAGCTGCGCGGCCCGATCACCCCCGCCCAGCGCGACGACCTGCAGCGCATCCGCCGGGCGCAGGGGGCCCTGCGTTCGCTGATCGACGACGTGCTCGACTTCTCCCGCCTCGAGGCGGGGCGCATGGAGTATGAGCTCGAGACGGTGACCCTGTCGGAGGTGCTCGCCACCGCCGAGGCGGTGATTTCCCCCCTCGCGCGTGGCCGCGGCCTGGAGCTCGAGATCCCGGTCGGGGTGGAGGCGCGGGTGCGCGCCGACGCGCGGCGATTGCAGCAGGTGCTCCTCAACCTCCTCTCCAACGCGGTGAAGTTCACCCCCGCGGGGGGGCGGGTGCGCGTGGACTGCCGCGACGCCGGCGCGAGGGTGGCCCTGCGCGTGTCGGACACGGGGCAGGGGATTGCCTCGGCGGAGCTGGCGCGCGTCTTCGAGCCCTTCGAGCAGGGCGCGCGCGGCCTCACCCGCGAGACGACGGGGGTGGGGCTCGGCCTCGCGATCAGCCGCCGCCTCGCGGAGGAGATGGGCGGGACCCTCTCCATCGAGGCCTCGGCGCCGGGGCAGGGGAGCACCTTCCTGCTCGTGCTTCCCCGGAGCTGACCCCCCCCACCTGGGGGGGGGGTGACGGATGTCGCGTCACGGGCGGGTCACGCCGCGCGCCCCGGGAAAATTGCGGCTCCCCCCGCGACGCGAACTTTCCTACATTGGTGGGCGGCCATCCTCCCACGATGGCAGAAGTATCGGGACGCCCGCGTGCCCCCGATGCCGGTCCCTCCGGCCCAATTTCCTCCCCCCTCGCAGGAACCCAACAGGATGAAACTTCCACGGTGGATGCTCACGAGCGCGCTGCTGGCCGCGTTCGCGACCGCCCTTACGTCGCCCCTGGCGGCGCAGGGCGTCACGACCGGTGCCATCGGCGGCACGGTGACGAACGAGCAGGGGCAGCCCGTCGAGGCCGTCCAGGTGCAGGTGACCAACCGCAACACCGGCTTCTCCGCGACCGTGTCGACCCGGTCGAGCGGCCGCTACGTGGTTCCCGGCCTCGAGGTCGGGAGCAACTACACCGTGACCGTGCGGCGCATCGGCTTCGCGCCGATGGCCCGCCAGGGCGTGACGGTGAGCCTCAGCCAGACGACCGAGGTGAACTTCGCCCTGCAGCAGCAGGCGGCCCAGCTCGAGGCGGTCACCGTCACGGCCGAGACGGACGCGCTCATCAGCCCCACCCGGACCGGGGTGGCGACCACGGTGTCGGACTCGGCGCTGCGCCGGCTCCCCTCGCTGAACCGCAACTTCACCGACTTCGTGTCGCTCACGCCGCAGGTGTCCACCAGCGGCCCCGGGCTCTCGGGCGGCGGCACGAACAACCGCTACAACAGCATCCAGATCGACGGCGCGAGCGAGACCGACCTGTTCGGCCTCGGCTCCACCGGCCAGCCCGGCGGGCAGGCGAACGGCAAGTCGATCGGCATCGAGTCGGTGAAGGAGTACCAGGTGCTCCTCACCCCCTTCGACGTGCGCCAGGGCAACTTCTCCGGCGTGCTGGTGAACGCGGTCACGAAGAGCGGCACCAACGACTTCCATGGCTCGGCCTACGGCGTGACGCGCAACGAGCAGCTGGCGCGTGACGTGCCCTTCGTGGGCGATTATGACCAGACCCAGTACGGCGTCTCGGTCGGCGGCCCGATCGTCCGCAACAAGGCGTTCTTCTTCGTGAACCCCGAGTGGCAGACGCGCTCGGTCCCCGCCAGCGGCATCTATTTGGGCCAGGCCGGGGTGAACCTCACGCCGGACGTGGTGCAGGGCTTCCGCACCGCGCTGGCGAAGTACGGCTTCGGGGACCCGGGCTCTGCGGACCTGGTGAACAACACCAACCCGCTCACCAACATCTTCGCCCGCCTCGACTTCAACCTCCCCGGCAACACGCAGCTGGTGGTGCGGCACAATTTCGGGAAGGCGCAGGACGACAACTTCAGCCGCTCCAGCTCCAGCTTCAGCCTGGGCAACAACGGCTACGCGTTCACCAGCAACAAGAACGCGACGGTGGCGCAGCTCCGCACGCTGTTCGGCGCCGGCGCCTTCAATGAGTTCCTCGCGGGGTTCACCACCATCCGCGACCGCCGCGCGCCGAACGCCGGCCGCATGCCGCAGATCTCGGTGAAGACGCCGGGCTACACCCTGGTGGCGGGCGCCGAGCGCTTCTCCCAGGGCAATGAGCTCGACCAGGACATCACCGAGCTCCAGGACAACCTCACCGTCCCCTTCGGGTCGCACCAGGTCACCGTCGGCGGGCAGGCGCAGTTCTACAAGGTCCGCAACCAGTTCACCCAGGCCTCCTACGGCGTGTGGACGTTCAGCAGCCTCGATTCGCTGAACAACGGCGTGGCCGAGCAGTACGTGATCGGCGTCCCCCTCTCCGGCGATGGCGCGGTGCGGTTCAAGGCCTCGTCGTTCGCGGGCTACCTGCAGGACGCGTGGACGGTGAGCGACCGGCTCAACGTCACGCTCGGGCTGCGCCTCGACATGCCCGTCTTCAACGACAAGCCGCCGGCCAACGCCTCGGTGCTCACCGATTTCGGCCGCCGCACCGAGGACGTGCCCTCGGGGAACGTCCAGTGGTCGCCCCGCCTCGGCTTCAACTGGGACGTGACCGGCGACCAGGTGAACCAGCTCCGCGGCGGGGTGGGCCTCTTTGCCGGCCGCCCGGCGTTCGTGTGGCTCTCCAACGCCTTCCAGAACTCCGGGTCGGTCGGCGTGGGCGTGCTCACCTGCGGGCGCACGCAGGGTGTCCCCGCCTTCACCAGCGCGAGCATCGCCTCCCCGCCCCCCGCCTGCACCAACGGGCAGAACGCGGCGGCGGGCGGTGAGATCGACCTCCTCGATCCCGACCTGAAGTTCCCGCAGAACCTCCGCGCGACGGTCGGCTACGACCGCCGCATCGGCGATCACTGGGTGGCCACCCTCGAAGGGCTGGTCACGAAGGGCGTGAACGGGCTGTTCTACCAGAACATCGCCCTCGGCCAGCCCCTGGGGACGGACAAGTTCGGGCGCGTGATCTACGGGAATCGCCCGTTCCGCCCGAACCTGGCGGTGCCCGGCGGCCGCAACACCGTGCTCGACGTGACCAACCAGTCCAAGGATCACGCCTACAACCTGACCGCCGGGCTGCAGCGCCGGTACGCGGACCGGTTCGAGGGCTCGGTGTTCTACACCTACTCCCGCGCCTGGGACGTGCAGAGCTTCACCTCGAGCACGGCGTTCTCGCAGTACCGCTTCGGCCGCACCTGGGCCGGCAACCAGTCGGACATCGTCGCCAGCCGGTCGATGTTCGAGCAGCCCCACCGCATCGTGGCGCAGGGGTCGTACAGCTTCCCCACGCGGACCACGGTGTCGCTCGTCTACTTCGGCGAGTCCGGCACCCCGTACGGCTACGTGGTGAATGGCGACGCGAACGGCGACAACTTCTCGCTGAACGACCCGATCTACGTCCCGAAGGACGTGAACAACACCGCCGAGATCAAGTGGGCCGCGACCCGCTCGTACGGCGGCACGGCCTACACGGGCGCCCAGATGGCGGCGGCCTTCGACAAGTTCATCGAGGGCGCGGATTGCCTTCGCGAGGCGCGCGGCACGATCCTCGGCCGGAATGCCTGCGACAACCCCTTCACGAACAAGTTCAACGTCTCGCTGCGCCAGGCGCTCCCCACCTTCCGCGGGCAGAACATCTCGCTCCAGGTGGACGTCTTCAACTTCGGCAACCTGCTGAACCGGAAGTGGGGCACCTCGCCGTACGCCGGCTTCGGCTCGCAGACGCTGCTCGACCTCGTGACCCCGAGCACCTCCAGCGGCGACCTGCTCACCGACGTGCCGACCTTCGGGTTCAACCCGGGGTATGCGAAGCTGCTCTCCAGCAGCATCTTCTCGGTGTACCAGCTGCAGCTGCAGGCGCGCTTCAGCTTCTGACCCCTGCCCGGGGCGCGATGCCCCGGGTGACCACGCATGCGGCGCGGGCCCTCCGGGGCTCGCGCCGCACTGCGTTTTCCCCCCCGTGCGCGCAGGACGTATCTTTCCATCATGCCCTCCCTCCCCCGCGCGCGCCGCGCTGCCGCCGTGTCGCTCCTTCTCGCGGCTGGCTGCGCGCCGGCGCCGACTCCCGCTTCGGGCCCGGTGGGACGCCGGGTCATCGTCGTGTCCTTCGATTCGTTCAACGAGTCGCGCTTCCGCGCCGCCGCCGATGCAAAGGCCGCCCCCGCGCTGCACGCCTTCCTCGCAGAAGCCGCCTGCGCCGACGGCGCCCGCCCTGCCTTCCCGAGCAAGACGGCGCCCGGCCACGCCTCCCTGTGGACCGGAAGCTATGGGAACACCAACGGCATCGCGGTCAACTGGCAGGGGGTGCTCCCGATCGACCAGCACACGCTGCTCGAGCAGGGAAGCGGGTTCGCCGCCGCGGCGCTGCGCGCCGAACCGCTCTGGGTCACCGCCGGACTCGCGGGGCGTCGCGTGGCCGGTGACCAGGCCACGCAGACGCCCGGCGCGCCCGGCTACCTGCCGCGCACCAGCACGGGGGACCCGCGCCAGCCCTTCCTCGACTCGCTGCGGGCACGAGGCCGCGACGCCGTGGCGCGGCCGCAGCTCGCGCTCCTCAACGGCTACAACACCACGCTTTCCGAGGACCGTGTCGTCACCGAGCGCACGGCGCCGGTACGCGCCGCCGCGGGCTGGCGCAACATGGGACGCCTCGGCGCCGACTCGCTGGGGGCGCGGGAGATGGCGGTGCCGCTGGGCGCCGCCGCCGACTCCCTCTACCTGCTCTTCCCCCGCACCGGCACCGGAGTCCGCTGGGCCATCGTCGCCGGCTCGCGCGACGTCGCCGCGGGCGTGGCGGTGCACCCCGCCCGCGCCGACACGACCTGGCCCGCCGGTCGTCCCCTGGCGCGGTTCTTCAGTGACCCGGTCGCGCTCACGGTGAAGGGGACGGCGCTGCCCATCTCGGTGCGGCTTTTCGAGCTCGCCCCCGACCTCTCCCGTATCCTGCTCTTCGTGCCAGCGCTGCAGCCGGTGGACGCGAACCCCGCCGCCCCCGCGCTGGGACTGGAGTACGCCCGCGCCATCGGCGGATGGGTGGGGAACAGCGCCGCCTGGCTGTATGCGGACGGCGCCTTCGGCGCCCGCCGCGACCAGGGGGGCGACGGCACCGCGGAGCTGCGCTGGATGGAGACGGCGGAGTACCTCGTCCGGCAGGAGGTGCGCGGCACCGAGTGGCTCTGGCGTCGGCACCACCCGCAGCTCCTGCTCGAGTACTCACCACTCATCGACGACACCGATCACGTGCTCTACGGGTTGGTGTCGCCCGGCGTGCCCGGGCACGATCCGCGGGTTGCGGCGGCGCTCGAGCCCGTGCGCCGCCGCGCGTACGCGCTCGTGGACCGCCGCTTCGCCGGCCTGCGCGCCATCGCCCGCGACGCCGGGGCGCTCCTCTTCCTCGCCAGCGACCACGGGATGCGCGCCACGTGGCGCGGCGCACGCCCCAACGTGGCCCTCGCGGCGGCGGGCCTCCTCGCGGTGGACGGCGCGGGACGGATCGACCTGGCACGCACGCGCGCCTTCTCCCCCGACGGCTACTTCGTGGTGGTGAACACGACGGAGCATCGCGGGGGAATCGTGCTGCGGGCCGAGGTGCCGTCGGTGGTCGATGCCGCCGAGCGTGCCCTCCTGGCCGCTCGGGGCGACGACGGAGGGGCCGTGTTCACCCGCATGTGGCGCCCGGTGCCGCACGACACGCTGGGTATCGGTGGCCCCGCGGGCGGGGACCTCTACTACGAGCTCGGGCCGGGCTACTCCCCCGATGGCGGCACGAGGGGACCGCTCACCCGCGCCACCCGGGTGAGCGGCAACCACGGGTTCCCCTCCGTCGCGCCGGACATGCAGGCGATCTTCTGCGCCGCGGGCCCCGGCATCGCGTCGCGCCGCCTCGGGCCCGCGCGCACGATCGACCTGGCGCCCACGGTCCTGGATTACCTCGGCGTGACGCCCGCCCCGACGGTGCAGGGACGCTCGCTGCTGCGCGACCTGGTGCGCCCCTGAGCGGCCATCCTGCGCGCAGCGAAGGATCCGGCGCCGGTGCGCCTGGGCCGGATCCCTCGCTGACGCCCGGGATGACTACCCGTCGATCCGCGCCCCCACCCGGGCGGTGATCACCGACTTGATCCCGCCGCGCACGTTGAAGTCGCCGACCACCTCCATCTGCTTCGGCCGGCACGCCGCGACGAGGTCGTCGAGGATGCGGTTCACCGCGCGCTCGTAGAAGATCCCGTCGTTGCGGAAGCTCCACAGGTAGAACTTCAGCGACTTGAGCTCCAGGCACAGCTCGCCCGGCACGTAGCGGATGAAGATCGTGGCGAAGTCCGGCGCGCCCCCCTGCAGCAGCCTGAGGTCGCTCGCGTCGGACTCGACCCCCCCGAGCGGGCAGAGCGACGTGAACTCGTCGCATTCCATCTCGATGAGGTACTCACGATCGCCATACGGGTTGGCGAAGGTTTCCAGCAGTTCTGGCTTTGGCATAGGGCTGTGGCCGGTAAGGATCGGGCGATGCGAGCGCAGCAAGATACACGCGCACGCTGCATCTGGCGCGCGGCCTGCCCCGTGCAGTATGTTGCGAGTGCCGGCCCACTCTGGGACGGCAACCGCCGCCGGGAGAACGGCCTGGCGGCACCGCCCCTCCGGGATACCGGGGGGGCTCTTTTTTGCGGGTCTCTCTACGGGCGTTTCGGGTCGCCTCGAACGTCGCTGCATGACGCCCGACGGGAGGTGTACCGCAGGCAGGAACACAAGCCAACAGCGATCCAGCCTGCGGCCTGCAGCCGTCAGTTTTCACTGCAGTGAAGAGCTGGTCACTGAAGGCCGCAGGCTGACTGGCTGAAAGCTTGTGTTCCCGCCGCACCGGGATGCCCGAGTGCTCAGTCCCCCCGCAGCTTCTTCGCGCTCTCGGCCAGCACGCGACGCTCGGCGCTGGTGAGGCTCTCGATCCCGCTCGCCGAGATCTTGTCGAGCACGCGATCCAGCTCGGAGTGATCCGGCTCCGCCGCGGCGCGCGGTGCGCGCGGGGGGGAGAGGCGGGGCCCGACCGCTGCCTTGCTGCGGCGCACCACCTGGTCGGCCGGGTCGAGGGGCTCCTGTCGCCGCACCGTGCGCGGGACCGCGCGCGGCGGTTCGTCGGTGGGGATGTCCGGCGCCGGCGCCACGCGCCCGCGCAGCCGGTCGAGCGCCGCGCCGGTGGGCATGCGCATCCAGAGGAAGGCGAAGGCGAAGCCACCCAGGTGCGCGAAGTATCCCACCCCGCCCGCCATCCCCCCCGCACGATCGGCGATGCCGCTCAGCAGGTTGATCGCGGTGAGGAGCATCACCATCACGATCACCCGCATGGGGATGACGCCGAAGAGCATCACCTCTTCGTGCGGCCAGGTCATCGCGTAGCCGAGCATCACCCCGTACACCGCCGCGGATGCGCCCACCAGCACGCTGTCCGGGGCGAGCATCCAGTGCAGCGCCACCCCACCCAGGCCGCTCCACAGGTAGAAGAGCGAGAAGCGGCGCGTCCCCATCGCCGCCTCGAGCCGCGGGCCGAACAGCCAGAGCATGTAGCAGTTGAGCGCCAGGTGCAGCAGCCCCTGGTGCACGAACATGTACGTCGCCGGCGTCCACCAGGTGGTGCCGAGCCGCGCCGCGCGGAAGCCGAGCCACGCGAACATCTGCGCGTCCTGCACGAGCGTCCACTGCAGGAAGAGCACGACCACGTTCACCACGAGCAATGCGCGCACGGCGGGCGTGATCCCGTTCGGCTCCGGCTCGTAGCTCAGGTAGCTGGCCATGGTTCCTGCGACACTCCGTCGGGCGGGAAGGTTCCGGCGTCAGCGCATCCCGGTGGGACCGGGGATGCGGAGGGCGAGGCGCACGTCGGCGTGCGTCGTCACGGCGCGCTCGATCAGGGTGATCCAGCGACGGTCGCGATCGAGCGGGACCCCCACGGGCGGGTGCACCACCACCTGCGTCTCCGCGCTCGCCACGTGCGCCTGTTCCACGAGCCGCAGGAGCTGCGAGTCGGTGGCCTGCTCGCCGGGGCAGAGCACCAGCGCATGCGCCACCTTCCGGCCAGCGGCGAGCCGCAGCGACTCCGCCGCGCGCTCCACGGTCACCGCGGGCTCGCTCCCGTCCATCACCACCTGCACCATCGAGAGCCGCGGCAGCAGCGTCGCCAGCGCCTCCGGGCGCTGCCCGTCGTGATCGAGCATCACCGGCAGTGGCGCCTCGTGCTTCTCCAGCATCGCGCCGAGGAAGTCGGCGTTCGCCAGGGGATCGCGGCCGGCGATCGAGACGGAGTGGTAGGTGGAACGGGCGGCGAGCCGCTTGAGCTCCCCCCCCAGCGCGTCGCCGGTGTACATTGTCGCCGTCTCCGCCTCGGCGGCGAAGCGCACGAAGAGCTGCCGGCGCCCCTGCCAGGCGCCGATCGCCTGGATCCCCGCGGGGATCCCGGCGAGGGCCGCGGTCGGTCCCACCGTCTTCGTCATCGGCGCTCGCTCCTGTCGTACCGGAATGGCCTTCATCGCATCCTCCGCATCACCGGGCACCGCGGCCCTCGTGCGTCCATCGCCCGCCGTCGTCC
>DASWVQ010000131.1:0-10111 GCA_036401195.1 Gemmatimonadaceae bacterium
TCGCCCGCGTCGACTCGATCGTGCGCGCCGCCGGCAAGGTCGCCATCGGGTGGGGGGAGATCTCCCCGGCGGCGATCTCGCCCACCACCATCGTGCAGCACTGGCGCCGCGATTCCGCCACGGTGCACGTGGCGCGCGGGGGACGCGTGATCCTCTCCCCCGGCACGCGCATGTACCTCGACATGAAGTACGACTCCAGCACGGTGCTCGGCCTGCGCTGGGCGGGGCTGGTGAGCGTGCGCACCGCCTACGACTGGGACCCGGCGACGCTCACCCCGGGGATCGGGGAGCCCTCCATTCTCGGCGTGGAGGCCCCACTCTGGTCGGAGACGCTGGCGCGCTTCAGCGACGTGGAGTTCATGGCCTTCCCCCGCATCGCGGCGGTGGCCGAGGTGGGATGGAGCGCGCAGGACGCGCGCGGCTGGGACGCCTTCCGCCGCCGCCTCGCCGCGCACGGGCCGCGGCTGCGGGCGCTCGGGATCAACTTCTATCCGTCACCGGAGATCGACTGGCTGGTGCAGTAGCTCCTGTCCATCCCGAGGAGCGAAGCGACGAGGGACCTCGCGTCCCGGCAGAGTGGCTCGCGCCGGACCGTTGGGGTAAGAAAACAGCGATACCAACGATACGAACGATGGGTCCCGGTGCATCCATGCTCCGTCGCACCGGCCAGACGGGGTGACGATGAGGGGGTACGACCTGTACCTGCTGACCGCTCCCCTTCAATCCAGGATTCCCGGCTCCGGAGAGCGGCGCTTGGAATGCAAATGAAGGAGGAGGCGTTTTCGCTGGTATCGCAGTTCTCTCACCCCAACGGTCCGGCGCCACAAGCTCCGCCCCCACACGGAGCGATCAGGGGGTACAGCCCGTACCCCCTCATCATCACCCCGTCTGTCCGGCGCAACACAGCCGGTCAGGCGAGCACCCGCGCCGCCTCGGTCGCGAAGTAGGTGATGATCATGTCGGCGCCCGCGCGACGGATGCCGAGGAGCGATTCCATCATCACCCGCTGCTCGTCGATCCACCCGCGCTCGGCGGCGGCACGGATCATCGCGAACTCCCCGCTCACCTGGTAGGCGGCGACGGGGTAGCCCGTCTCCTCCTTCGCGCGGCGGATGATGTCGAGGTAGGGCCCCGCGGGCTTCACCATGATGATGTCCGCCCCCTCCTCGAGGTCGAGGAAGATCTCGCGCATCGCCTCGTCGGAGTTCGCGGCGTCCATCTGGTAGCCACGCCGGTCGCCGAACGCCGGCGTGCTCTCCGCCGCCTCGCGGAAGGGGCCGTAATAGCCGCTCGCGTACTTCGCGGCGTAGCTCATGATTGGGGTGTTCCCGAACCCCTCCTCGTCGAGCGCGTCGCGGATCGCCGCCACGCGGCCATCCATCATGTCGCTCGGCGCCACCATGTCGGCGCCGGCCCGCGCGTGCGAGAGCGCCTCCTTCACCAGCAGCTCGAGGGTGGCATCGTTGTCCACCTCCCCCTCGGGGGTGAGCAGGCCGCAGTGCCCATGGTCGGTGTACTCGCACATGCACACGTCCGTGATCGTCACCAGCTCCGGCACCTCGCGCTTGAGCGCGCGCACCGCCTCCTGCACCGGCCCGTGCTCGTCCCAGCCGGAGGACCCCGTCGCGTCCTTGTGCTCCGGGATGCCGAAGAGGAGGATGCCCCCCACGCCGAGCGAAGCGGCCTCGCGCGCGTCCTTCAGCATCTCGTCGATCGAGCACTGCGCGGTGCCGGGCATGGAGCCCACCGGCTGGCGGATCCCCTCGCCGGGGCGCACGAACACGGGGAGGATGAGCTGCTTCGGGTCGAGTCGCGTCTCGCGCACCATGGCACGGAGCGCCTCGGTCCGCCGCAGGCGGCGGGGGCGGATGATGGGGAAGCTGGACATTATGGATTCACCTGTGAGTTGTGCTCGAAGTCATCCCGAGCAAGGCCGCGACAGCGGCCGACGAGGGACCTGGCGTCCCGATCGAGCGGCCACTCTACCGGGACGCAACGTCCCTCGTCGCTGACGCTCCTCGGGATGACGGCGAACGACCCCGCCCTTGATGACGGCGTACTGCCGCGCGACACGCTTCATTTTGGCTGCGGCGCCGGCACGGTGGCCGCGCGCACCTCGGCGAGGATCTCCCCCGCCCCCTTCCCGCGAAGCTCCTTAGCCAGCGCGCGCCCCGCGGCCTCCGGATCCGCCGCGTCCACGGGCCGTGCGCCGCGCAGCACGCGCTCCCCCTTCAGGTCCGCGATCAGCCCGTACAGCACGAGCGCATCCCCCTCCACCCGCGCGTTCGCGCCGATCGGCACCTGGCATCCTCCCTCGAGCGCGGCGAGGAAGGCCCGTTCCGCGCGCACCGCGAGCATGGTGGGGGCGTCGTTCAGCGCGCCGATCACCGCGCGCATCCGCGCGTCGTCGGCCCGCACCTGGATCGCGATCGCCCCCTGCGCGGCGGCGGGGAGCCAGTCGGGGGCGTCGAGGTAGAAGCCGATCTCCCCCTGCCGCCCCAGCCGATGCACCCCCGCCGCGGCGAGCAGCGTCGCGTCGACCACTCCCTCCTGCACCTTCCGGATGCGCGTCCCCACGTTGCCGCGGTGCTCCACCACGTGCAGGTCGGGGCGCTGCGCGAGGAGCTGCGCGCGCCGCCGCAGGCTCGACGTGCCGACCACCGCCCCCTTCGGCAGGGTGGCGAGCGACGTCGCCCCCTGCGCCTTCGGGCCCAGCACCACCACGTCGCGCACGTCCTCGCGCGGAAGGAGCGCGATCACCGCGAGCCCGGGCGGGTTCTCGGTGGGGAGGTCCTTGCACGAGTGCACCGCGCAGTCGGCGGTGCCGTTCACCAGGTCGTCCTCCAGCTCCTGCGTGAAAAGCCCCTTGGAGCCGATCGCGGAGAGCGCCACCTCGAGCCGCTTGTCGCCCACCGTCGTGTACGTCTTCAGCTCCGCCGCCACCCCGCGCGCGAGGAGCGCGTCGCGCACCATGTGCGCCTGCCGGAGGGCGAGCTCCGAGGAGCGCGTGGCGATGATCACCGGGCGGTCGGTGCCCTGGGGGTCAGGCATGCTGGCCTTCGTAGTGGTGGGTGATGGCGGCCACGAGGCCGGGTATGGTGGACTCCTCCGCTTCCACGACGACCGGGATCCCGGCCGCGCGCGCGGCGTCGGAGGTGACGCTGCCGATGGTCGCGGCAGGGATGCCGCGCGCCTGCGCCGGGGCGAGCGCGTCGACCCAGGCCTGCACCGCCGAGGGGGCGGCGAAGGTGACGAGGTCCACCGGGCCCTCCTCGAGCGCCGCGCGCAGTGCCTCGGCGGCGCGCGGATCGGGAGTGGAGCGGTAGGCGTGCACCACGTCCACCACCGCGCCCATCGCGCCGAGCCCCTCGGGGATCACGTCGCGCGCCCCCTCGGCGGTGGGGTAGAGCACGCGCCTGCCGCGCACATCGTCGCGCGTCGCCATCGCCTCCACCAGCCCCTCCGCCACGAACCGCTGCGGCATCACGGTGACCTCGAGCCCCTCGGCGGCGACGCGCTCGGCGGTCGCGGGCCCCACCACCGCCAGGCGCACCGCGCGCAACGGGTCCAGGGAGCCCACCGTCGCGCGCAGCGCCTCGCACGCCAGGCGCACCCCGTTGCGGCTGGTGAAGACGACCCAGTCGTACCCCCCGGCGGCGAGCCGCGAGAGCGCGTCGCGGAGTCCCGCGGGGTTCACCGGCTCGATGCGGGTGAGGGGGATGGCCAGCACGTCGGCGCCGAGCGCCGCCAGGCGGTCGGAGAGCCCCCCCACCCCCTGCTCGTCGGCGCGGGTGACGGCGATCCGGCGGCCCTCGAGCCGCCCCGGTTCGTGCTGGGAACCCATGGAAGGGAAGTTAGCGACCGGATCGGGAGGGATGATCGGGGAGGGTGTGACAGGGGGCGCCGGGATGGCCTGACGACGCGTGGGGTATTCCCCCGACCCCCGGTCACGGGCCACATTCTGCCCCATGCCCCCCCAGAAACGCCCTCCCCGCTCGACCGCCCCCCTCCGCATCGAGCGCGACACCCCGCCCGCGGCCCAGCTCCCCCCCGCCGAGAAGGAGAAGATCTGGTTCGTGATCGGCGCCTCCAGCGCGGGGACGATCATCGAGTGGTACGACTTCTACATCTTCGGGTCGCTCGCCACGATCATCGCCGCGAAGTTCTACCCGCCCGGCAACGAGCTGGTGAACTTCCTCAAGGCGCTCGCCACCTTCGCGGTGGGGTTCGCGGTGCGCCCCTTCGGCGCGCTGGTGTTCGGGAGCATCGGCGACGTGGTGGGGCGGAAGTACGCCTTCCTCCTCACCCTGCTCATCATGGGCGGCTCCACCGCCGCCATCGGGCTCCTCCCCGGCTACGAGACGATCGGCGTGTTCGCGCCGGTCATCCTCGTCACCCTGCGCCTGCTCCAGGGGCTCGCCCTCGGGGGCGAGTACGGGGGCGCGGCGGTGTACGTCGCCGAGCACGCGCCCGACGCGAAGCGCGGCTTCTACACGAGCTTCATCCAGACCACGGCGACGCTCGGCCTCTTCGTGTCGCTCCTCGTGATCCTCGGCGTGCGCAACGCGATGCCCGCCGCCGACTTCGAGGCGTGGGGATGGCGCATCCCCTTCCTGCTCTCCCTCGTGCTGGTGGTGGCGAGCTACGCGATCCGGCGACGCATGCAGGAGTCGCCCCTGTTCTCCGCCCTCAAGGCGCAGGGGAAGACGTCGAAGGCCCCGATCCGCGAGAGCTTCGGCACCGCGGAGCGCTGGCGCGTCTTCTTCCTCGTGCTCATCGGCGCGACCGCGGGGCAGGCGGTGGTGTGGTACACCGGCCAGTTCTACGCGCTGTTCTTCCTCCAGACCGTGCTGAAGGTGCCGGCGAACCTCGCCTACTTCATCGTGGCGGGGGCGCTGGCGCTGGGGACCCCCTTCTTCCTGGTGTTCGGCGCGCTCTCCGACCGCATCGGCCGGAAGAAGATCATGATGGCGGGCAACCTCCTCGCCGCGCTCAGCTACTATCCCATCTACCGCGCGATGCACCACTTCGCCACGCCCGAGCCGAACGGCTTCATGCTCAGCGTGCTGGTGTTCATCCAGGTGATCTTCGTGACGATGGTGTACGCGCCGATCGCCGCCTTCCTCGTGGAGTCGTTCCCGGCGCGCATCCGCTACACGTCGCTCTCCCTTCCCTACCACTTCGGCAACGGGTGGTTCGGCGGCTTCCTGCCGCTGATCGCGACGTGGACGGTGGCGCGCACCGGCAACATCTACGCGGGGCTCTGGTACCCGATCGGGGTGGCGCTGCTCACCTTCGTCGTGGGCTCCCTGGCCCTCAAGGAGCGCAACGACCACCGGCTGTGGGACGAGCTGGACGCGTGATCCCGCGGGAGTGCCGATGAGCTTTCCCGACCACTTCTCCCCCGTCGCCGCGACGTACGCCACGCACCGCCCGCGCTACCCGCGCGAGCTCGCGCAATGGCTCGCGTCGATCGCGCCGGCGCGCGGGGTGGTGTGGGAGGCGGGATGCGGCTCGGGGCAGCTCTCCGCGCTCCTCGGCGAGTGCTTCGCGCGCGTGGAGGCGACCGACGCGAGCGCCGCGCAGCTCGCGCATGCCACGCCGCACCCGCACGTGCACTACCGCGTCGCCACCGCGGAGGCGAGCGGCCTCCCCCCCGCGCACGACGGGCTCGGCGTGCACCTGGCCGTGGCGGCGCAGGCGGCGCACTGGTTCGACCTCGCGCGCTACTACGCCGAGGTGCGCCGCGTGGTGCAGCCGGGGGGCGCGGTGGCGCTGCTCGGCTACGGCCTCTCGACCATCACCCCCGCCGTGGACGCGGTGGTGCACCGGCTGTATGCCCAGACGCTCGGCGCCTTCTGGCCCGCCGAACGCCGCCACATCGAGTCCGGCTACCGCACGCTGGACTTCCCCTTCGAGGAGATCACCCCGCCCTCGCTCGCGATGCACGCCGACTGGGCGCTCCCCGACCTGCTCGGCTACGTGGACACGTGGTCGGCGCTGCGCCGCTTCGAGGCATCGATGGGGAGCGACGCGCTCGCCCAGCTCCGCGCGGAGTTCGCGAGGGAGGCGGGGGCGGCCTGGGGTTCCGATCCCGCGGCGAGGAGGGCAGTGCGGTGGGAGATCGCGGTCAGGGCGGGATATCACGGCAACTGACGGCCGCCGGCTCTCGGCCCTCGGCTCTCGGCACGGAATCGGAAGCGAGCGGCGCGCGAGGGCGCGCGCGCTCGACCTTCCTTATCCGGCGCCGTTCACCTCATGCCGTTCGCGCGCTAAAGGCGGCGAAGCCGCCAGGCGCGCTTCCGATTTCGTGCCGAGGCCCGACGCCCGAAGCCCGACGCCCTTGCCTGTCTTTGAAGTTGACGTTGACGTTGACGTTGACGTTGACGTTCCAGGAGCGAACTGCGAGGGCGGGGGCCTCGTCCCCCAGGCGTCAGGCCCCGGCACGAGACCCGGCGGCCGTCAGTTGCCGTCCTCCCTTGCGCCCCCGCCCCCCCCACCCGATAGTCGGGTCTCTCCCCTCTCCCCCCGACCCCATGCGTCGCCGCTTCCTCCTCGCCCTCCTCTCCCTCCCCGCCGCCCTTCCGGCGCAATCGCCCGCGGCCGCGCTCTCCCCCGACACCGTCGCCGCCGTCGACCGCGTCTTCGCGCGCTACTCCACCCGCACCCCCGGCTGCGCCGTGGGGGTGGCGCGCAACGGGCAGGAGCTGCTGGTGCGCGGCTACGGGATGGCCGACCTGGAGGCCGGCGCCCCCGTGCGGCCGGGCACCATCTTCGAGGCGGGCTCGGTGTCGAAGCAGGTCACCGCCTTCCTCGTGCTGCGCCTGGAGCAGGAGGGGAAGCTCTCCATCGACGACCCGCTGCGGAAATACCTCCCCGAGCTCCCCGACTACGGCGCCCCGCTCACCATCCGCCAGGTGATGAGCCACACCAGCGGGCTGCGCGACTGGTACTCCATCGCCGAAGTGGAAGGGCTCATCGCCTACGAGCACCACTTCCGCAACGACGACCTGCTGGAGATGGCCGCGCGGCAGCGCGCGCTGAACTTCCCCAGCGGGAGCGAGTTCCTCTACAGCAACACCGGGTGGAACCTGCTCGCCCTCGTCATCGAGCGCGCGAGCGGCGTCAGCTTCCAGGAGTTCTCGCGCACGCGCCTCTTCGAGCCCCTCGGGATGACGCAGACGCGGTGGCGCGACGACTTCCGCACCGTCGTCCCCGGCCGCGCCCCCGCCTACGCGCCGGTGCGCGACGGCGGCTACGTGAGCCAGATGCCGCTCATGAGCATCGTGGGCGCGGGCGGGCTCCTCACCACCGTGCACGACCTCCTGCTCTGGAACGAGAACCTCTCCACCGGCCGGGTGGGGGGGAAGGCGCTGGTGGAGCGGATGCAGCAGCGCAGCCACCTCGCCAGCGGGCGCGAGATCCCGTACGGGCTCGGCCTCTTCGTGCGGCAGGCGCGCGGCACCCTCGAGGTGTCGCACGGGGGCGCGACGGGCGGCTATCGCGCGCACGTGCTCCGCTATCCCGCGCGCGGGCTCTCCATCGCCCTCCTCTGCAACGACGCGGGCGCCAACTCCGCCGCGCTCGCCGGCGGGGTGGCCGACGCCTTCCTCGGTGCCGCGGGGGCGCAGCAGGCGGGCGCGCTGGCGACGAATGACGCCGACGCCATGCGCGGGATGTATCGCGTCGACCGCACCGGCGAGCCCGCTGACCTCACCCTCCGCGATGGCCGGCCGGTGTTCGCCGGCTACACCCTCCAACCCGTGCGGCGCGACGCGGGCGCCGTGGCCGAGCTGCTCGGCGTGAACGCCGACGGCGACAGCGTGGGACTCACGCGGATGGCGCCCTGGACGCCAACGCCCGCGGAGTTGCGTGCGTATGCGGGGAGCTACCGCACCGCCGAGGCCCCCGCCGCCTGGCGGGTGGTCGCCAGCGGCGACACCCTGCGCCTCGAGGGCCCCTTCCGGCGCCGGGTGCTGCTGCGCCCCGCCTTCCGCGACACCTTCGTCGCGCCGGGGCTCGGCAGCGTCGCCTTCCGCCGCGACCGCCGCGGGCAAGTCACCGCCGTGAGCTTCCTCATGGGCCGGCTGCGCGACATCCGCCTCGACCGGCAGTAACTTCCAGCATCTCCTTCCACCGGACCATGACCCAGATCGACGACCTGCTCCGAGAGGACCGGACCTTTCCGCCGAGCGCCGAGTTCCGCGCCGCGGCCACTATCAGCGACGAGTCGCTGTACGCGGAAGCCGAGCGCGACTTCGAGGCCTTCTGGGCACGGCAGGCGTCGGGGCTCGAGTGGTCGAAGCCCTGGGATACGGTGCTCGAGTGGAAGCCCCCCTACGCGAAGTGGTTCGTGGGAGGGAAGCTCAACGCCTCGGTGAACTGCCTCGACCGGCACGTGCGGGGCGCGCGTCGCAACAAGGCGGCGCTGGTGTTCGAGGGGGAGCCGGGGGATCGCCGCACCCTCACCTACTGGGACCTCTACGTCGAGGTCAACAAGTTCGCGAACGTCCTCCGCCACCGCCTCGGCGTGAAGAAGGGCGATCGCGTGGCGATCTACCTGCCGCTCATCCCCGAGGCGGCGATCGCCATGCTCGCCTGCGCCCGCATCGGCGCGATCCACTCCGTGGTCTTCGGGGGATTCTCCCCCGAATCCCTCCGGGACCGCATCAACGACGCGCAGTGCAGGGTGCTGATCACCGCCGACGGCGGGTATCGCCGCGGCGGGATCGTCCCCCTCAAGCGCAACAGCGACAAGGCGCTCGAGGAGTGCCCCTCGATCGAGAAGGTGGTGGTGGTGCTGCGCCGGCCCGGCGCGGCGGGCGACGAGGCCTTCGCGACGATGAAGGAAGGGCGCGACGTCTGGTACCACCGCATGATGCAGGACGCGAAGCAGTGGTGCGAGCCCGAGGAGATGGACGCCGAGGACGTGCTCTACATCCTCTACACCTCCGGCACGACCGGCAAGCCGAAGGGGATCGTGCACACCACCGGGGGCTACATGACCGGGGTGACGGCGACGACGAGGATGGTGTTCGACCTGAAGGACGACGACGTGTTCTGGTGCACCGCCGACGTGGGCTGGGTGACCGGGCACTCGTACCTCGTGTACGGCCCCCTCTCCGCCGGGGCGACCTGCGTGATGTACGAGGGAGCGCCCGACTGGCCCGAACGCGACCGCATGTGGGACATGTGCGAGCGGCACGGCGTGACGATCTTCTACACCGCCCCCACCGCCATCCGCGCCTTCATGAAGTGGGGGACGCAGCACATCCAGAAGCACGACCTCTCCCGGCTGCGGCTCCTCGGCTCCGTGGGCGAGCCGATCAACCCCGAGGCCTGGGTGTGGTACTGGAAGAACATCGGCGGGGAGCGCTGCCCGGTGGTCGACACCTGGTGGCAGACCGAGACCGGCTCGATCGTCATCTCCCCCATCCCCGGGGTGACCGAGACCAAGCCCGGCAGCGCGACGCGCGCCCTCCCCGGGTACTTCCCCGAGGTGGTGGACCAGCACGCGAACATAGTCGCGCAGGGGGGCGGGCTGCTCACCCTCACGCGCCCCTGGCCCTCGATGCTCCGCACGATCTGGGGCGACGACAAGCGCTACGTGGACACCTACTTCTCCAAGTGGCCCGACCGCCCCGAGCTGTACTTCGCCGGCGATGGCGCGAAGCGCGACGCGCACGGCTTCTTCTGGCTGCTGGGGCGCGTGGACGACGTGCTGAACGTCGCGGGGCACCGCATCGGCACGATGGAGGTGGAGTCGGCGCTCGTTGAGCACCCCGCCGTCGCCGAGGCGGCGGTGGTGGGGAAGGAGCACGACATCAAGGGGCAGGCGATCGCCGCCTTCGTGACGCTGCGCGACGGCTTCGACCAGGACCACGAGCTGCGCGAGGAGCTGCGCGACTTCGTGGCGCAGAAGATCGGCGCCATCGCCCGCCCCGACGACATCCTCTTCTCGGCCGACCTCCCCAAGACCCGCTCCGGGAAAATCATGCGCCGCCTCCTCCGCGACATCGCCGAGGGGCGCGCCCTGGGGGACACGACCACCCTGGCGGACCCGAACGTGGTGGCGAACCTGAAGGAGCAGTACGAGGGGCAGGAGGGATAG
>DASWVQ010000132.1:0-6182 GCA_036401195.1 Gemmatimonadaceae bacterium
CCCGCCGATCGCGCGCGGGAAGCGCCGCCCCCCACCGATCCCCTCCACCGTTACGTGTCGCGCTTCGCGCCGGGCGAGGGGGCCATGCACGGCGCCACGCTCTACGGCGACGGCCTCGCCGAGTACGAGGCGATGGCCGACGGCGCGATCGCCGTGACGCTCGTGCGCGCGGTGGGGGAGCTGTCGCGGGGGAACCTCCCCGAGCGGCCCGGGCACGCCGGATGGCCCGCTCCCACCCCCGACGCGCAGTCGCACGGGGACTTCCGCGCGCGGTTCGCCCTCCTCCTGCACGACCCGTCGCGCACGGATGCGGTGGTCGATGTGGTCGAGCGCGCCGCCGACGACCTGCTCCTTCCCCTCGCCGCGACCACGCTGCGCAGCGCGATCGCCCCCGTGCCCGCGCGCATGGGCGCCGCGCTGCGGGGCGAAGGGCTGGCGATGAGCACGATCAAGGAATCGGACGACGGCCGCTCCCTCGTGCTGCGCTGCGTGAACCTCCTCGATCGCGAGGTGCGGGGCGCGTGGGAGCTCGGCGTCCCGGTGGAAGGCGCGCGACTCGCCCGGCTCGACGAGACCCCGCTCGAGCCGCTGGCGGTGCAGGGCAGCGCGATCCCCTTCACGGCGTCGCCCCGCGCGATCGTCACCGTCCTCGTTCCCTTCCCCCCGGGGTGACGGCGCGGCGTGCCGGCGCCCCCGCCAATTCGTCACGCAGCGTGTCCCCCAGCAGCGTGCAGGCCAGCACCGTGAGGATCAGCGCGATCCCCGGTCCGAGCGCCACCCAGGGGGCGGTGACGATCACCTCACGCCCTCCCGCGATCATGTTCCCCCAGCTCGGCGCCGGCGGCTGCACGCCGAGCCCCAGGAACGAGAGCCCGCTCTCCAGCAGGATCGCGTTCCCCACGCCGAGCGTCGTCGCCACGATCACCGGGGCCATCGCGTTCGGCAGCGCGTGACGCCAGAGTACCCGCCACCCGCTCGCCCCCAGCGCGGTGGCGGCGTCCACCCACGGCTCGGCGCGCAGTCCCAGCAGCTCCGCGCGGACCAGCCGCGCCACTCCCATCCACCCGGTGGCCACGAGCACCACCACCACCGTGAGCGTCCCCGGCCGCCAGAGCGCCGCGCACACGAGCAGCAGCACGAGCCGGGGAAGGGCGAGCAGCAGGTCCGCGGCGCCCATCGCCGCGCGGTCGGCGATCCCCCCTCGCCACGCGGCGATCGCCCCCGCGAGCGTCCCCACCGCGGCGGCGAGCAGCGAGCCCGCGATCCCCACCGCCAGCGAGATGCGCCCTCCGAGCATCATGCGCACGAACAGGTCGCGCCCGAACCGGTCGGTCCCCAGCAGGTGGAACGCGCCCGCCGCGTCGCGCGACATGGGCGGCACGAGCCGCGCGCGCAGCACCTCCCCGATGGCGAGTGGGTCGCCCGGCGCGAGCATCGGCACCACGATCACCGCCGCCGTCATCGCCGCGAGCAGCAGCAGCGCCGCGCGCCCCGCGGTGTCCATCGCCCGCCACCAGCCGGGCCCCCGCCACGCACCCTCAGCCACGGCGCCTCGGGTCCACGAGGGGAAGCACCAGCTCCGCCGCCATGTTCGCGGCGATCACCAGCGCGCCGTAGAGCGCCGCGCATCCCATCACCAGCGGGTAGTCGCGCGCCGCGATGGCGCCGAGCATCGTGCGCCCCATCCCCGGCCAGGCGAACACCGACTCCACGAACACGGAGCCCGCGACCACCCCCGGAAAGGAGAGCGCCAGCAGGGTGATGATCGGGGGAAGGATGTTCGCGAGCACGTGGCGCAGGTGCACCCGCGCCGGCCCCGCCCCCTTCGCCCGCGCCGTGCGCACGAAGTCCCCGTCGAGCAGCTCGATCGCGCTGCCGCGCACGTAGCGGGTGACCCCCGCGGCCCCCACGGCGGCGAGGATCCCCACCGGCAGGATCGCGTGGCGGAGCAGGTCGCTCGCCGCGGCCCACCCCTGCAGCTCCATTCCGGGAGAGCGCATCCCGAACGCCGGCAGGCGCAACGCCGCCGGCAGCCCCCACGCCGCGGCCCCGTAGGTGAACAGCGCCACCAGCGCCAGCGCCAGCCAGAAGGTGGGCGCCGCGGCGAGCACCGTCGTCATCACCGTGGCCACGTGGTCCCCCGCGCGCCCGCGCCGCGCCCCCTGCCAGAGTCCGAGGGGGAGGGCGATGAGGAAGGTGAGGAGGAGCGAGGCCCCCCCGAGCGCCACCGACACCGGCAGCGCCTCGCGCAGCACCGCCGTCACCGGCTGCCGCCGCGAGATGCTCTCCCCCAGGTCGCCCCGCAGCACGCCCGCGCTCCAGCGTGCATATTGCACCGCGACGGGCGCATCGAGCCCCAGCTCCGCGCGCAAGCGGGCCACGTCGGCGGCGCTCGCCGAGGGAGCCACGAGCAGCGCCGCGGGATCCCCAGGCGCCAGGCGAACCAGGGCGAAGGTGAGGGTGAGGACGAGCCAGAAGAGGAGCAGCGCCGCGGCCACGCGGCGCGCGATCATCGTGAGCGGAAGGGGCACGCGTTGATCTTGCACCGCGCGAGCCGCTGGTCAATCCCGGGCAGCGCGGCCGCCCGCGCCGCGCTCCTCGGCGCGGTCCTCGGCGCGGCCGCCTGCGGCGCCCCGCCGCGCCCGCGCGACGTGGTGGTCTACGCCTCCGGCGCCGACCTCGAGTCGGCCAATCCCGCCGTCACGGTGCATCCCCTCTCGCGCCAGGTGCAGCGCCACCTGCTCTTCGTCACCCCCCTCGCCCTCGACTCCACCCTGCGCGTGGTGCCGCGCCTCGCGCGCCGCTGGGAGTGGTCCCGCGGCGGGCGCACGCTGCGCCTGCACCTCCTCGCCGGGCTGCGCTGGCACGACGGCGCCCCCACCACCGCCCGCGACCTCGCCTTCACCTGGGCGGTGGTGCGCGATCCCGCCACCGGGTCCCCCCGCGCCCCGGAGCTCGCCCCCCTCGAGGGGGCGCGCGTGGTGGACGACACCACGATCGACCTCCACTTGACCGCCGCGCAGGCGGGCCCGCCGGGATTCCTCACCGAGCTCCCCATCCTCCCGGCCCACCTGCTGGACACGGTGCCGCGCGCGGCGCTGCGCCGCGCCGCCTTCAACCTCGCCCCGGTGGGGAACGGCCCCTTCCGCTTCACCAGCCGCCGCGCCGGCGAGCGCTGGGTCTTCACCCGGAACGACGCCTTTCCCCGCGAGCTCGGCGGCCCCCCCGCCCTGCGCCAGGTGGTGGTGGCGGTCGTGGACGAGGCGACCACGAAGTTCGCGGGGCTCGCGAGCGGGGAGCTCGACGTCGCGGGCATCTCCCCGACCATGGCCGCCCTCGCGCGCCGCGATCCCACCCTGCGCGTCGTCGAGTACCCCGTCCTCTTCTCCACCGCGCTCGTCTTCAACGTGGCGCACCCCGCGCTGCGCGACGTGCGCGTCCGCCGCGCGATCGGCCTCTCGGTGAACCGTGAGCGCCTCGTGCGGGTGGCGCTCGCCGGCTTCGGCACGCCGGCCCTCGGGCCCGTCCCCCCGGAGAACCCCCTCGCCCTCACCGACGTTCCCGCCGCGGACTCGCGCGTTGCCGACTCGCTCCTCGACGCGGCGGGGTGGCGTCGCGCGCCGGGGAAGGGAGGCTGGCGCTCGCGCGGCGGCCAGCCGCTCGCCTTCGAGCTCCTCACCGTGGGGAGCGGCGACAACGCGATCGAGCAGCTCGTGCAGGACGACCTGGCCGCGCGCGGGATCCGCCTGGCGATCCGGCAGTCGGAGATGGGCGCCTTCCTCGCCGCGGCGCGCGCGGTGCCCCGGCGCTTCGACCTCCTCCTCACCGGCATCCCCGGCGACCTGGGCCTCTCCTACCTGTCGGCGATGTTCGAGTCGCGCAACGCCGGCGGCGCCCTCGACTACGCGGGATATCACGTGCCGGCGCTCGACAGCGCCTTCGCGCACGCCGCGCGCGCCGCCGACCCCGGGGCCAAGCGCGACGCGTGGCGGGAGGTGCAGCGCCAGCTCCTGCGCGACGCCCCCGCCGCATGGCTCTACCACTCGCGCGGCGTGCAGGGGGCGAGCGCGCGCCTCCAGGGGGTGCGCATGGACCTGCGCGGCGAGCTGGCCACGATCGCGCGCTGGCGGGTGGCGCCATGACGCTGCTGCTCGCCCCGCACGAGTGGGAGGTGCGGGCCGCCCTCGCGCGCGACGCCTTCGCCCCGCTCGCCGACAACCTCGCCGCCACCGTCGACCGGCTCGCGCGCGACGGGGTGGAGATCCCGCGCGAGAAGGCGCTGCTCTCGCGCGAGGGCGGGCGCTGCGCGGTGGACGGCACCTACCTCGTGTACGACCCGCGCGAGGCGCGCCGCCATCGTTGCGCCGCCTGCGGCGCCACGTATGAGGGCGCGGCGCACGATCGCTTCCGCCTCTACTGGCACCAGCTCTGGCTCGCCGAGCGCGCGCTCCATGCCGCGATCCTCTGGCGGCTCCGCGGCGAGCCCGCGCATCGCGCCACCGCCGCCGAGATCCTCGCCGGCTACGCCGACGCGTACCTCGACTACCCGAACGCCGACAACACCCTCGGCCCCGGACGCGTCTTCTTCAGCACCTACCTGGAGTCGATCTGGCTCCTCCAGCTCGTCCTCGCGGTGGACGTGCTCGGCGAGGCGGAGCGATCGCTCGCCGCGCGCGTGCGCGAACGCATCGTGGAGCCCAGCGTCGCCCTCATCGCCTCGTACGACGAGGGCGCCTCGAACCGCCAGGTGTGGAACGACGCCGCCATGCTCGCCGCCGGGCTGCTGCTCGGCGATCGCGCGCTCGCGGAGCGCGCGGTGCTCGGCGGGTCGGGGATCGTGGCGCACCTCCAGCATGGCCTCCTCCCCGACGGCACCTGGTACGAGGGGGAGAACTACCACCTGTTCGCGCATCGCGGCCTCTGGTACGGCGTGACGCTCGCGGCACGCGCGGGGATCGACATCCCGGCCGACCTGCGCGCCCGCTTCGACCGCGGCTTCATCGCCCCCTTCCTCACCACCTTCCCCGACCTCACCCTCCCCTCGCGCCGCGACTCCCCCTACGCCATCTCGGTGCGCCAGCCCCGCTTCGCCGAGCTGTGCGAGCTCGGGCTCGCGCGCGGGGCCGATGCGCGACTCGGCGCGCTCCTCGCCCGCCTCTACGACGGTGACGTCGCGCGCGGCGACACCGGGCAGGATCGCACGAGCGCCGACGTGGAGCGCAACGGGCCCGCCGTCGCCCTCTCGCGCGCCGACCTGGGATGGCGCGCCCTGCTCTTCGCACGCCCGGCGCTTCCCGCCGGCGACGGGGGGCGCCCGCTCCCCTCGGTGCTCCTGCGCGACCAGGGGATCGCGGTGTTCCGCCGTGACCATGGGGCCGCGATGGCGTCGCTCGACTACGGCACCTCCGGCGGGGGGCACGGCCACCCCGACCGCCTGAACCTCCTCCTCGGGGAGGGGGCGCACCGCTGGCTCGACGACATGGGGACCGGCTCGTACGTGGAGCGCGCGCTGCACTGGTATCGCAGCTCGCTCGCGCACAACGCCCCGGTGGCGAATGGCAACGAGCAGCCGCGGCTCGACGGCCGCCTCCTCGCCCACGACGAGCGAGGCGCCGCCGGGTGGGTCATGGCCGAGGCGCGGCTCGATGCCGGCGTCGTCGCGCGCCGCACCCTCGTGATGCTCGATGGCTACCTCGTCGACGAGCTGCGGTGGTCCGCCGGTGAGGACTCGGTGGTCGACCTGCCGATGCACCTGAATGGGGCAGTCGAAGTCATCCTGACCCCGAGCGAAGCGAGGGGGAAGGATCTGGCCGAGGCGCCTTTGAGCCAGATCCTTCGCTCCGCTCAGGATGACTTCAGCGGCACCGACGCCGGCTGGGCCTTCCTCCACGACATCACGACCGCGCCCCTCCCCGCCGGCACCATCACCCGCCTGGCGACCACGGCACCCGACGGCGCCCGTCTCGATGCCTGGATCCTCGCCGAGGGCGACGCCGAGTGCTGGCGCGCCATCGCCCCCGGTCCCCCCGCCACCGGCGAGCGTCCCTTCCACGTGATCCGCACCCGCGGCCGCGAGGGCCGCATCCGCGCCGTCCTCGCCTGGGACGCCGCCGTGCGCGACGTGCGCTTCGACCCCGCCACGATCGAGGTCGACGCCGCCGACGGCACCCACCACGTCCACG
>DASWVQ010000133.1:0-17110 GCA_036401195.1 Gemmatimonadaceae bacterium
CGCAGCGCGAGGAGCGGGGCGCCGTCGGGACGCGTGGCGTTCAGCGTGTCGAGGGCCATCTGCACGCCGACGTAGACGTCGGCGTAGCGTTCCGGGGTCCGGAGGCCGACCGCGACCCCCACGTAACTGGTGTCGGATCCCGCGCCGCGCCCGCCGGCGATGGTCCCGTCACATCCGGTGAGCTGCGCGGCGCAGGCAATGGCGCCGGCCACAGCGAAGAGTCGTCGATGCATGCGCCAACACGACGATCTGCGGCCCCATGGGTCACCATTCCAGGACGCGTGCTTCGCTGGGGCGCGCGCCCTGGAACGAGGGGGTTTCCCCTGCGCACCATCACGGGACGGTGCGCAGGAGCGCGACAGCGATCAGGAGTGCGACACCGCGCGCTCCCTGCGCTGTCGCGCGGCGGTCACTCGCCGCCGTTCTGCTTCCGGAGCTGTTCCCGGTACGCCTCGCTGGCGAAGATCGCCACCTCGACGCGCCGGTTCTTCTGCCGCCCCGCTTCCGTGTCGTTCGACGCGACCGGTTCCGCCTCGCCCTTCCCGCTGGTGCGCAGCCGACCGGAGGCGACGCCGAGGCCGTTCAGGTAGTCGGCGACCGCCTGGGCGCGACGCTGCGAGAGCGACTGGTTGTAGCTGTCGGTCCCCTTGGCGTCGGTGTGGCCCACGATGAGCAGGTCGGTGTTGCGATACTCGCCAAGGCTCGACGCGAGGTTGCGCAGGTTCGTCTGCGCCTCGGGGCGCAGGCGCTCGGAGTCGAAGTCGAACATGAGCCCCGACTCGAAGGTCACCTGGATCCCCTCGCCGACGCGCTCCACGGTGGCGCCGGGGATATTCTGCTCGAGCTTCTTGGCCTGCTGGTCCATCTGGTGGCCGATGATCGCGCCGGCGGTGCCGCCGACGACGGCGCCGATGATCGCGCCCCGCGCGGTGGAGCCGGTGTTGTTCCCTACCACCGCGCCGGCGGCGGCACCGGTGGTCGCGCCGATCACGGCACCCTTCTGCTTGTTGCTCATGCCGGCACATCCGGTGATGAGCGTCACACCAGCGAGCAGCGCCATCGCGGCGCGAGTGGTTTCGTACGTCATGCGTACACTCCTGTTCTTGGTCGTTAACCAGTTCGGTAGTGCACGAGGGGTGCCACACCTGATTGCCGCGGGGTTGGTCTCCCACCGGGCTGTACCGGCGAACTGGCTGGATTCGCGCGCCGGAAGAACGGCCCAGGGAACATGAAGCGAATCCAGGACGGATGAAGCGCAGTTCATGCGGCGCCGGTGACTCGGGCGCGCACGTCAACGGCTGGCACTGACGATCGAGCAGGTCGAGCAGATCGAACGGCAACTCCAGGGTGTCGCCGTTTCCGCTCGATCCGCTCGATCCGCTGCAATCGTCGGTGCAAAGGGCCCGGCGCACGGAGCCCGGGCGTGACGACGCCCGGCCGCCCGGGCTACCGGACGTTGATGTCCCGGTACCGCGCGTTCGCCAGCTCCCACACGCCGAACGCCATCAGCCCCACCGCGACGGTACCGAGGACGAGCGCGCCGTAGGGCTGCGCGCGCAGCGCGTCGAGGGAATCGGCGATGCCGCCGGCGCGCGACGGGTCGCGGGTGCGCGCCGCGGTCACGAGGAACCAGCCGATGACGAGGAACACCACGCCGCGCGCGGCGATCCCGAAGCGCGCCAGGCGCAGCACCCACGCGGCGCCCCCCGGTCCCGCCTCGGCGAGGTGCAGCCGCTTGCGGAGGTTCTTCCGCGCCGCGCGCCAGAACTGATAGAGCGCGTAGCCGATGATCGCGATCCCGGCCCCGATCACCAGCGCACGGCCGAAGGGGACGCCGAGGAGCCGCCCCGTCCAGTGCTCCGCCCCCTCGCCGCTCGAGCCGCGGGCGGTGAAGAAGAGCCGGAAGGCGGCGATCCCGAGCGCGCCGTACGCGAGGCCGCGCGCGGCGAGTCCCACGCGCAGCGCCAGTCCCTTCGCGTCGCCGCCCCGGCGCTCGGCGTCGATCGTCGCCCCGACCACGCCCCACACGGCATATCCGACGAGGCCGGCGCCAAGGACGAGAAGGAGCCAGTGGCCGGGGCCACTGGCGTCGATCGCACGCAGCGCCCCGCGGGAATCGGTGGTCTGGCCCCCCTTCCCCGCCGCCGCCAGCGCGGCGAGTGCCCCGATCACCAGGTAGACGATCCCCTTCGCGGCATAACCGAGCCGGGCCCCCCGCTCGATCCAGGGGGCAGCTTCGCGAGGCATCACGTCGGTGGCTTCCACGGCGTCCGGGGCAAGAGTTGCGAGCGCGACCTTGCAGGGGGGATGCCATTGCAGTCATCCTGAGGCGCAGCCGAAGGAACCGGCGGTGGTGCCGTGGCGCCAGATCCCTTCGGCCTGCGGCCTCAGGGCAGGCCTACGCTGCGCTCAGGATGACGCCCTCAGAGCCGGAACAGGTAGCTGAGCTTCACGAAGACCGCGTCCCCCGCGCGCCGCAGGTCGCGCGCGCGGGCGAGCGGGGGCCCGGTGAGCGGGTCGCCGCTCCCCTCGCCGAAGTAGGTGCTCCCGTAGCCGGCGAAGAACACCGTCCCGGGCGTGGGCTGCCAGGCGAAGAGGGCGTCGCCCCGGAACTGGCGGCTCCGGTACGCCGGGATCGCCCGCCACCCTGATTGCCCCTGCTCCAGCAGCGGGCCGTTCGTGCGCGAGTCGTCGCGCAGCGCGTCCTGCTGGAGCGTCGCGTACTCCCCGATCGCGCGCACGGAGATGGCGCGGGTGAGCTGGTACTCCACCTTGAGGCGCGGGATCCGGCTCTCCGCCACGTTGCTCCCGTCGCTCTTCCGGTCGATCACCTGCTGGTTGTACGACAGCGCCGCCCGCAGCTGCTCGGTGGGCCGCCAGTTCGCGTTCAGCGTGACCCAGGTGATCATCCCCGACGACCACTCGTAGAAGTTCTCGTCCTGCCCGTAGAGGAAGAAGCCGTCGGCGGAGAAGGTCTTGAACTCGGGGGTGCCGAAGGACACCAGCCAGTCGCGGTTGAAGAGGCGCGGGACGCCGGTGAAGGGCACCGTGTCGCCGGGCGCGCGTGCCACGCGCACGCCGCGGTAGAGCGAGGCGTCGTACCCGAAGGTCTCGAGGAGCAGTGCCGCCCCCGCCGTCCACCCGCCGCGGAAGGTGGCGTTGGTGTTCAGGTGGAACTTCTTCTCCAGCGCGTCCCCGCGCCGCACGAAGCGGTCGTAGCTCCAGAGGAAGTCCACCACCGGGTCGAACGACACCGCCTGCAGCAGGGCTCCCCGCTCCCCGTTGCGCGTGAACCGGTGCCGCGCCGAGGCCTGTGCCACGTTGCCGCGGTTGATGAACCCCGACTGCGTGCGGAACTCCGGGCTCACCCCGCGCACGGAGTAGGTGAACCCCACGGCGCGCCCGCTGCGCGCGAGCGAGGCGCTCCAGAGCGGCCCGTCGAGCGACTCCATCCCCGTCGCCCCCAGCCGGCGCGTGGTGCTCCCCGCGAGCTGGAAGGCGCCGGTGTAGATCTTCCCCATCACCAGCTTCCCATCAACGCTCCCCACCCGGTTGTGGAGCGAGCCGTCCTCGCGATCGGTGAGGGTGACGCCAAGCCGCGACTGCGCCCCCAGGTCACGCTGCACGCGGGCGATCGTGAACAGCGGGTTGTGCCCGCCCGTGCGACGCGCGGGGTCGTACCAGAGCGACGCGGTGGGATCGTCGATCGCCGAGAGCACCGCGAGGGAGGTCCCCGCCGCCTTCCCCGTCAGCTTGGCCGCGGCCACCGGCTTGAGCACCCGCCGCGTGTACACGAGGTTTCCCGGCGTCGCGAACAGCTCGTTCCCCTCGAGGAAGAAGGGGCGACGCTCGGCGAAGAAGAGCGCCTGCCGCGGGTCGAAGGCGTACTGCCCCTCGTCCGACTCCACCTGCGAGAAGTCGGGGTTGGCGGTGGCGTTGAGCGTCAGGTTGTTCGTCACCCCCCAGCGCACGTTCCCCCCCACCGACGGACGGTCGGTGTCGTAGCCCCAGCGCCCATTCGTCGCGGCGCTCCCGGTGGAGCGCGTCGTCACCACCGGGTTGAGGTCGAGCACCAGCCCGCGCCGCAGGTCGGTGAGCCCGGTGAGCGTCCCCACCTGCGCCAGGAACGACGCGGCGGCGCGCTTCGCCGGCGCCCAGGAATCCTCCGCGCCCGAGTGCTGCACCCGCCGCACCACGTTCAGCCCCCAGCGCTGCTCGCGCCCCGACTGGTAGCGGAGCGACTTGAAGGGGATGCGCACCTCCACCTCGTAGCCCCACGGCGTGACCCGCCCCTTGGACTGGAAGGTGAAGTCGGGGGAGAGGTCCGCCTGGTCGCGCGCCTGCTCGGTGCCGAAGGCGCTCGTGCGCCCGCGCGCCGCGCCCTCGATCAGGGTGCCGTCGAGCTGGATGCCCAGCGGGTTGACGCCGAAGACCGTGGCCTGCCGCCCGTCGCCGAAGGTGCCCACCAGGAACTGCACGTAGTCGTCGGCGAGGATGCGGTCGCGCTCGGACAGGTTGGAGTTCACCACCCCGTGGCGCTCGTACGCCCGCACCCCGAAGTGGATCGCGGTGGGCGAGTACCACACGAGCACCACCGTGGAATCCTCGGCGGGGAGCCCGTCCACCGGCGCATACTGCGAGAACCCGGTGAGCCGCGCCGCGCGCGACCAGGGCGCCTCGTCGAGCTGCCCGTCGATCGCGACCTCGGCCTCGATGCGCGGCGTGGCGATGGTGAGCTGGTTGGCGCGGCCGTCGTAGGTGGCGGGGAGGGGGCCCTGCGGCGACGGGGAGACCGCGAGGAGCTGGAGGGCGAACAGGAGGGGGCTGCTCATCGGGGGAGGACGTGGGGTGGGGCGGGTCCGGCTGCCGTGAAGATAGCGCGCCAACGGAGAGGGGGGTGAGGCCGGCGGCGCTGCCGGCCCCACCGCGGGACGACCATTCGCTTCACCCCCGCGATCAGCGCTGCGTCACCAGCATGCGCGCCTTCGCGGCCACCGCTTCCCCGCCCCACAGGTCGGTGTTCGTGAGCACCACCACCACCCACCGGTCGTCGGGGTACAGCTCCACCTGGGCGAGCGCGCCGTCCACGTAGCCTCCCTTGGACAGCACCCGCACCCCGTTGGGTTGCTCCGCCGCATCGAATCCGTACGCCGCGCGCGCCCCGGGGCCCGCCTCCGGGGTGCGGCCGGCGAACATGGTGTCGCGCCAGGCGGCGGGGAGGAGCTTCCCCTCCATGAGGGCGTTTGCGAATCGGGCCATGTCGCCCGCCGTCGCCACCCCACCCCCCACCGGCGTGCCGTGACGGAGGTCGTCGCCCACCGCGCGGCGACGCGAGGGGTCGAGCCGGCGCCCCGGCCAGTAGTAGCTGTACCCCACCGCCGCCGGGCCGTCGGCCCACACCGACCGCATCCCCGCCGGGGTGAAGAGGTACGCCCTCCAGTAGTCGCGGTACGACATCCCCGAGGCGCGCTCGGCGACCAGGCCGAGCAGCAGGTAGTTCGAGTTTCGGTACTGCCACTGGCTCCCGGGCTCGAAGGCCAGCGACTCCGCCGCGAAGAACCGGAGGTAGTCGGCGAGCCCCTTCAGCGCCGACTTGTCGGCGGCGTCGAAGGCGGGGGATGGCATGAAGTCGGCGAGCCCCGAGGACTGCGTGAGCAGGTGGTGGACGGTGATGCGCCGCGCGGCATCGGCGTTCGCGAACTCGGGGATCCACTTCACCACCGGGTCGGAGAGCGACAGCTTCCCCTGCGACGCCAGCTGCAGGATCGCCACGCCGGTGAACATCTTGGCGGACGACGCGAGCTGGAAGCGCGTCCCCGCGGCGTTGGGGATCCCGCGTCCCTCGTCGGCCAGGCCGTAGCTCCCCTCGAAGACGGTGCGGCCGCGGTGCGTCACCAGCACGGTGCCGGAGAAGAGCCCGGAATCCGCGAGCGTTCGCGCGAAGCGACCCAGCGCGGTGGCGACGGCGGCGTCGCCCAACCGGCCGTGCGGGGCGCGAGCCGCCGGCGCGGCCTCGTGCCGGGTGAGGTCCACCGACGTGATCCGGTGCGGCGCCGCGGGATCGAGGTGCAGCTCCACGTGGCCCCAGCTGTCCACGAGCGCGTTGCGCACGAGGGCGCGCGCCATGGTGTCGCCCTGCACGTCCATCGCCACGACCTCGATCGGGCCGAGGTTGCGGCGCCGCCACCGGTCGCGGGTCACGATGAAGGCGGCGGGGCGCCGCGCGAACTGCGCCGGCGCGAAGGCGCTGTCCACGAAGCGGGCGATCGCGGCGGAATCGCCCCGGTCGAAGGTGGCGACCCAGGCGCGGAGGGCCCGCGTCGCCGCCCCCTCGGCCGCAACCGGCGCCGCGGCCGGCTCCTGGAGCTGTTGCGCGGCGAGCGCGGAGGGAGTGCCCGCCGCGATGGCGGCGAGCAGCGGGAGGGCGAGGCGCAGGGCGCGGGAGGGCGCGCGGAGGACGATGGCGGGCGGGGTCACGTGGGGTCGGGAACGAGTGCGTGCACCTGGGATCGCCGGTCCGTACGGACCACGATCACCAGATGTTTCGTTCCGCTGTCAGTACGTCGCCCAGAGCCCCGGCGTGGCGAACTCGATGGAATGCCCGTCGGGGTCCCGCACGTAGAGGCTCGTGCCCCCGCGCGGCCACCGGACGTCGCTCTCGATCGGCACCCCCAGCGCTTGCAGGTGGGCCCGCCACCCCTCCACGGCCTGCGCGTCGATGGCGAACGCCAGGTGCTGCACACCGGACGCCCCATGGCCGGGAACGAGCCCGCCCGGCGTGGGGAGCGCCTCGTCGCTCGCGCCGCGACGGAAGAGCAGGAGTACCCCAGGCCCCGGGAGGGCGAGGGCCACGAGGCGATCGCTCTCCAGGAGCACCTCCGCGCCCAGCAGCCGCCGGTAGAAATCCCGCGCCGCGGGCAGGTCGGCCGAGTAGAGCGCGGACTCGAGGATGCCTCGGAGTGGAGGGGGCATGGCCAGGCCGGCCGATGGGTGGGGGGAAAGGCGCCGCGGGGGCGGTGAACGTAGCCCCCTCCCTCGCTACTTTCCAGCCATGCCATCACCCTCCCCCTACCGGTCGCTTCCCACCGAGCGCCGCGTCGCGCTCGTCACCGCCGCCATCAAGTCGAACCGCGAGCGCCGCCTCGTCTACATCCAGCGGCTCGCCTCCCTCAAGGGGGGCTTCCGCGTGGTGACCCTCCAGGGCTGGCCCGCCGACAAGCTGGCGCGCGAGCTGGTGCGGCGGAACGCCGAGACCAACCAGGACGAGTTCGACCTCCTGCACTTCATGTACGTGGAGCACGAGCCGCAGGCGCAGATCGCCTTCCTCGACGCGGCGGGCGTCCCGCACGAGAACGGCGTGATCCCCGACGACCTGGAGGTGCCCTACGCCGATGCAGCGGCGGTGGCGCGGGCGGCGGCGGCGGTGCGCGAGTCCCTGGGCGAGGAGGGGGAGCGCTACCTGCGCACCATCGCGCGCTACAGCCGCGAAAGCTGGCCCGGGATCGAGACGCTCGTCGAGAGCGACGAAGGCTGAGAGGGCGGGCCCGTCGGTTGCATGAGCCGCGGGTGAGCCCCGGAGGCGATCGCGGGAACCCATGACCTCCCATCCAGCAGGCACCGCTGACCGCCACGACGACGCGCGGTTCATCCCCCGCGCCCTCCTCGACGGGCTGGACGCGATCGTGTGGCAGCGCGACCCGGCGAGCTGGCGCTTCACCTTCGTGAGCGCCGGCGCGGAGCGGCTGCTCGGCTACCCGGTGGCGGCGTGGCTCGCCGACCCGGAGTTCTGGCGCGAGCACGTGCACCCCGAGGACCGGCAGCGGGCGGTCGCCTACTCCGCGGAGTGCGCGTCGCGGGGGACCGACCACGAGCTCGAGTACCGCATGGTCGCCGCCGACGGGCGCGTCGTGTGGCTGCGCGACATCGTGCACGTGGCCGATGGCCCGGCGGGACGCGAGCTCCACGGCGTGATGACCGACGTGAGCCGCCAGCGCGAGCTCGTCGCGGCGCTGCGCTCGACGCAGGAGCGCTTCGCGCGCTTCGCGGAGGCGAGCCTCGACGCGGTGGTGGTGCACGAGGGGGGGCGCATCGTGGACGTGAACGACGCCTGCTCCGCGATGTTCGGCTACCCCCGCGAGGAGTTGCTGGGGCGCGACGTGACCACCTTCACCGACCCCGACCTGCGCGGGCAGCTGCTGGCCCACATCCAGGCCGGTCGCGAGACGCCCCTCCAGGGCTTCGCCCGCCGACGCTCCGGGGAGCGCTTTCCGGTGGAGCTGCGCGGCCGGAACGTCGCGGGCGCGCGCGGGCCCGCCCGCCTGGTGGTGGTGCGCGACCTCACGGAGTTTCGCCGCGCCGAGCAGGAGCTGCGGGACAGCGAGGCAGGGCTGCGCCTGATGCTGCAGCAGCTCCCCGCCTTCCTCTGGACCACCGACCGCTCGCTGCGGGTGACGTCGGCGATGGGGCGCGGGATGGAGGCCTTCGGCCAGGATCCCGACGAGTGGATCGGGCGCCCAATCGCGGAGGCGCTGGCGCAGAGCGCCAACGCCGACGAGGCGCTCGCGGCGCATCGCGGGGCGCTCGAGGGGCACCACGGCTTCTACCTGATCGAGTGGCGGGAGCGCACCTTCGAGGTGCACGCGGAGCCGCTGCGCGATGCGGCCGGCCAGGTATGCGGGGTGCTGGCGCTCGCGACCGACCTGACCGAGGCGCAGCGGGTGGCCAGCGCGCTCGCCGCGACGGAGGAGCGCTACCGCCGGCTCGTGGAGGCGATGGTGGACGCGGTGGTGGTGCACGCGCACGGGCGGGTCGTGTTCGGGAACGACGCGGCGGCGCGGATGCTCGGGGCGCCGGCCCCGGCCGCGCTGGTCGGGCGGCCGGTGGTGGCGCTGGTGGTGGAGGAGGAGCGGGAGCGCGCGCGGACCCACATCCAGCGGCTGCTCGAGGAGGGCCGCCCCGTGCCGCACGCGCCCTACCGCCTGCGCCGCGACGATGGGCGCGTGATCGACGTGGAGCTCTCGGCGAGCCTCGTGGACTACGCGGGCGAGCGCGCGGTGCAGATCGTCTGCCGCGACGTCACCGAGCGGCTGCGCACCGAGGCGACGCTGCGCGACACCACGCGGCAGCTGCTGGAGTCGCAGAAGCTGGAGGCGGTGGGGCGGCTCGCCGGCGGGATCGCGCACGACTTCAACAACATCGTCACCGTCATCACCACCTACACGCAGCTCGTCGCCTCGCGGCTCGCGACGACCGATCCGCGCCAGGGGGACCTCCGCGAGGTGCAGCAGGCGGCGCGGCGTGCCGCCGACCTCACGAAGCAGCTGCTCGCCTTCAGCCGGCGCCAGGCGATGCAGCCGGTGCCGGTGGACCTGAATGGCGTGGTGCGCGGCATGGAGCGGATGCTCCAGCGGCTGATCGGCGAGGACGTGCGCATCGAGACCCGGCTCGCGGCGGACGAGGCCCGCATCCTCGCCGACCGCGCGCAGCTGGAGCAGGTGCTGATGAACCTCCTCGTGAACGCGCGCGACGCGATGCCCGGCGGGGGGACGGCGACGATCGCGACCACGCGGCGCACCCTCGACGACGAGGAGGCGCGCCAGGTGGACGCCGGGATGGGCGCCGGGCGCTGGGTGCAGCTGGTGGTGAGCGACACGGGGGTGGGGATGGAGCCGGGCGTGCGCGCGCACGCCTTCGAGCCCTTCTTCACCACCAAGCCGGTGGGCCAGGGCACGGGGCTGGGGCTGGCCACCGTGCACGGCATCGTGAGCCAGTCGGGCGGGTTCATCACCCTCGACTCGGAGCCGGGGCGCGGGACGCGCATCGCGATCTGGTTTCCCGAGGAGCCGGGCGCACTCCCCGCGCCCACGCCCCCCGAGGGCACGGCGGTGGTGCCCGCGGAGCCCGCGGTCCGCGCGACGATCCTCCTCGTGGAGGATGAGGGCGCGGTGCGCGAGGTGACGCGGCGCATCCTGGAGCACCACGGCTACCGCGTGCTCGCCGCGCGCCACGCCGACGAGGCCCTGACGGTGGCGCGCTACGCGGGAAGGATCGACCTGCTCCTCACCGACGTGGTGATGCCGGGGATGGGCGGGCGCGAGCTCGCGGAGCGGCTGCACGCGGGGCAACCGGGGCTGCCGGTGCTGTTCATGTCCGGATATACCGACGACGAAGTGCTCCGCCGCGGGCACGAGCTCCCGGGTCCCGGGCTGCTCGCCAAGCCCTTCACCATCGACACCCTCGTCGCGCGCGTGCGCGAGGCGATCGACGATGGCCCTTCCACGCGCCCTCCCGAATGACCGCGCCCGGTCCTGGCCCCACGCCCTATGAACTGCTCGGCGGCGACGCCGGCATCCGGCACATCGTGGACCGCTTCTACGACCTGATGGACGCCGCGCCGGAGGCGAAGCACGTGCGGGCGCTGCACGCGCGCAGCCTCAAGTCGTCGCGCGACAAGCTGCACCTCTTCCTCACCGGGTGGACGGGGGGCCCGCCCGTGTACGTGGAGAAGCACGGCCACCCGCGGTTGCGCATGCGGCACTTTCCCTTCGCCATCGGCGCCCGCGAGCGCGACGAGTGGCTCTGGTGCATGGACCAGGCGCTCGCCGAGCACGAGATGCCCGAGGCGCTCCGGCAGCACCTCCGCGAGCGCCTCCACGCGCTCGCGGACCACATGCGCAACCAGCCGGAATAGGGGCTGCCACGCCGTTGCTCGCGCGCCATCCCGGACGGCGCCGCGAACGCTACCCCGCCAGCGGGATCAGCTCCTCGAAGGGGCGGTACAGGCGCGCCACGTCCTCCGGCGGGAGCATCGGCTGGGCGGCGAGCCCGAAGGCGGCGAGGTGCGCCGCGCGACGCATGCGGCGCATCGCCCCCGCGGGCACGATCCCCTCGAGCACGGCGAGGTCCTGGTCGATCCGCCGGCGGATGCGTCCCACCACCACCGGCATCGACTCCATCACGTCGTGCAGCCGGCTGCGCGCCGCGTAGTCGGCCTGCTCCTCGAGGAGCTGCACGGTGATGATGCCCGCCGGCGTGGGATCGCCGGAGGGGGAGCTGGGGGCCGACGCATCCTCCGCCGACACCTGCATCCACATGTTGGCCGGGACGCAGCGCAGCCGGTGCAGGAAGCGCGCGACGTGCGCGCTGGCCGCGCCGTACCAGCCCTGGGCGGTGGGCGCACCGGGGGCGAAGGGATGCGTGGCGGTGACACGAAGCGGGGTCATCGGTACCTCCTGGCGTCGGGTGGCTGGTCGGTGCCCGCGCGCACCCCGGGCCACGAACGCCCGGGAGCGAGGGGACGCGGCGAACGACCGCGTACGGGAGGATCGACTCCATCGACTCCTCCACCTTCCATGCGGCCTGCGGGGTTAGCTGACGGGTTGGGAGCTGGAAGTCTCCCTCCGGCCGTGGCCGGATTCACCCCTGGTGCCTGGGTCCCCCGCCGCGCGACATGCGTCGCGCGCTCGGCTGTGGTCCTGCGTACTGCTCCTCGTACACTCGCATGTTGCACGCCGGGAATCAAGCGTGCGAGAGTTCCATGATCATCCGGTGCACCGCGCACGGAACGGCGCGGGGTGCGCCGGCGCCGGATCCTTCGCTGCGCTCAGGATGACTGCGGCTGCGCCCGGGATGACTGCCTAGGCGTTGGTGCGCGCCCAGGGGATCACCTCGAGCCGCGCCCACGGGATGTCCTCGCCGGTGTCCTCCGCCACGCCGAATGTCTCGGGCGTACGGTAGAGCCGGTCGAGCGCCGCGTCGATCTCCGCGAGCTCGCGCGACACCCGCGTCGCGTTCGCCGCGTCGAACTCCTCCTGCATCGTGTCGGTGCCGCGATCGGCCATGTGCATCGGCACGGTGGACAGGTCCCCGTCCTGCGCCTGCTCGCTCTCCTGCGACTCGTCCCCCCGCGCGCCGCGCAGCAGCTCCTGCACGCGGGCCCGCTCCTCGAGCAGGCGCTGCTCGACGAGGCGGAGCTGTTCGGTGGTCAGCGCCATGGTCAGGCTCCCGGGGGAAGGTGGTTCGCGTCGTCGGGCGTGCCCGCGTGCGCCGGTCCCCAGGCCGGCGGGTCACTGGCGGGAAAGCTCTCCTCGCTCGACTCGTCCACGCGATCGTCCGCGCGCGCCGCGCTGCGCCGCTGGCCGATGCTGAATTCGTGCACGGCGGCGCCCAGGCAGCGGTCCATCACCACCGTGAGCCCCCCGGCGCTCGCCCGCGCGGCGGCCTCCTCGCTCGTGATCCCCTGCTGCAGCCAGAGCACCTTCGCCCCCGCCGCCACCGCCTCGTCGGCGATGGCCGGCGCTTCCTCCGCGCGGCGGAACACGTCCACGATGTCCGGCGGTGCGGGCAGTTCGGCGAGCGAGTGATATGCGCGCTGGCCGAGCACCTCGTTCTCCCTCGGGGTCACCGGGATCACGCGGAAGCCCGCGTCGAGCAGCTGTCGCATGATCCGGTGCGACGGACGGTCCGGCTTCGACGACGCGCCCACGAGGGCGATCGTCGGCGCGCCGTCCAGCAGCGCGCGCAGCGCCTCGTCGGGTGGATTCCTGAAGGTCATCACGTGCCTCCTTGCCTGGCAGCGACAGTCGCGCGGCCGTCACCTGCCGGAACATGGCGCCCGCCGCGCGGGGCGGCGAGCGCACGCCTCAGAAGGAGGCGCTCCAGTGCAGGTACCAGCCACTCGACCTGGTGGTGCCGGCGGCCGCCCCTCCCCCTGCGAAGTCCCGCGGCGCCAGCTCCTGGTAGTCGAGGGCAAGTGCCGTGCGCGAAGTGGGCTCGAGCTGGATTCCCGCGATCACCTGGCGCACCGATCCCTCCCGCCCGGCGACCGGGGAGAAGTGGTCGAGCCGCCCCACGAGGCCGAGGCGCGCGGTGTTCCTTCCCCAGGCCCAGGCGAAGGGCCGGGCCACGCCGTGCACGCTCCAGAGCTCGCCGGTCGACGAGGCCACGGCGCGGGGCGACGCGAGCGTGTTCGCCCCCGACTCCACGTCCTCGGTACGGCGGGCGTAGTGCGCGGCGAGGGTGAGCCTCGGGTCGCGCACCCCGGCCACGATCCCCCAGCGGTTCCGCGCCATCGCATCGGGGATCGGGCCCGCCTGCCCCGCCCCCCCGTTCACGAAGCGGCTGGCGGTCGCTCCCCGGTACACCCAGGGGGAGATGGCGAAGGTGGACAGCCACCCCGGCCTTCCGCCGAACGGGGTGATCGTGACCCGGGCGGCCACGTCCTTGAAGCGGTCGTTCTCCGGCGTGGCGTAGCCGGGCCCGTTGGTGACGGTCGCGTAGACTTCGCCGAGCTTCGCGGGAAGGCTCACCTGCGTGGCGACCCCGAGGTCGGAGGAGGAGAAGAAGCCGAAGCGCTCTGCCGCCACCGGCCCGAGGTAACGCGGCCAGAAGCTCTCCTCGTGCTCGATCATCACGGTGTGCAGCATGCCCACCCGCGCGAGGGCGTTGAGGCCCTTCCGGCCGGCGATGTTCTCGAGGAGGTTCGCCTGCAGGTAGCCGTACTTCAGCCGCACCCCCCAGCCGTTCGCCTGCTGCACGATGTCGGTGGTGGCGCGGATGCTCATCCGGTCGCCCACCGGCATGCGGAAGGTGAGGTAGACGCGATCCACGGTGAACTGGCTCGGGCGCTCCCCCCCGGCGCCGGCGCGCGCGGCCGAGTCGGTGCGCGTCTCGTACTTGCCGAAGATCACCCCGGAGAACTCGAGCGGGGGCGCGGCCGGCGCGGCCTGGGCGGGCTTCGCCGCGGGAGCCTGCGAGTCGACGGGGGCGGTGCCGGTGCCGCCGCCGCTCCCCGTGCCCTGCGCCCCGAGGGGTGCGAGCGACAGGAGCGACAGGGCGGCCGCGGCCAGCGCGGATCGGGCGATGGAGGTCGTCATGGAGTCCGGGTAGGGGCGCCGCCCGGGGCGTGCGCCTCGAAGTGATGCTTGATCGTCTTCCCCTCGGCGAGGTAGACGGCGTCTTCGGCGATGTTGGTGGCCAGGTCGGCCACCCGCTCCAGGTTGCGGGCGACGAGCAGGAGCTGGATCGCGGGAGAGATGGTCGCCGGGTTCTCCATCATCCGCGTGAGCAGGACGCGGAAGCTGGTGTCCATGAGCGCGTCCACCTCGTCGTCGCGCTGGCACACGGCGCGTCCCGCGGCGCCATCGGCGCGGATGAAGGCATCCAGGGCGTCGCTGAGCATCGAGAGCGCGCGGCGGGCCATGTCGTCCAGCTCCGGGCCCGGCACGAGGGTGCTGCCGCTCTCCTTCAGCCGCAGCGCCGCCTGCGCCACGTTCACCGCATGGTCGCCGACCCGCTCCAGGTCGCTCGAGATCTTGATCGCCGCCACGATGAAGCGGAGGTCGCGGGCCATCGGCTGCTGCAGGGCGAGCAGCTCGATCGCCTGCTCCTCGACCTCGAGCTCCAGCGCGTCGATCTCCGCGTCGCGCGCGACCACGAGCTCGGCGATGCGCGGGTCGCGCGCCCGCAGGGCGTCGACCGAGAGCTCGATCAGCTCCTGCGCGCGGCCGGCCATGGTGAGCAGGCGCTGCTCGAGCTGCGTGAGCTGCTCGTGAAAGTGGCGAAATGGGGTGCTGGTCATCCGAACCTCCCGGTCACGTACGCCTCGGTGCGCTCCTCGCGCGGGCTGGTGAAGAGCTGCGTGGTGGGGCCCTCCTCCACGAGGCGGCCGAGGAAGAAGAACGCGGTGCGGTCGGAGACGCGCGCCGCCTGCTGCAGGTTGTGCGTCACGATCACCACCGTCAACTCCCGCTTCAGCTCGTAGAGCAGCTCCTCGAGCCGCTGCGTGCTGATCGGGTCGAGCGCGCTCGCCGGCTCGTCGAGGAGCAGCACCTCCGGGTCGTTGGCGAGCGCGCGCGCCACGCAGAGCCGCTGCTGCTGCCCGCCGGAGAGGCTGAGCGCACTCTCGCGGAGCCGGTCCTTCACCTCGTCCCAGAGGGCCGCGCGGCGGAGCGACTCCTCCACGATGCGGTCCAGCTCCCGCCGGTCGCGCACGCCGTTGATGCGGGGGCCGTACGCCACGTTGTCCTGGATCGAGCGCGGGAAGGGGTTCCAGCGCTGGAACACCATCCCCACCTGCTGCCGGAGCGCCACCACGTCGATGCCCGCGGCGTAGATGTCCTCGCCGTCGAGGGTCACGACCCCCTCGCGCCGCGTCCCCGGAATGAGCTCGTTCATCCGGTTGATCGAGCGCAGGAAGGTGCTCTTGCCGCAGCCGGAGGGTCCGATCAGCGCGGTGATCGTCCCCGGTTGCATGGTGAGCGACACGCCGTGCAACGCCTGCTTCTCCCCGTACCAGAAGGAGAAGTCGCGCGCCTCGATCGCGCCGCGCCGGGTGGCGGCGCGGGGCGGGGCCATCGCGGGGGCCGGCGGGACCGCGGTCATCCGAACCTCCCGGTGATGTACGCCTCGGTCCGCGCGTCGTGCGGCGCGGTGAACATCTGCTGGGTGGGCGCCAGTTCCACCAGCTCCCCCGCGAGGAAGAACGCCGTCTCGTCGGAGACCCGCGCCGCCTGCTGCATGTTGTGCGTCACGATCACCACCGTCACCTCGCGCCGCAGCTCGTACAGGAGCTCCTCCACGCGCTGCGTGCTGATCGGGTCGAGCGACGCGGTGGGCTCGTCGAGCAGGAGGACGCCGGGTTCGGTGGCGAGGGCGCGGGCGATGCACAGCCGCTGCTGCTGCCCCCCGGACAGCCCGGTCGCCGGCTGCCCCAGGCGGTCCTTCACCTCGTCCCAGAGCGCGGCGCGGCGCAGCGCCCGCTCCACGATGGCGTCGGTGGCACCGCGATCGGGGCGGTGGCGCCCCGCCACGGCGAGCCCCGCGGCCACGTTCTCGCGGATGGACATCGTGGGAAAGGGGGTCGGGCGCTGGAAGACCATCCCGATGCGGCGCCGGACCGCCACCGGGCTGGTGCCCGGGGCGTACATGTCGGCGCCATCCAGGCGCACCACCCCGTCGACGCGCGCGCCGGGCACCGTCTCGTGCATCCGGTTCAGGCAGCGGAGGAAGGTGCTCTTCCCGCATCCCGACGGGCCGATGATCGCCAGCACCGCCTTCTCGTGCACGCTGAGGCTCACGTCGCGCACCGCCGCGGTGCCCCCGAACCAGGCGGTGAGGTGCTGCACCGCGATCCGCGCCGAGGGGGCCGACGCCGGCTCCGCGAGTCCCGGGTGCTCGAGCAGGGCGGGCGGCACCGACACGTCGCCGCTCCGGCGGGGTCCCCGGGTCAACGCCTCACTCCCCACCGGCGTGCCGGCGTCGCGTCGCGATCCGGGCCGCGAGGCTGATGAGGAGGACCAGGGCGACGAGGACGAGGGCGCCCGCCCAGGCCTGCGCGTGCCACTCGTCGTACGGGCTGATGGCATAGGTGAAGACCTGCAGGGGAAGCGCGGCGATCGGCTCGCGCAGGTTCGTGGACCAGAACTGGTTGCCGAAGGCGGTGAAGAGGAGGGGCGCCGTCTCCCCGGCGATGCGCGCCACCGCGACCAGCGCGCCGGTCACGATCCCGCCGAGCGCGGTGCGCAGCACGATGGAGAGCGAGGTGCGCCAGCGCGGGTAGCCCAGGGCGAGCGCCGCCTCGCGCAAGGCGTTCGGGACCAGGCGCACCATTTCCTCGGTGGTGCGCGTGACCATGGGGATCATCATCGCCCCGAGCGCGATCCCCCCGGCCAGCGCCGAGAAGTGGTGCATCGGCTTCACCAGCAGTTCCCAGGCGAAGATCCCCATCACGATCGAGGGGAGGCCGTTGAGCACGTCGGCGAGGAACCGCACCGTGTGGGCGAGCCTGGTGGCGCGGCGCTCCGCGAGGTAGAGCCCCGCCCCGATCCCGATCGGCAGCCCGATCGCGCTCGCGATGGCGAGGAGGATGAGCGTGCCGGTGATGGCGTTGGCCATCCCGCCCCCCGCCTCGCCCACGGGGGCGGGCATCGCGGTGAAGAAGCGCCCGTTCAGCGCCGGCGCGCCCTTGATCACCAGGTAGGTGAGCACCGCGATGAGGGGAAGGGTCGCCAGCGCGGCCGCGGCGTACGTGAGCGCCTGCATCACCGCGCTGCGCACGCGTCGCCCGCGCACGGTGCGCCGCGCGCGCGCCGCCATCGCGTCGCGCCGTCCC
>DASWVQ010000134.1:0-12089 GCA_036401195.1 Gemmatimonadaceae bacterium
CGGAGCAGCTCGTCGCGCTTCGCCTCGTAATTGCGCAGCGCGAGCACCGCCTGGTCCCCCACGGGGATGATGCGCTCCTTCCGCCCCTTGCCACGCACCTTCACCTGCTGCGTGACGAGGTCCACGTCGGCGCGCGAGAGCCCCGCGAGCTCCGAGAGCCGCATCCCGGTGGAGTAGAACAGCTCGAGGATGGCGAGGTTGCGCACGTCGGGGAAGGCGCCCTCCATCGCGCGCGCCTCGGCCATCTGGAACACGAGGTCGATCTGCGCGCGGTCGAGATAGGCGGGAAGGTGCTTGTCGAGCTTCGGCGCGCCCACCGCCTTCGCGGGGTTCGACTCCACCAGCTCGTTGCGGTGCATCCACCGGTAGAAGCTGCGCACCGCGCTCAGCGTGCGCGCGATGGAGCGCTTCGACAGGCCGCGCCGGTTGAGCTGCCCCATGAAGCCGCGCATGGCCACGCGATCCACCCCCTCCCACGACCAGGACTCGGCGCCGTAGTGTCGCGCGAGGAAGAGGCAGAACTCGGCGAGGTCGCGGCCGTAGGCCGTCACCGTGTGCGGCGAGACGTCGCGCTCCTTCGCGAGGTGGCGGAGGAACTCCTCGACTTCGCCGGGGAGGGGGGCGGGCTCCTGCGCGCCGTCGCCGCCCGGGCTGCGAGCCCCCCGTGCGCCGTCGCCGCCGACGGGGATGCCCGGTTCGGACCTACGAACGGACATGGTCCTCACCAGGCATCCCCACCGGCGGCGACGCGGGCTCCGCGTTCGTCGCGTGGGTCGGGGGAGTGGGGACGGAGTGCCCCTTCCACTCCCCCATCGCCGCGAGCGCGCGCTCGGCGTACTGCACGCGCTTCTCGATCTTGTCCTTCACCTTCACCGGGAGCTCGTCGAGCAGGCCGAAGTTGGCGTTCATCGGCTGGAAGTGCCGCGGGTCGGCGTCGCGCAGGTAGCGGTAGAGGGCGCCGAGCATCGTCGTGGGGGGCGGAAGCGCGGGTTCCTCCCCCTCGAGCTGGCGCGCGAGGTTCAGCGCGGCGAGGATCCCGGTGGCGGTGCTCTCGGTGTACCCCTCCACGCCGGTGAGCTGGCCGGCGAACATGGTGGTCGGCGCGTCGCGCAACGAGAGCCAGGGGGTGAGCGCGGCGGCGGAGTTGATGTACGAGTTGCGGTGGATCGAGCCCCAGCGCAGGAACTCCGCGTGCTCCAGCCCCGGGATCATGCGCAGCACCTTCGCCTGCTCGCCGGTGCGCATGCGCGTCTGGAAGCCGACGATGTTCCACATGCGCCCCGCCGCGTCCTCCATGCGCAGCTGCGCCACCGCCCAGGGCTTCGCGCCGCTGCGGGGATCGCGCAACCCGATGGGCTTCATGGGGCCGAACCGCAGCGACTCGCGCCCGCGCTTCGCCATCTCCTCCACCGGCATGCACCCCTCGAAGTAGGGAATGGGATCGAACTCCTTCCCCTCGTACTGGTCGGCGGCGGTGAGGGCGTCGAGGAAGGCCTCGTACTGCTCGCGGGTGAAGGGGCAGTTGAGGTAGGCGCCCTCGTCGCCCGCCCCCTGCATGGTCTCCTTCCCCCAGCGCGAGGCGCGGAAGGCGATGTCCATGTCGATCGAGTCGCCGGCCACGATGGGGGCGATCGCGTCGTAGAAGGCGAGCGACTCGACGCCGAGGCGCGCCTGGATCGCGGCGGTGAGCGCCGGCGAGGTGAGGGGGCCGGTGGCGACGATGCCCACCTCGGGGAGCGCGGCGACCTCCTCGCGCACGAGGGTGATGCGCGGGTGCGACGCGACGCGCTCGTGCACGGCGGCGGCGAAGCGCTCGCGGTCCACGGTGAGGGCGCTGCCGCCGGGAACGCGGGCCTCGTCGGCGGCCTGGAGGACCATCGAGCCGAGCAGTCGCATCTCGGCCTTGAGCAGGCCGTGGGCGTTGGTGGTCTCGGTGCTCTTGAAGGTGTTGGAGCAGACGAGCTCCGCGAGGCGGTCGGTCTGGTGGGCGGGGGTGCCGCGCACGCCGCGCATCTCGTGCAGCACCACGTGGTACCCGCGCTCCGCCAGCTGCCAGGCCGCCTCGCTCCCCGCGAGCCCGCCCCCGATGACCTGCACATCCCTCGTCTGCATGCGCTGCAATCTAAGGCGCGGGTCGTCGGCCGAGGCGTGCCCGCGGGGACCTATGAACACACACGGTCCCCGCGGGCACGCCTCGGCCTCCTCCCGGGCATCGGGCACAGGCGGCGCGACACACGCGATGACCCTGGCGCGGGATGCCTCACCGACGTGCCCCGACGCGTGGGGGGCGCCCACGCCCGGCGCACCCGACGCAGGCCCGATGCGCGAGGAGGGGCCCCGCAGACCGTGTGTGTTCATAGGTCTGCGGGGCCCCTCCTCGCGCGTCGGGACGTGTCGGGCGACACGGCCCCGGACGTCAGCCGGCGAGCGCCTCCGTCTCGGCGGGCGTCTCGATGTCCCATTCGTTGCCGCACTTGATGCACTTGCGGTGGTCGCCGCGCGCCTTGGTGAACTTGGCCTCGGCGCCCACGTAGCCGCACTCGGGACACTTCTCGGGGACCGGCTTGTTCCAGACCACGAAGTCGCAGCTCTCGTTCTCGCAGGCGTAGAAGTTCGTCCCGCGCTTTCGCGAGCGGCGCTCCACGAGGTTCCCCCCGTCCACCGGGCAGAGCACCCCCGTGGGCATCGAGCGCGTGCCGCGGCACTTGGGGAAGGTGCTGCACCCCAGGAACTGCCCGTTGCGGCTCTGGCGGATGACCATCGGGCTGCCGCACAGGTGACACATGAACTCCGTCATCACCGGCTTCGCCCGCTCCCCCTTCAGCGGCCGCGTGTACTTGCAGCTCTTGGGGTTGTTCTCGCAGGCGAGGTAGGGGCCGAAGAAGCCCCCGCGCGGCACCAGCTTCCCGCCGCACTCCGGGCACTTCTCGTTCACCAGCGCCGAGAGGTCGTGCGCCTCGGCGATGAGGTCGTCGACCTTCACGTTCTCCAGCGACTTGGCGAAGGGAGCGTAGAAGTCCTTGAGCACCCCCTGCCAGGTGAGCGAGCCCCCCTCGATCTTGTCGAGCTCCTCCTCCATCTCGGAGGTGAACTTCACGTCGAAGACCGTGGGGAACTGCTTCACCATCACCTTGGCCACCGTCTCCCCCGTCTCGGTGGGGAAGAAGCGGCGCTGCTCCAGGTTCACGTAGCGGCGGTCCACCAGGGTGCTGATGATCGACGCATAGGTGGACGGGCGGCCGATCCCCAGCCGCTCCAGCTCCTTGACCAGCGAGGCCTCGGAGAAGCGCGGGGGGGGCTCGGTGAAGTGCTGGTTGGGGGTCACGTCGAGGACCGGCACCTCCTCGCCGACTTCCATCGACGGCAGCGCCTGCTCGTCCTCGAGCGCCTTGTGGTCCCCTTCCTCGCGGGCCTCGCGGTAGAGCACGAGGAAGCCGGCGAACTTGATGATCGAGCCGGTGCTGCGGAACAGGTAGCGGCCCAGGTCGAAGTCCACGGTGGTGGTGTCGAACACCGCGGGTGCCATCTGCGACGCCATGAAGCGCTGCCAGATCAGCTGGTAGAGCTTGAACTGGTCGGCGGAGAGGTGGCGCTTGATGTCGTCGGGACGGCGCGTGGGATCGGTGGGGCGGATCCCCTCGTGCGCGTCCTGGGTGTTCGCCTTCTTCGAGTCGCCGTAGAGCTGCGGCGTCTTGCAGACGAACTCCTGCCCGAAGAGCACGCGGAGGTAGTCGCGCGCGCTCGCCGAGGCCGACTCGGCGACGCGCGTCGAGTCGGTTCGCATGTAGGTGATGAGGCCGACCGAGCCCTCGGGCCCGACGTCGATGCCCTCGTAGAGGTCCTGCGCCACGCGCATGGTGCGCTTGGAGCCGAAGCCCAGCTTCTTCGCCGCCTCCTGCTGGAGGGTGGAGGTGGTGAAGGGGGCCGCGGGGTTCTTGCGGCGCTCGCGCCGCTTCACGTCGGTGATGGGGAAGAGCCCGATCGCGTCCTTCAGCCCCTTCCCCTTCGCGCCGGCGAGGAACTTCCGGGCGGTGGCCTGCACCTCGGCGAGGATCCCGCGGGCCTCCGCCTCGTTGTGGATCGCGAGCTTCTTCCCGTCCACCTGGTGCAGCTTGGCGGTGAAGCGCTGCGCGTCCTTCTGCAGCGTGGCCGCCATGGACCAGTACTCGACCGGGGTGAAGGCGCGGATCTCGCGCTCGCGCTCCACGATCAGGCGCAGCGCCACCGTCTGCACGCGGCCGGCGGAGAGCCCCTTCTTCACCGTCTTCCAGAGGAGGGGGCTCGCCTTGTAGCCCACGAGGCGGTCGAGGACGCGGCGCGCCTGCTGCGCGTCGACCTTGCGCTCGTCGATCTCGCCGGCGTTGTCGATGGCGCGGCGGACCGCGTCCTTGGTGATCTCGTGGAAGAGCACCCGCTTGATCGGCGCCTGCGTGGCGGCGGCGGCCGCGCCGCGGCGCCGGGGGCGGAGCTGGAGCGCCACGTGCGACGCGATCGCCTCGCCCTCGCGATCAGGGTCGGTGGCGATCAGCACTTCGCGCGCATCCTTCGCGGCGTTCTTCAGCTCGGTGATGGTCTTCTCCTTCCCGGGAATCGGCACCAGCTCCGGCTCGAAGCCACCGTCCACGTCGATCCCGAGCTTCTTCTCCGGCAGGTCCATGATGTGGCCCACCGTCGCGCGCACCTTGTAGCCGCGCCCCAGGTACTTGCCGATCGTCTTCGCCTTGGCCGGCGACTCGACGATCACCAGCGATGCGCCGGGGGCGTAGTCCTCCGGGGCCTCCTCCGCGACGGCGAGTCCCGCGGCCCGACGCCTGGCGGTGGCCTTCTTCGCGGCCCCCGCCTTCTTCGCCGTCGCGCGCTTCGCGACCTTCGCCGTCCCTGCCTTGCGTGCTGCCATGGGCCTCAGTGTACCGTCTGGTTGTCGGCGGCGGATGCCCCATCGGAGTACCCCGTCCCCTCGATGAGGGCACGCAGGTCGTCCAGGGCAATCCGTCCGTCGAACTGGATGAGGGCGCGCTCGATGATCTGCTCCAGCTCCGCGGGATTGATCGCCCCGGAGCCGCTCAGCGCCAGCAGATGTCCCCAGGCCTCCGGCGCGAACCGGCCGCGCTCATGAGGTCCGAGCACCCGAAAATTCATGTCGTCCATGTGAAACGATACCACTGAGCCTCCAGGCCCCGGCATCGAAATGTCCTGCATCGTATCGGCCAGCCGCAGGCGGCCGGCCGGGAAGGGCACAATACTACCCGGCCCGTTCCAGCGAAACAACGATGGCGGCGATCTTCTCCGCAACCTGTTGTGGCGAGAGAAGTTCCGTGTCGACCACCGCGTCGGCGGCCTCATAGGTGGCGCGGCGGGCCCGGTAGAGCTCGTTCAACCGCTCCAACCCATTGCCCCCCGCGGCCAGCAGCGGGCGCAGCGCCCACTCGGTCCCCATCCGCCGGAACGCGGTCTCGGGGGACGCTCTCATATATATGATACAACCCGGGGGTCGAAGGAGTGCCACCGTCTCCGAACGGGTGACCCAACCGCCTCCAGGTGCCAGCACCATCGCATCACCAACGCGCAACTCCAGCGTCAGGTCGCGCTCCATCTCACGAAAGGTCTCCTCCCCGTGCTCGGAGAATATCCGCGTGATGGGCATCCCCGCCCGCCGTTCGATCTCCCGGTCGAGGTCCATGAAGGTGCGCCCTAACCGATCGGCCAGTAACCCGCCCACGCTGCTCTTCCCTACCCCGGGCAGCCCGACGAGGATCGCGTGCGACGGTGGCCCGGCCCTGCGCGACCCCGCCATCACTCCCCGTCCCGCGACCCGCTGGACGGGGTGAATCGCTCCCCCACCCGGCGCAGGTACCCCTCGTAGTTCCTCCGGGTCTCCCCCAGCGAGTCCCCCCCGAACTTCTCCAGGAAGGCGTCGGCCAGGACGAAGGCGGTCATCGCCTCCGCGATCACCCCCATCGCCGGCACGGCGGTCACGTCGCTCCGCTCCGCCACCGCCTCGGCGCTCCCCCCGGTGGCCAGGTCGATCGTCGCGAGGGGGCTCATGAGCGTGGCGATGGGCTTCATGGCGACCCGGAGCAGCAGGGGCTCTCCCGTGGTGATCCCCGCCTCCAGCCCCCCGGCGCGATTGCTCCGGCGCCGCACGTGCCCGGTGAGCAGCCTCCCGGGCGCGCCTTCCATCTCGTCGTGCACCTGGGAGCCGGGGCGCCGCGATCCCTCGAAGCCCAGGCCGATCTCGACGCCCTTCACCGCGTGGATCGACATCAGCGCCCCCGCGAGCCGGCCGTCGAGCTTCCGGTCCCAGGACACGTGGGAGCCGAGTCCCACCGGCAGCCCCGTGACCACAACCTCGCAGATCCCGCCGAGGGTGTCGCCCGCCTTCTTCGCGGCGTCGATGCGCCCGATCATCTCCTTCTCCGCGGCCGCGTCGAGGGTGCGCAGCGGCGACCCGTCCACGGCGGCGTTCAGGTCGTCGGGGAGGGCATCCGGGGGGCTCGCGTCCACCCCGCCCAGGTGCACCACATGGCTGCCGATGCGGACCCCGAATTCGGCGAGGAGCCGGCGGCAGACCGCGGCGGCGGCGACGCGGGCGGTGGTCTCGCGCGCCGAAGCGCGTTCCAGCAGGTCGCGCGCGTCGAGGCGGTCGTACTTGAGCATCCCCGCGAGGTCCACGTGGCCGGGACGGGGGCGGGTCACGGCGCGCTTGCGCAGGTCGCCCGGCGCCTCGCCCTCCAGGAGGGTGGCGCTCATGATCTCCTCCCACTTCGGCCAGTCGCGGTTCTGCACCAGCATCGCGATGGGGGAGCCGAGGGTCTCGCCGGCGCGCACGCCGCTCAGGAGCTCGATCGCGTCCTTCTCGATCTGCATCCGCCGCCCGCGTCCATACCCCTGCTGCCGGCGCGCGAGCTGGGCGTCCACGTCGGCGGTGGCGAGGGGGAGGCCGGCGGGGACCCCTTCGAGGATGGCGACGAGCGCCGGCCCATGGGATTCGCCGGCGGTGGTGAAGCGGAGAGGGGACACGGTCGTTCCTGGCGGGGCCGCGCGGGGCGAGGGGGGATGGAGGAGGGACAATGCAGACGAGGGAGCGGCACCGGCCGCTCCCTCGTCGCAATCTACGTCATGGTGCTGCTGCCCGGCGGGCGGTTCACTGGATGTCGCGCGCCGTCACGTCGATCACGACCAGGCCATCCTTGCTCAGGCCGTAGAGCTTCATGATCACGCTCGGCGGGTCGCCGGGCATCGGGCCGGAGGCGCGGATCGGCCCATAGAGGTTGGTCTTCGTGTTCACGCGACCGCGGCGCTTGTAGAAGAAGGCGTCCACGATCTCGATCGTGCCGTTGGCGCTGGCCACGAAGGCGAGGTTCTTGAGCGAGGCCGTGCCGTCCGGCGACTCCGGGGAGACGTCGGCTTCCGGGTGGAAGGCGATCCCCGCCCCGGCCGAGAAGGAGGCGTACTTGCCCTGCAGGCGCAGGTGGAAGGGGTTCTCCACCGCGGCGAAGTAGGACTGCGCGCCGTGCACGGCGAGCGCCTTGCCGAACTTGTCGAGCGCGAGGCCGAACACGGGCTCCGCGGCGTTCTCCATGATGTCGGAGACGTCGATGGAGGTGGAGAAGAAGGGGACGGCCAGGCTGGTGCCCGCCGGCAGCGTGTCGTTCACCATCATTGCCCGGGCGGGGCGGGCGCCCGTCTTGCCTTCACCGAAGGCGATCCACTTCCGGTCCCCGCTCTCGCTCACGAAGGTCGTGTCGGTGAGGGCGAGCGAGGCGTAGTCCAGCCCCTGCACCGCCTCCACGTCGCTCGTGGGCACGTCGGAGTAGATCTGGCCGACCGCATCGGCCACGAGCGATTCCGTACATGCCGGCTGCTTCATGTCGTTCTTGGTCCCCGACGCGTGATCGTAGATCCGGATGCGGTCCGACTCGGGCGAGTCGGCCGGGGCGCGGAAGCAGACCTCGACGAAGTCGGCGTTGAAGATGACGAACTTCGAGGACGCGTCGCCCACGCTCTTCCCGTAGCGCCAGATCTGGCGCGACTCCGGGTAGGCCTCGGCGGGGTTGAGGTAGCGGAGGGTGCCCGCGGGGGCCGCGGTGGTGGGGCGGGTGGAGTAGTAGATGCGTCCCCCCGCCGACTGCGCGATGTACTGTGGCCGGTCCGAGTAGGAGATCGGCGGGCTCACGACCAGGCGCACCTTGTTCGTGTTCGGGTCGCGGGTCTCGGTCACCTCGAACAGCACCGAGTTGCGGGTTAGGATGCGCCCGCTCTCCGCGACCCAGCTATCCGGGTCGCCGGCGATGGACACCTTGCTGATGTTCGTGCCGCCGGAATTCGCGACGAGCAGGGTGTCGCCGCTGGTGGCCGAGACGGTGAGCCCCCAGGGCAGGGCCCCGACGGCGACGCCGTTCGGCGTGAAGCGCGCCTGGTCGCGCCGCCAGACCTCGAGGAGGTTGAAGTTGGTGTTCGACACGAACACGCGTCCGCGCGCGGCATCGACGGCGAGGTCGCCGGCGATCCCGGGACGCAGGAGCTTGTAGGTGAGGCCGTGCACCAGGAGGAGCGAGTCGCGATGCGCCAGCGAGTCCACCGTGATCGGGGTGGAGGTGCCGGAGGGGACGCTGTAGCCGTACCGCCCGGTGCGATCGATGGCGAAGCTGGTGATGGTCACCCGGCGACCCTGCTCGCTGGGGCTCAGCGCGAGCGACAGCGCGGCCCGGCGCGGCGAGAGGTACGGGGCGGCGTACACGATGCTGTCGCGCCGGATGAGCCCCCCGGTGCTGTCGCGCACGATGAAGCCGACGGCGGCGATCCCGTCGCCCGACGCGGTGATGATCACCGTGTCGCGGATCTCGGCGCGGGTGGGGACTTCCTGCGTCACGCGCGGGGCGGGCGCGGGGGTGGCACGGACGAAGACCACGACCGGGACGGCGGAGCCGGGAATCCGGTTCACGTCGGTGGCGGTCGGGGTGATGGTGATGCGCCCGCGCCCCGGCGCGTTCTGCGGGATCAGCACGGAGGCCTCGAGGTTGGCCTCCTTCGCGCTGTTGAAGGTCTGGGTGATGGTCGTGTCGAGCTTCGTGGGCCAGCTGGCCTCCCCCTGGACGCGCACCGTCATGCGCGACACGCCTTCGGTGTGCGTGGCCTGGACCTGGAGGGCCAGGGCGATCCCCGGCTGCACGCTGTCGCCGGCCACGGGGGAGATCACGCGCACGCGCGGGCCGGTGACCACGCGCAGGGTGCGACGCGCGGTGTCCACGGCGCCGGCGCTGTTCGTGGCGATCGCCAGGACGACCACGGAATCCTGCGTGGTGTCGACCGGGGCGACCGGCTTCAGGTAGCGGCGGACCAGGGTGTCGATCGGCCCCGTGCGGATGGCGGGGGCGCCGGGCGCGGGCACGGGGAGCGCGTCGTAGCGCTTCGTGACCGTCGCGGTGCCCAGGCTCGCGTCGCCGCGGAAGGAATACCCGCCGATGGTGAGCGACTGGAGCCCCGCCGCGTCGCGCACGCGCACGGCGACGAGGATCGAGTCGCCGAGGTTCACGAGCGCGCCGGCGGCGGGGGTGTCGATCGACACGAGGGGCTTGGCGCCGCTGGAGCCGGAGCCCCCGGAGCCCCCGGAGCCGGTGCCCCCACCGGTGCCGCCGGGCACGGCGGTGGTGATGGAGCGCTGGTCACACCCGGCGATCAGGGCGACGGCCGTGCCCAGCGTGACGAGGCGGACGAGGAGGGATCGCATGGGAACTCTCAGCGGTCGCGCCGCGGGTCGGGGGTGGGAAGGGTCTCCCCTTCGTCCACGATGTGCGGCGTGATGAGGATGAGCAGGTCGCGCTTGGTCTCGGAGCGGTTGGTCACCCCGAAGAGGCGGCCCACGAGCGGGAGGTCCACGAGGAGCGGGATCCCGGTCTTGGTGATGGTGACGCTGGTCGTGGTGAGCCCGCCCATGACGGCGGTCTCGCCGTCGGCCACGAGGAGCTCGTTGTCCACGCTCTGCGTGGGGAAGACGGCGCCGACGTCGCCGGACTGGAACTGCACGCTCGAGTTCTCGGCGTGCACCCGCATCTGGATCTGCCGGTTGTTGGTGATGCTGGGCGTCACGTTCAGCACGATGCCGGTCTGGCGGAGCTGGACGGTGGCGCGGGGGAAGCCGCTGGAGTTCCCGCCCGCCTGGGCCTCGACCACGCGGATCGGCACCTCGGTGCCGGCCTTGAGCGTGGCCATGCGGTTGTTGAGGGTCACGACGCTGGGCTCGGACTGCACGTCGAGCAGCGAGACTTCCTGGAGGGCCTCGAGGAAGGTCGTGAAGTCGTAGGCGCCGAGCGCGGTCGAGTACACGAGCCGCAGGGCGGCGGCGGGCACCGACTGCGACGCATTGCCGATGGCGGAGATGGCGTTGCCGCCGAGGAAGATCTGGCCGTTGCCCGCCTCCGGCTGCCCGGTGGTGGGATCGATGCGCGGGGCGAGCTGGTTGAAGTACTGCCGGTTGCTCCCCAGGTCGTACTTGAGGCCGAGGCCCTCGAGGTTGGTGCGATCCACGAGGATGATCTTCGCCTTGATGGACACCTGCGGCTGGCGCACGTCGAGGGTGCGCGCGTACTGCTCGAGCACCGACAGGTTCGACGGGACGTCGGTGACGCTGACGCTGTTGGTGAGCGTGTCGAAGGTGACGGCGCCGCGGGTGGGGCAGCTCAGGTCGACCACCTGGTTGGGCTGGATCGGCTGGCCGCCGGCGGCGATGGTCCCGCCCTGGCCCTGCGCGCTGCGCGAGCAGTCGCGGCTGAGGCGCTGCTGGAGGTTCGGCGCGACGGTGTTGGCGCGGGAGTAGTTCAGGCGGATGGTGCGGGTGACGAGGGGCTCCGAGGCCATGCGGTTGCGCAGGTTCTCGTAGGTGTCCACCACGATGATCCCGCTCGCGTCCTCGGTGGCGCCGAGGCCCTGCGAGGCGAGGATCGCCTGGAGGGCCACGTCCCACGGCTGGTCGTTGATCTCGGCGGTGACGGTGGCCGTCACCCCCTTGCCCACGATGATCGTGCGGCCGGAGAAGGCGGCGAAGGCGGCGATCACGTCGCGGATGTCGGCGTTCTGCCAGGCGACGGTGATGCGCGGCTGCTGGGAGCGCTGCTGCGCGCGCATGGTGGTGCGGGCGTCGGCGACCGGCTCCTCCATCGCCACCTCGCGCACGTCCTGGCGCGTCGCGCCCGACTGGCGGGCGGCGGGGGCAGGGGCGGGCTCCGGCGCGCGGTCGGCGGCGTCGGCCACGGCCTCGGGGCGCTCGGCCACGGCATGCCAGGCGGTGAAGGTGCGGCCGGAGTCGGCCTGCACCGCGATGCGCACGTCCTTCGCCCCCTTCGACACCGTGTAGGTGCGCTGGCGGTCGAGGGTGAGCACGACGCGGACGACGTTGCGCCGGTACTGCGAGTAGCGCACGTCGACGATGCCGCCGCGTTCGATGCGGTCGTAGCCGGAGGCGGGGAGCCCCAGCGTCGCGCCGCTGATGTCGATCACGATCTTGTCGGGACCGCGCAGGGTGAAGTCCTGCACCTCGACGGCGCCTTCCACGCCGATGATGACCTCGGCGCGGCCAGCGGCCGGCGTCACGGCCAGCGACGACACGGTGCCGTCGCCGCCGCGCAGGGCGGCGGCCAGGGTCAATGCCAGCGTCCACACTCGGATCATCTCGCCCTCACTTGCGTGGTATCGCCGAGGATCAGCGAATCCCTGCGGTTGAAGCCAAACTCCTCGATCGTGAAGATCACGACCTTCGGCTTGATCTGGGTCACGCGCATCCGGCCCAGCGTGGAGCCGATCGTCACGCGGTACTGCTGCTTCTGCCCGGAGACCTGGCGGAGCACGGCCACGGGGCGGGTGGGATGCCAGAGGATGCCGGTCAGGGTGAGGTCGGCGACGACAGGGCCGATGTCCTCGGTGCCCATGAGCGACACGAAGGGGTCGCGGCGGCCGGCGGGCTCGAAGGCGAAGTCCTCGCGCATCACGATGATGCTGCTGTCCTTCGCCGGGGCCGCCGCCTTGCCGGCGGCGCTGTCGCGCGCCGCGGGCGTCGTGGCGCCCGCGGGGGTCGCGGCGGCGGTCCTGAGGGC
>DASWVQ010000135.1:0-2307 GCA_036401195.1 Gemmatimonadaceae bacterium
CCGGGATGGGCCTTCGGGATGTGCACCGGGTCGATCCCGCCCGATGAGCAGTCGATGAGGTCCACGCCGAGCGGCGCGAGGTCGCGCGCGAGCTGCGTGGACTCCTCCACCGTCCACCCGCCGTCCGCGTCGGCCCAGTCGCTCACCGAGAGGCGCACGAACAGCGGCAGATCCGCCGGCCAGACCGCTCGCACCGCCTCCACCACCTCACGCGTCAGGCGCGTGCGGTTCTCGAAGCTCCCGCCGTAGCGGTCGGTGCGCGTGTTCACCAGCGGGGAGAGGAACTGGTGCAGCAGGTACCCGTGCGCGGCGTGGATCTCCACCACGCGCACCCCCGCGCGCCGCGCCCGCGCCGCCGCGTCGGCGAAGGCGCGCACGACGCGGGCGATCCCCGCCTCGTCGAGCGCCTGCGGCACGGGGTAGTCGGCCGAGAACGGCGCGGCCGTCGCCCCCACCACCTGCCATCCTCCCTCGGCGGGCGGCACCGCGCCGCGCCCCTCCCATGGCCGGCGAGTGCTCGCCTTCCGCCCGGCATGCGCCAGCTGCATCCCGAGCACGCTCCCCTGCGCGTCCACGAAGCGGGCGATCCGCGCGAGCATCTCCACCTGCGCGTCGTCCCAGATCCCCAGGTCCTGCGGCGAGATCCGCCCCTCGGGGAGCACCGCGGTCGCCTCCGTGATGACCAGCCCGGCACCACCCGTGGCGAACTGCCCCAGGTGGACCAGGTGCCAGTCGCTCGCGAGCCCGTCCACCGAGGAGTACTGGCACATCGGGGAGACGACCACCCGGTTCTTCAGGGTGAGCGACCGGAGCGTGAGTGGAGTGAACAGTGTCATGCGCGTAATATCACAGCATGGCAACCCGTCGGGACCCGCTCCGCCCCTTTCATCCCGTGGTCCGCGGCTGGTTCCGCGAGGCCGTGGGCGCCCCCAGCGCGCCGCAGCGCGAGGGGTGGCCCGCGATCGCCAGCGGGGAGCACGCCCTCATCCTCGCCCCCACCGGCACCGGCAAGACCTTCGCCGCCTTCCTCTGGGAGCTGAACCAGCTCCTCGCCGAGGCCGCGGAGGCGCCGCTCGCCAACGCGGTGCACCTGCTCTACGTGTCGCCGCTCAAGGCGCTCTCCAACGACGTGGAGCGCAACCTGGCGCGCCCCCTCGACCAGCTGCGCGAGCGCTTCGCCGCCGCGGGTCACGGCGCACCGGAGATCCGCGTCGCCGTGCGCACCGGCGACACCCCTTCCAGCGCGCGCCAGCGCATGCTGCGGAAGACGCCGCACATCCTCGTCACCACGCCGGAGTCGCTCCACATCATGCTCACCAGCGTGAAGGGGCGGGGCATGTTCTCCGCCCTGCGGGCGGTGATCGTGGACGAGATCCACGCGGTGGCGGGCACCAAGCGCGGCGCGCACCTCTCCCTCACCCTCGAGCGGCTCGAGCGCCTCACCGCGCGCCCCCCGCAGCGCATCGGCCTCTCCGCCACGCAGAAGCCCCTCGAGGAGATCGCGAAGTTCCTCGGCGGCGACCGCCCCGTGCGCATCGTGGACTGCGGCGCGGTGAAGGTGATGGAGACGCGCGTGGTGTCGCCCGTGGCCGACCTGGGCGACGTAGGAGGCACGATCTGGACGAGCGTCGCCCCCCTCGTGCTCCGCGAGATCCAGGGGGCGCGCACCACCCTGGTGTTCGTGAACAACCGCGCGCAGGCGGAGAAGGTCGCGGGGCGGGTGAACATCCTCGCCGGCGAGGAGCTCGCCCTCCCCTATCACGGCTCCCTCTCGCGCGAGCGGCGGCACAGGCTGGAGACGGCGCTCAAGGCGGGCGAGGTGCGCGCCCTCGTCACCACCAGCGCCCTCGAGCTGGGGATCGACATCGGCTCGGTGGACCTGGTGCTCAACATCCAGTCCCCCAAGCGGGTCGCCTCCGGGCTCCAGCGCATCGGCCGCGCGGGGCACTCGCTGGAGGCGGTGAGCCGCGGGATCTTCGTTCCCACCTTCCGCGACGACGCGGCCGAGACCCTGACCATCGTGGGCGCGATGCGCGAGGGCGACGTGGAGCCCACGCGCGTGGTGCAGAACGCCCTCGACGTGCTGGCGCAGGTGCTGGTGGCGATCGTCGCGGTGGAGGACGACTGGACCGCGGACGCGCTGTACGACTTCGTGCGCCGCGCCTACCCGTACCATGCGCTCACCCGCGCCGCCTTCGACGAGGTGCTCGCGATGCTCACCGGGAAGTACCCGGCGCACGTGGCGGCGGAGCTGGAGGCGCGGCTGGTGCTCGACGGCCTCACGGGAAAGCTCACCGCGCCCCGCGC
>DASWVQ010000136.1:0-6628 GCA_036401195.1 Gemmatimonadaceae bacterium
GACCGCGCGACGTACGAGGATCCGCACCAGATGGCGGAGGGGATGGTGCACGTGCTCGTGAACGGGAAGTTCGCGGTGCGCGACGGGAAGTTCACGGGGGAGAGGGCGGGGGTGGTGCTCAGGCGGGAGTGAACGGGGGAACGTCAACGGCCACTGAAGGCTGCCGGCTCTCGGCTCTCGGCCCTCGGCACGGAATCGGAAGCGAGCGGCGCGCGGGGGCGCGCGCGCTCGATCTTCCTTATCCGGCGAAGTTCACCACATGCTGTTGGCGCGCTAAAGGGCGGCGCAGCCGCCCAGGCGCGCTTCCGGATTCGTGCCGAGGCCCCAAGCCCGAAGCCCCACGCCCTTAGCTGTCGGTCCCGAGACCGGTGCCGGTCGTTGACGTTCCCCAACCAACCGCCAACGGCAACGGCGAGGGCGGGGGCCTCGGCCGTCAGGCATCAGGCCTCGGCACGAATCCGGAAACGAGCGACGCGCGAGGGCGCGCGCGCTCGATTTCCTTACCCGGCGAAGTTCAACCTCGATGCGGTTTGCGCGCTAAAGGGCGGCGCAGCCGCCCAGGCGCGCTTCCGATTCCGGGGCCGAGAGCCGAGAGCCGAGGGCCGAGAGCCCCAGCCGTCAGTTGCCGTTGACGTGGCGCGGATGATGCACGCCCGCCCGTGGAATGCCTTCCCATCCCGTGGTCCTCTCCTGGGCGCCGTCCGACTACCCCGCCGGCGCGGCGGCGCGCATTGCGGACGCCATCGCGGCCGCGATCGAGCGCACCGGCCACTGCCACCTCGCCCTCACCGGCGGCGGCACGCCGCGCCCCGTGTACCGCGCGCTCGCGTCGCTCCCCGTCGCGTGGGACCGGGTGACCCTCTGGTTCGGCGACGAGCGCCGCGTCCCCGCGGACGATCCCGCGAGCAACTTCCGCATGGCGCGCGAGGCGCTGCTCGACCACCTGGACGCGCCGCCGGCGGCGGTGCACCCCATGGACGGAGCGGACGCGGACGCGTGGAGCGCGGCGCGCGGCTACGCCAACGCCCTTCCCCCCGCCCTCGACGTGCTGCTGCTCGGCATCGGGGCGGATGGGCACACCGCGTCGCTCTTTCCCGGCGCCGCCAGCCTGGCGGAGCACGCGCGCCGGGTGATCCCCGCGTCGAGCCCTGTGCCGCCGCACGAGCGGCTCACCATCACCCCGCCGGTGATCGCCGCCGCGCGCGATTGCCTCGTGCTCGCCACGGGGGCGGGCAAGCGCGACGCGGTGGCCCGCGCGCTCGCCCCCGGGGCCGACCCGCTCCAGGTGCCCGCGGCACTCGTTCGGAACGCGAGCTGGCTCCTCGACACCGACGCGGCGGCTGGGCTCCCCGATGGCGTCGCGATGCCCCAGGCCACCGGCCTTCACGCCACACACGGAAGTTCCCGAGGATGACGATGCGACTCGCGATGATCGGGCTCGGCCGGATGGGCGGGAACATGGTGCGCCGGCTGCTCCGCGGCGGGCACCAGCTCGTGGTGTGGGACCGGAGCGCGGAGGCGATCCAGCAGGTGGTCGAGGAGGGAGCCGAGGGGGCCAGCGACCTCGCCGACCTGTGCGCGCGGCTCCACGCGCCGCGCGTGGCGTGGATCATGGTCCCCGCCGGCGCGCCGGTGGACGACACGATCAGTGAGCTCGTGCAGCACCTCCAGCCCGGCGACATCATCATCGACGGGGGGAACTCGAACTTCCACGACACGATCCGCCGCGGCACCGCACTCGCCGAGCGCGGGATCGCCTACGTCGACGCGGGCACGAGCGGCGGGATCTGGGGGCTCGAGAACGGCTATTGCCTCATGGTGGGGGGCGAGCGCGAGGCGGTCGCGCGCTGCGAGCCGGCCTTCACCACCCTCGCGCCCCCCGAAGGCTACGCGCACGTGGGCCCCACCGGCGCGGGGCACTACGTGAAGATGGTGCACAACGGGATCGAGTACGGCATGCTGCAGGCGTACGCCGAGGGCTACGAAATCCTGCACGCCTCCACGCACTTCGACCTCGACCTGCACCAGGTGGCGGCGGTGTGGAACCGGGGGAGCGTGGTGCGCTCCTGGCTCAACGAGCTGGCGGAGCGCGCCTTCGCCGGCGACGCGCAGCTCGCGGCGATCCGCGGCTACGTGGAGGACTCGGGGGAGGGACGCTGGACGGTGCAGGAGGCGATCGACCTGAACGTCCCCGCCCCCGTGATCACCCTCTCCCTCCAGGCGCGCTTCCGGTCGCGGCAGGCGGAGTCGTTCGGCGCGAAGGTGATCGCGGCGCTGCGCCACCAGTTCGGCGGCCACGCGGTGAAGAAGGCATGACCGCTCCCGCGGCCCCGCCCCCCGGGACGGAGGTGCTTCCGGCGCCGTCACCGGCGCCCGGCACCCCACCGGGGGGCGCGCCGCCGGCGGAGCTCCGCGTGCAGTCCACCCTCACGCAGCCCGACGCGGCGCTCGCGTCGCCGCACGCCCACGGCGCGCCGTGCACGATGATCATCCTCGGCGCGAGCGGCGACCTCACGCGACGGAAGCTCATCCCCGCGCTCTATCACCTCACCTGCGACGGGCTCCTCCCCGCCGAGTTCCACGTGATCGGCGTGGCGCGCGAGCCGATGACCGACGAGGAGTTCCGTGCGGCGATGCGGGAGGCGGTCGCGGAGCACGGGGAAGGGCCGGTGGATCCCGCGCGGTGGGCGCCCTTCGCCGCGCGGCTCGCCTACGTGGGCGGCGACCTCGACGACCCGGCGACGTACGTGGCGCTGGACGCGCGGCTCGCGGCGATCGAGCGTGGCGGGGCGGGGAGCAACGGGGAGGGGCGCGGACGGCTCTTTCACCTCGCGCTCCCGCCGAGCGTGTACGAGGGAGTGCTCGTGCACCTTTCCGAGAGCGGGCTCGCGGCGCGGCGCGACGACCCCGCCGGGCGGCCCTGGGTGCGGATCATCGTGGAGAAGCCCTTCGGCCGCGACCTCGCCAGCGCGCGCGCCCTGAACGCCGCCGTGCGAGCGCATTTCGCGGAGCACCAGGTCTTCCGCATCGATCACTACCTCGGGAAGGACACCGTCCAGAACCTGCTCGTGTTCCGGTTCGGCAACTCGATCTTCGAGCCGGTGTGGACCCGCGACCACATCGCGCGGGTGGAGATCACGGCGGCGGAGGTGGTGGGCGTCGAGCACCGCGCCGGCTACTACGAGGAAGCGGGGGTGGTGCGCGACATGTTCCAGAACCACCTGCTCCAGCTCCTCGCCCTCACCGCGATGGAGCCGCCGGTGGCCTTCCGCGCCGAGTCGGTGCGGAACGAAAAGGTGAAGGTGCTGGAGGCGATCCGGCCCATCGCCCCCGGCGACGTCGCGCGCGTCGCCGTGCGCGGGCAGTATGGCGCGGGATCCATCGATGGCGCGCCGGTCCCCGGCTACCGCGAGGAGGCCGGCGTCGCCCCCCGCTCGACGACGGCGACGTACGCCGCGCTCCGCCTCCACGTGGACAACTGGCGGTGGCAGGGGGTGCCCTTCATCCTGCGCTCCGGGAAGCGCCTCGCGCGCCGCGACACCGAGGTGGTGATCCACTTCCGGCGGCCGCCGCACATGGTGCTGCCGCACGGCGAGGGGCAGCCGGTGGAGGGGAACTGCCTCACCTTCCAGCTCCAGCCCGAGGAGGGGCTCTCGCTGCGCTTCCAGGTGAAGGTTCCCGGGGTGGACATGCGCATGACCAGCGCGAGCATGGACTTCAGCTACGCGGCGGGATTCGGCGCCGAGCAGCACTCGGCGTACGAGACGCTCCTGCTGGACGCGATGACGGGCGACGCGACCCTCTTCACCCGCAGCGACGCGGTGGAGGCGTCGTGGCGCGTGGTGGATCCGGTGATCCAGGCCTGGGAGGAGGCTCCGCCGGGGGACTTCCCGAATTATCCTGCGGGGACCTGGGGCCCCGCCGCCTCCGCGCGGCTCTCGGAGGGGGAGCCCCAGCTTCCCTGAGAGGCCATGTACTCGCTCGTCCGTCGCTACCTCAAGACCGCGATCGCCTTCCTCACCATCGGCCTGCTGCTCGGCGCGTGGATGATCGTGCGCCGCGAGCTGTACGCGCACTATCCCTCGACGTACGAGATCAGCGCGCACACGCACGCGATCCTCGTGGGGTTCGTGATGCTGATGATCCAGGGGGTGGCGCTCTGGCTCTTTCCCCGCCCCGCGAGCGGCGACGAGCGGTATCGCCCGGAGCTGGCGGCCGCGGCGTACTGGCTCGTGACCCTCGGCACGGCGACGAGGGTGATGGGGGAACTGCTGCGTCCCTTCTCCGACGGCGCGGCGTTGCGCTGGGCGATCGTGGCCGCCGGCTTCGCGCAGGGAACAGGGATCCTGCTCTTCTTCTACAACATGATCTCGCGCATCCGGCCGGTGGGCAGTGCGGCGAGAGAGGCCAAGGGTGAGAAGTTCTGAGGGGCTCGTGAACGGCAACTGACGGCCGCCGGCGCTCGGCTCTCGGCCCTCGGCTCTCGGCTTTGGAATCGGAAGCGCGCCTGGGCCGCTATGCGGCCCTTTAGCGCGCAAACCTCATGAGGTAACCCGCCGAGGCGATCGAGCGCGCGCGACCCCGCGCGCCGCTCGTTTCCGGTTTCGTGCCGAGGCCTGACGCCTGACGGCCGAGGCCCCCGCCTGCCGTTGCCGTTCGCCGTTGGCTGGTGAACGTCAACGACAGGCAAGGGCGTCGGGCTTCGGGCGTCGGGCCTCGGCACGAATCCGGAAGCGCGCCTGGGCGGCTGCGCCGCCCTTTAGCGCGCACACCTCGTGCGGTTACCCGCCGGGGCGATCGAGCGCGCGCGCCCTCGCGCGTCGCTCGTTTCCGGATTCGTGCCGAGAGCCGAGGGCCGAGAGCCGGCGGCCGTCAGTTGCCGTTGCCCGTCAGTCCTCAGGAACGATGAACTGGCACTGCGGCCTCCCGCTCCGGTCGCAGTGCTCCTTCACCTCACCCCCCGTCACCTCCCGCAGCATCGCCTGCACGGCGACGCACACCTCCTCCCTCTGCGCCACCGCCACCGAGAGGGGGCAGCCGCAGCCGCGCACGCGCGCGCTGCCGTCGGGGGCGTCCTCCACCCGGGTGATCCCCCCGAGGGCGTTGAGCACCTGCGACGCCAGCTCGGCGCGCGCCCGCGCATCCCCGTCCCCGCCGGGCTGGCCGGCGGCGAGGCGGCGCCCCGCGTCGCGCATCAGCGCGCGCAGCTCGCGGACCTCCATTCTATCCCCAAGCGCCTCGAGCAGCGCGGAGAGCAGGGGGAGGTAGGCGCGCGAGAAGGTGGGCTCGGCGGCGGGGGTGATCTCGTAGAGGGTCGCGGGCTTCCCCACGCCACCGCCGCGCCGCACCCCGGCGGCGCGCACGACGCCGTCGCGCTCGAGGGTGGCCAGGTGCAGCCGCACCGCGTTGTCGGTGAGCTCCAGGCGCACGGCGAGCTCGTCGACCGTGTCGACCCCCTGCCGCAGCAGGTCGACGATCCGGCCCTTGGTGCTCTCGAAGAAGCGGGTGTCCCAGGCGGGTGCAGTCATCGGATCCTCCCTGCCCCTACGATAAGGGCGGGGCCGACAAAGCGCAATAAACAAAGAAAATACTTGACATATTTATCCCCCCGCGGCATCGTTGCACCAGGACGCCCGACCGGACGTCGCTACCGACCCCCACTCAGGAGCCCGTACCGATGCGCACCCCCGTCACCTTCCGCTCGACCCGATTCCTCGTCGCCGCCCTGGGGGCGACGCTGATCGCCCTCCCGGCCGCCACCATGGCGCAGGGGACCCCGCCGAAGGCCGTCCGCGCGGCGACCGCCGCCCCCGCGCTCGACGACCCATCGTCGCCATCTTCGACGCCGCCAACAGCTGGGACATCGAGACGGGGCAGCTTGCCGCGAGCCGCGGCACCACCGTGGCCGTGCGCGACTTCGGCCGCATGCTGGCGCGCGATCACCGGCAGGTGCGGCAGATGGGGCGCGACCTGGCGACGAAGCTCGGCGTGACGCCGACGGCGCCGAGGGACTTCGCCATGGCGGCCGATCACCAGGCCGCGATGAAGAAGCTGCGGTCCGTGAAGGGCGCCGCCTTCGACCGCGCCTTCCTCGAGCACGAGGTGGCCTTCCATGGCGCGGTGATCGACGCGATCAACGCCACGCTCCTTCCCGCGCTGAAGAACGCCGAGGTGCGCAAGCTGGTCACCGACGTCGCGCCGGCGTTCAAGGCGCACCAGGAGGCCGCGCGGCACATGCTCGAGCAGGGGAAGTGAACGAGGGTCGGCGACCAGCCGTCAGGGCTGGTCGCCGATGGCCTCACTCCTCGACCACGAGGAACCCGATCGACCCCTTCTGTCCGTGGCCGAAGCCATGGTTCACGAAGGGGAACTCCCCCGCCACGTCGCACAGCAGCTCGAAGCACATCCCGCCGCCGGGGGGCACGTCCCAGGTCTGGACGCCGCGGATGGGCGACCCCGGGGGTGCCCCCAGGTACACGGTGTCGAACTGCTCCCCCACCACGTGGAAGTTGCAGGGGTGGGTGGGCCCGGCGTTCACCACCCAGAAGCGCACCCGGTCCCCGCGCTTCACGCGGATGGGGGCCTCGATGTACTGGTTCGGCCGGCCATTGAACGACACGAAGTCGGG
>DASWVQ010000137.1:0-1566 GCA_036401195.1 Gemmatimonadaceae bacterium
CGAGGAGAAGCCGATCCTCCTCTCCGTGGGCTACGCCGCCTGCCACTGGTGCCACGTGATGGAGCGCGAGTCGTTCGAGGACGAGGCGACCGCGCGCGTGATGAACGAGCACTTCGTGAACATCAAGGTGGACCGCGAGGAGCGCCCCGACATCGACGCGATCTACATGGCCGCGGTGCAGGCGATGACGGGGCACGGCGGCTGGCCGATGACGGTCTTCCTCACCCCCGAGGGGGTCCCCTTCTGGGGCGGCACCTACCTCCCCCCCGAGGACCGCCACGGCATCCCCTCCTTCACCAAGGTGATGCGGGCGATCCACACCGCCTGGAGCGAGCGGCGCGGCGACGTGGAGCACACCGCGCAGCAGATGCGGGGGATCTACGGCGCGGCCGCCGAGGCGGCGGTGAGCACCGGCGCCCCCACCCCCGAGCTGCTCGACCGCGCCGTGCGCGCCATCCGGCGCAACTTCGATCCCGCGAATGGCGGCTTCGGCCAGGCCCCCAAGTTCCCGCAGGCGATGACCCTCGACTTCCTCCTCCGCTGGTGGGCGCGCCGGCGCGACGCGAGCGTGCTCGCGATGGTCGAGCAGTCGTACCTGGCGATGGCGCGCGGCGGGATCTTCGACCAGGTGGGGGGCGGCTTTGCGCGCTACACCGTGGACGCGCAGTGGCTCGTGCCCCACTTCGAGAAGATGCTCTACGACAACGCCCTCCTCGCCCAGGCGGGGGTGCACCTCTGGCAGGCGACGGGAAACGACGAGGTGCGCCGCGCCGTGGAGATGACCTTCCAGTGGCTCGACCGCGAGATGACCTCCCCGGCCGGCGGCTTCTACTCCAGCCTCGACGCCGACAGCGAGGGAGTGGAAGGGAAGTTCTACCTCTGGGACGAACCGGAGCTCGACGCCCTGCTCGGAGACGACGCCGCGCTCGTGAAGCAGTACTGGGGCGTGACCGCGCACGGCAACTTCGAGGAGCGGAACATCCTGCACGTGCCCGAGGATCCGCTCACGGTGGCGGTGAAGCACGAGATCACCCCGAAGCAGCTCGACGCCCGCATCGGGCGCGCGCGCGAGCTCCTCTACCGCACCCGCGCGCGGCGCGTCGCCCCGGGACGCGACGAGAAGATCCTCGCCTCCTGGAACGGGCTGATGCTGCGCGCCCTCGCGGAGGGGGCGCGGGCGTTCGGCAGCGAGTCGCTACGCGCGATGGCGCTGGAGAATGGCGACTTCCTCTTCCGGGAGATGGTGCGCACCGTGGAGGGGAGCGCCCGCGTCTTCCGCTCGCACAAGGAGGGGGAGAGCCGCATCCCCGGCTTCCTCGAGGATCATGCGAGCGTGGGGCTGGGCGCCCTCGCCCTGTACGAGCTCACCCTCGACCGGGCGTGGCTCGACCGCGCGCGCGCCCTCGCCGACTCCTGCCTGCGCTGGTTCTGGGACGCGGAGGCCGGCGCCTTCTTCGACACCGCCAGCGACGCGGAGTCGCTCGTCACCCGGCCGCGCGATCCCGCCGACAACGCCACGCCGGGGGGGAGCTCACTCGCCGCCGACCTGCTCCTGCGCCTCGCCGT
>DASWVQ010000138.1:0-1769 GCA_036401195.1 Gemmatimonadaceae bacterium
CGCCCCGCCCCGCGACGCCGACGATATATTCGCCGCATGCGCCTCCTCATGCGGTACCTGCGCGGCTACTGGCCCCTCGTCACCCTGGCCCTCGTCCTCGCGACGATCAACCAGGTGTTCTCCCTGCTCGACCCGCTGATCTTCCGGCACGTCATCGATGACTACGCCACCAAGCACGACCAGTACACGAACCGCGAGTTCCTCCGCGGCGTGACCCTGCTGCTCGGGGCCGCCGTGGGCGTGGCCTTCGTGTCGCGCGTGGCGAAGAACTTCCAGGACTACTTCGTCAACGTGGTCACGCAGCGGCTGGGCGCGCAGCTCTACTCCGACGGCATCCGCCACTCCCTCTCGCTCCCCTACCAGGTGTTCGAGGACCAGCGGAGCGGGGAGACGCTGGGGAAGCTGCAGAAGGTGCGCACCGACGTGGAGCGCTTCATCGCCGCCTTCGTGAACGTGATGTTCACCACCCTCGTGGGCGTGATCTTCGTGATGGTCTACGCCTTCAAGGTGCACTGGGCGATCGCCCCCGCGTTCCTGCTCACCATCCCCCTGCTCGGCGTCCTCAGCTCCGTGCTGAGCAAGCGGATCAAGGTGATCCAGAAGCAGATCGTGGCGGAGACGACGGCGCTCGCCGGCTCCACCACCGAGTCGCTGCGCAACATCGAGCTGGTGAAGTCGCTCGGCCTGGCCGACCAGGAGATCGCGCGGCTCAACCAGACCACGGGGAAGATCCTCAAGCTCGAGCTGCGGAAGGTGCGCTACATCCGCTCGCTCAGCTTCATCCAGGGGACGACGGTCAACTTCCTCCGGACGTCGATCCTGTTCTTCATGCTCTACCTGATCTTCGACCGGCAGATCACGGTGGGGCAGTTCTTCTCCCTCCTCATCTACTCCTTCTTCATCTTCGGCCCGCTCCAGGAGCTGGGGAACATCATCAACATCTACCGGGAGACGGAGGCCTCGCTCGCCACCTTCGAGCAGATCCTCCAGACGCCGGTGGACCCGAAGCCGGCGAACCCCGTGCCCGTGGACGACCTGCGCGAGCTGTCCTTCGCGCACGTCACCTTCACCCACCTCACCGCCCGGCAGGCGGCGCTCTCCGAGGTGAGCTTCCAGGTGCGGCGCGGGGAGACGATCGCCTTCGTGGGCCCCTCGGGGGCGGGGAAGACCACCCTGGTGAAGCTGCTGGTGGGGCTCTACCCGCCGGGCCGGGGGCAGGTGCTGTACAACGGGGTGGAGAGCACCCGGGTGGACCTCGACCGCCTGCGCGAGCGGATCGGGCTCGTGACGCAGGACGCGCAGCTCTTCGCCGGGTCGATCCGCGAGAACCTCCTCTTCGCGCGGCCCGACGCGAGCGACGCGGAGTGCCTCGCCGCCCTGCGCCGCGCCGCGGCGGAGTCGCTGATGCGGCGCGCCGACGAGGGGCTCGACACCGTGATCGGCGAGGGGGGGATGAAGATCTCGGGGGGCGAGAAGCAGCGCCTCGCGATCGCCCGCGCCCTCCTGCGCCGCCCGCACCTGCTCGTGTTCGACGAGGCGACGTGGGCGCTCGACTCGCTCACCGAGGAGGAGATCTCCCGCACGATGCGCGACATCTCCGAGAGCTCCGACGTGATCACGGTGCTGATCGCGCACCGCCTCTCCACCGTGATGCACGCCGACCGGATCTACGTGCTCGAGCAGGGCCGGGTGGTGGAGCAGGGGGACCACGAGACCCTGCTCGCCGGGATGGGGCTGTACTACGCGATGTGGCGGCAGCAGGTGGGGGA
>DASWVQ010000139.1:0-7901 GCA_036401195.1 Gemmatimonadaceae bacterium
CTCGCCGTCGCGCCGCACGGCGCCCTGGAGGGCGAGCGTCGTGCGGACGGACCGGCGCTACCGCCAGCCCAGCGCCGGCGCCACGTGCGTGAGGATCGACTCGAGCACGTGCACGTTGTACTCCACGCCGAGCGTGTTCGGCACGGTCAGCAGCAGCGTGTCGGCCTCGGCGATCGCCTCGTCCTCGCGCAGCTGCTCGACCAGCACCTCCGGCTCGGCGGCATAGGTGCGCCCGAAGATGGCGCGCATGTTGTCGATGGCGCCCACCCGGTCGCTGCTGTCGTCGCGGCCGAAGTAGAGCCGGTCGCGGTCGTTCATGAGCGCGAAGATCGAGCGCGACACGGAGACGCGCGGCTCGCGCGCATGCCCTGCCGCCTTCCACGCCGTGCGGAAGGCGCGGATCTGCTTCGCCTGCTGCACGTGAAAGGGCTCCCCCGTCTCGTCGGCCTTGAGGGTGGAGCTCTGGAGGTTCATCCCGAGCTGCGCGGCCCAGATGGCGGTCGCATTCGACGCCGAGCCCCACCAGATGCGCTCGCGCAGCCCGGGTGAATGCGGCTCGAGGCGGAGGAGGCCCGGCGGGTTGGGGAACATGGGGCGCGGGTTGGGGCGCGCGAACCCTTCGCCCTTCAGCAGCTCGAGAAAGACCTCGGCGTGGCGACGGCCCATGTCGGCGTCGGTCTCGCCGTCGGCGGGGGCGTGGCCGAAGTGCCGCCATCCCTCGATGACCTGCTCCGGCGAGCCGCGGCTGATCCCCAGCTGGAGCCGGCCGTTGCCGATCAGGTCCGCGGCGCCCGCGTCCTCCACCATGTAGAAGGGGTTCTCGTAGCGCATGTCGATGACGCCGGTGCCGATCTCGATGCGGCTCGTGCGCGCGCCCACGGCGGCGAGGAGGGGGAAGGGCGACGCGAGCTGCTGCGCGAAGTGGTGCACGCGAAAGTAGGCGCCGTCCGCGCCGAGCGCCTCGGCGGCCACCGCGAGCTCGATCGACTGCTGGAGCACGTCGCGCGCGGACCGCACGGCGGATTGCCGCGAAGGATTCCAGTGGCCGAAGGAGAGGAAACCGATCTTTTTCATGGATGCGTGCGGTGAGGCGAGTGGCGATCGTCGTCCGGCGAACTGCCCCACGACCGGGGCCGCCGGGCAGGACGGGACCGTCCGTGCGGGGAGCAGGTCAGTCAGGAATATTGCGTGTTATAACACGAAAAGCAATGGCGTGGTCGTTCCACTTGCAGCCTCGGCCGTGACGCATTCCGGAACGGCTCGTCCCTTGTTTTACGCGGCTGTGTCCGCCGCTGCCTTCCCCCCCACGCTGCCCCCACGCAGCAAGGCAGCATCCCCAGACTCCCGCCCCGCCGCATGGACGACGTCGTTCATCGGGCGCATCGGCCAATCCCCCACGAACAGCTCCCGTCGGTCGGGCGGGCGCTCTCGCGACTGGGACTCGCCGCCGGCGTCACTCTCGCCCTGGTCCTGGCGGTCAGCCTCGGGCTGGGGCTGCTCGCGAGCCGCGCCGCCTCGACCGTCCGTACGCGACTGTACCCGTCGCTCGTCCTCACGGCCAACCTCGGGTCGCTCGCCCAGGAGACGCAGCTCGCCAGCCGCGACGCGGTGTCGATGCGCGACGCGGAGAGCCTGGCCCGGGGCGACAGCCTGCAGGCGACCTTCGCGGCGCGCGTGGACTCGGCCCGTCGCGCGGGGCTGGTGTCGCCGATGCGTGCCGACTCGGTGTCGCGCGCCTTCACCGAATACTACCGCCGGGCGCACCGCATCAGCGCGTCGGTCATCGCCGACACCGGGGTGGCCGGGGCGATGGACGACCTGCCGGTGATGATGCAGCGGTACCAGGAGCTGCGGGCGACGCTCGACAGCCTGCGCACGCGGGACGAGCGCAGCCTGCGCGACGCCCTCGCGCGGAGCGAGCGATGGACGGCGCTCACCTGGATCATGGTGGCGCTTCTCGCGCTCCTCGGCCTCGGCGTGGTGCGCAGCCGGGCGGCGGCCACCGGGCGCGCGATCGTGGACCCGCTGCGGGAGGCGACGTCGGTCGCCGACCGCATCGCCACCGGCGACGTGGCCGTCGCCCTCCCGGCGGGGAGCACCCGGGAGATCGCCGACCTCCTCGAGGCGATGGGGCGCATGATCGACTACCTGCGGCGCATGTCGGCGCTGGCCGACGCGATCGCCGTGGGCCGGCTCGACGTGCAGATCGCGCCCGCATCGGGCGCGGACCGGTTCGCGGGCGCCTTCGAGGCGATGCGCCTCTACCTGCGCCAGATGAGCGACGTGGCCGACCAGCTCGCGGCGGGCGACCTGCGCGGGGCGGTGGTGGCGCGCGGCGAGGGCGATCGCTTCGGCGAGGCCTTCGCCGCCATGCTGCGCACCCTCCGCCACACGGTGGGGGAGCTGCGGGCCGGCGCCGAGTCCATGCGGCTGGCGGCCGACCAGGTCGCGGCATCGGCCGGGGACCTGTCGTCGGGGACGGAGCTCGAGGCGCAGCGCATGGACGAGACGCGCGCCACGCTGGCAGCGGTGGTGCGGCAGGTGGGCGCGACGTCGGCGCACGCGGCCGAGATGGAGCGGCTGTCGCGGGAGCGGGCGGCGGCGGCGGAGTCGGCGAGCGTGGCGATCCGCGAGGCGCTGGTGTCGCTGGAAGCGATCTCCGACCACGTGACCGCGGTGGACCGCATCGCGGGGCAGACGAACCTGCTCGCCCTCAACGCCGCGATCGAGGCGGCGCGCGCGGGCGAGCACGGGCGTGGTTTCGGCGTCGTGGCCGACGAGATCCGCAAGCTGGCCGACGAGTCGCGCATTGCCGCCGAGCAGATCGGCCGCCTGGCGGGGGAAAGCCGGGTGGTGGCGGCACGGTCCACGGGGATCGTGGAGTCGCTGGTGAGCGGGAGCACGGAAACGGCGGTGCTGGCGACGCGGGTCGCGGGGGCGGCGGGGGAACAGGACGTCGCGCTCGCGCAGATCGGTGCCGCGATGCACGACATCAACGAGGTCGTCCTCCGCAACGCGGCGGCGGCGGAGGAGCTGGCCGCGACCGCCGAGGAGATGTCGGCGCAGTCGGGGATGCTGCAGGACCTGATCGGGACCTTCCGCGATGGGGGGACCGCGTGACCATGGGACTGGAGGGAGTCATGACGCGATGGGAACGGCCGGTGCTCGCGATCCTGCTCGTGATCGCGGCGCTGGCGATGCCCGCGCCCGCCGCGGGGCAGGTGGTGGTGGTGGTGCCGGCGGCGAGCGGCGCGAGCGACGTGTCGCTCGAGGAACTGCGGCGGTACTTCACCGGCAAGGGCACGCTCGACAATCGCAAGGTGCAGGTGGTGGAGCTGGTGAGGCTGCGCAGGGCGTTCTACCAGGCGCTGCTCAAGATGAGCGAGGACGACGTCCGCCGGCGCTGGGTGGCGCTGATGTTCCGCGGCGAGGCCTCGGCGATGCCGAAGGAGTTCGACGACGCGGGCGACGTGGTGAAGTACGTGGCGGGCCACCCGGGCGCGATCGGCTTCGTCGAGGCCGGGGCCGCGGGCGCCGGCGTGAAGGTGCTGTCGGTCGGGGGGAAGAAGCCCTCCGACCCGGGCTATCCCCTCCGATGAGCCGACCGATGACCGTGCATTCCCGCCGGACGATGCGGGCGCTGGGGCTGGCCGTGGCGATCCTGTCGATCGTCGCGGCGCGCCCCCGGGCCGCCCGCGCGCAGGAGACCACGATCCGTGGCTTCGCCAACGTCACCTACGCCGCCAGCGACAGCACCGGCGGCCGGTCGGGCTTCGGCCTCGGCCAGTACGACCTGTTCATCACCTCGCGGCTCGCGCCCCGGTGGACCTTCCTGGGCGAGACCGTGTTCGAGTTCGACGAGACCGACTTCGCCGTGGACGTGGAGCGGGTGGTGGTGGGCTACGAGGCGACGGCCCGGCTCAAGCTGTGGGGCGGCAAGCACCACAACCCGCTCGGGTACTGGAACACCGCCTTCCACCATGGGGCGCTGATGCAGCCCACGATCGAGCGCCCCCCGCTGGTGGCGTTCGAGGACGATGGCGGGGTGCTCCCCGTGCACGCGCTGGGGCTCATGGCCTCGGGGCGCGACTTCACCCCGGCGCACCTCGGCTTCGACCTGCTGGTGGGGAATGGGATCGGGTCCACGCCGGAGGGCGACAACAACACGGGCAAGTCGGTCACCGTCGCGCTCTCGTCGCAGGTGACGAGCGCACTCCAGGTGGGGGTGAACGGGTACGTCGACCGGCTGGCCGCCGGCACTCCCGCGCTCGGCGGTGACCCGCTCGCGCAGCCCGTGAGCCAGCGGATCGTTGGCGGCTACGTGGCGTACCTGGGGCCGCGGGCGGAGCTGATCTCGGAGTACCAGCGCATCTCGCACGACCCCGCCGCCGGGCCGGCGACGTCGAACGACGGATTCTTCGCCTATGGCGGGTGGCGCGTGCGGGAGTGGGTGGCCTACGCACGCTACGATGCGTTCACCGCCGCCGCGCCGGACCCGTATTACCGCGTGCCGAGCACGCACGGAGTGCTCGTGGGGACGCGCTACGACTTCGCGTCGACCGCCACCGGGAAGCTGGAGCTGCGGCAGCGCAAGGGGACCGGCGACGCCGTGCACGAGCTGGCGGCGCAGATCGCGATCGGATTCTAGGCTCGCGTGAGGCCGGCGGCCGGCGGGAGGGCGGCCGGCGCACGAGGACGAGGCCGCGCGGTCCATCAAGGACCGCGCGGCCTTCCTTCCGCCCATGGCTCGTGACAGGGAGGGAATGCGACGCGATCATCGGCCTGGCGGCACCATGCTGCCCCGGCGAGAGGTGATGAACATCACCGGAATACACGAGCGGGCTTCCCCGTCAGCGGGATCGAGGTGGCGCGAATGCGCCAGCCCTCAGCCATCCCACTCCCGCCCTCCTGGAGACGCCCATGTCCCGTGTGGCCAGGGTCCTGCCCCTCGCCGTCGTTGCCGCGCTGGTTGCCGCGTGCGCCGACCTGTCCGCCCCCACCCAGGTGCTCACCGCGGTCGATGCACCCATGGCCAGCAAGGGAAGCTCGGGGGGCGGCGGCGGCGGTGGGGGTGGCGGCGGGACCACGCTCGTGGTCACCACGCCCCCGACGGTGGATGCGACGGGGGCGTGGGCCGGGAGCAGCGACGGCCCTGACATCGCGCACACCTACACGCTCACGCTCCGCCAGACCGGCGCCGGGATGGTGAGCGGCACGGGCACGACGGCGACCCCGTTCATGAACGCCGCGTACCTGGTGGTGGGCACGGTGAACGGCGACACGCTGATGCTGTACACCGGCTCCACCTGCGCCTCGTGCACGCTCGCGCCGCTGTACCGGGGGATCGTGTCCGCCAACGGGTCACGGGTGGACGGCACGTTCCTGAATGGCGGCGTGTCGCCGGTGACCTTCTACCGGCAGTAGGCCGCTCGCCGGCCCGCCTCACGCCACGGCGGCGAGCCACGTCGCGATCGTGGCCAGGAACTGCTTGTAGTCGAGCGGCTTCGCGATGTACCCGTCGCACCCGGCGGCGCGGATGCGCTCCTCGTCGCCCTTCATCGCCAGCGCCGTGAGCGCGATCACGGGGATGGCGCGTGTCCCCGCGTCGGCCTTGAGCAACGCCGTGGCCTGCAGGCCATCCATGCCGGGGAGCTGGATGTCCATCAGGATGAGGCTCGGGCGCTCCGCGCGCGCCAGGCCAACGCCCGCCTCCGCGCTGGTCGCGGCCAGCACCTCGTGGCCGGCGGATTCCAGCAGGAAGCTCGCGAGCTTCATGTTCGCGGGGTTGTCCTCCACCACGAGGATGCGCGGCACCTTACGCGTGCTCCGGCTGCGCGGACATCGCCCGCCGCACTTCCACGGCGAACCGGCCGCTGTCGAAGGCGGCCTTCTGCATGATCGCCGACACGTAGCCGTTGAGCCGGGTGCGGTCCGCCGTGGTGATGTCCCTGGCGGTGAGCACGATGATCGGGATGCGCGTGGTCTGCGGGTGCTCGTTCAGCGCCTCCACCACGTCGAAGCCGCTCACCTCCGGCATCATCAGGTCGAGCACGATGAGGTCGGGCAGCTCGCGGTTCGCGACCTCGATGGCCTCGCGCCCGCCCGAGGCGCGCAGCACCGTGGCCCCGATGTCGACCAGGCGGGCGGCCGTGAGCTCCACCGCGGCGCGGTCGTCATCCACCACCAGGACGCGGAGCCCCTCGTCGGCCCTGGGCGAGAGGCCCAGCTCCACGAGCAGCTGGAGCAGCTCCTGCCGGCCGATCGGCTTCTGCAGCACCGCCGCCGCGCCGAGGGCGAACCCCCGCCGGCGGTCGGCGAGGATCGAGATGATCACCACCGGGATGCGGTGCAGGGCGGGGACCTCCTTCAGCCGGCGGAGGAAGTCCCAGCCGTGGCCGTCCGGCAGCAGCACGTTCAGGGTGATGAGCGACAGCGGCTGCTCCGTCGCCACCCGGAGCGCCTCGTCCGCGGTCGCCGCGTGGACGACGTGGAATCCCTCGGCCTCCAGCTGCAGCTGGATCAGTGCGACCGACGTGGCGTCGTTCTCCACCACCAGCGCGGTCGGCGCATCCTGCGGGACCCGCGGCTGGGGGAGGGTGGCGGGCGCGCTCCCCCCGGTGGCCTGGTCGGGCTCCGCGGCACGGTAGGGGAGCCACACCGTGAAGCACGAGCCCTCGCCGGGCAGGCTCTCCACGGCGACGGTGCCCCCATGCAGCTCGGCCAGCAGCTTGACCATCACCAGGCCAAGCCCGGTGCCCTCGAAGCCACGGGCCAGTCCCCCCTCCACCTGGGTGAAGGGCTTGAAGAGCGTCTCCATGGCGTCGCGGGCGATCCCGATCCCGTCGTCGGTGACGCTGAGCATCAGGAACTCCGCGTCGTTGCCGGCCGGCAGGGGGAAGCGGCGCCCCGGCCACCCGTCGCAGCTCGTGCCCACCTGGGCACGCGCCACCCGGCGTGCCCGCAGCATCACCTGGCCCCCCTCCCCGCTGAACTTCACCGCGTTGGAGAGGATGTTGTACGCGATCTGCTTCACCTTCCGCGCATCGGCGCGGATCGAACCCAGGTCCGCGGCGATCTCCATGTCGAGCTGCACGCGCCGGGTCGCCGCCTGTCCCTTCACGATGGACAGGCTGTTCGCGAGCAGCGACGAGACCTCCGTCGACGCCAGGTCGAGCATCATCTTGCCCGCCTCCACCTTGGACAGGTCGAGGATGTCGTTGATCAGCGAGAGGAGGTGCTTGCCGGCGCGGAAGATGTCGCCCACGAAGCCGCGCTGCCGCTCGGTCATCGTCCCCATCAGCCCGTCGCCCAGCACCTCGGAGAAGCCGATGATCGCGTTCAGCGGCGTGCGCAGCTCGTGCGACATGTTGGCGAGGAAGCGCGACTTGAAGCGGCTCTCGCGGACTGCCTGCTCGCGGGCGCGCTCCAGCTCGCGGTTCTTGCGTTCGAGATCGGCGAGCAGTGCGGCGCGGATCTCCGCCAGCTCGCGGGAGGCGCGGGCCTCGCGGGCCTCCATCTCGCGGCGGTGCAGCTCCTCGCGCATCTGCCGGTTCTCGGCCTCGAAGTGCCGGCGGCGCAGCTGCGCGCACACCCGTCCGCGGAGCAGCCCGAAGTCGCTCGATTTGGCGATGAAGTCGTCGGCCCCCTCGTCGAGCGCCTCGATCACCGTCGCCTGATCGTCGTGGGCGGTGAGCATCACCACCGGGATGTCGCGCGTGGCGGGGTTCGCCTTGAGGCGACGGCAGGTCTCCAGCCCGGAGATCCCCGCCATCTGCATGTCGAGCAGCACGCAGTCGACCTGCACGTGCTCGAGCATCTCCAGCGCCTCTTCGCCCGACCGCGCGGTGGCCACCCGGTAGCCGTCGCGCTCGAAGAACTCGCGGACTCGCTCGAGGAAGGTG
>DASWVQ010000140.1:0-5661 GCA_036401195.1 Gemmatimonadaceae bacterium
CGCCGCCGCCCTCCTGGTTGCGGCGGCGTGGCTCATCGCGCCGATCGGCTGCCGCGCCGGGGACGTCCGCGAGAAGCCGGGCGCCGGGATGGTGGGTGGCGACGATCGTGCCGCCGAGTGGACGATCCCCGCGCGCGACTACCAGAGCACCCGGTATTCCCCCCTCGCGCAGGTCACCGCGGCGAACGTGGGGCAGCTGACGCTCGCCTGGAGCTATTCCACGGGGAGCCTGCGAGGGCACGAGGGGGCGCCCCTCGTCGTGGGGAGCACGCTGTACCTCGTCACCCCCTTCCCGAACGAGCTGGTGGCGCTGGACCTGGCGCGGCACGGGGCACTCCGGTGGAAGTACAGGCCCCCGGTGCTCCGCGCCGCCGGGGGCGCGGCCTGCTGCGACCTGGTGAACCGCGGCGCCTCCTACGCCGACGGCACCATCTACTTCGCCACCCTCGACAACCAGGTGGTGGCGGTGGACGCCGAGCATGGGCGCGAGCGCTGGCGCACCCGCGTGGGCGACATCAACCGCGGCGAGAGCATCACCATGGCGCCGCTCGTGGTGCGCGGCAAGGTGCTGGTGGGGAACTCGGGCGGCGAGTATGGGGTGCGCGGGTGGCTCACGGCGCTCGACGCGCGCACCGGCACCATCGCGTGGCGGGCCTACACCGCGGGCCCCGACGAGGACGTCAGGATCGGCGCGCGCTTCAAGCCCTTCTACCCGCTCGACCGCAAGCCGAACCTCGGCGCCACCACCTGGCCCGGCCAGGCGTGGCGTAATGGCGGGGGGACGGTGTGGGGATGGATCTCCTACGATCCCGCGCTGAACCTCATCTACTACGGCACCGGGAACCCGGGGCCATGGAATCACGAGCTGCGCCGCGGCGACAACAAGTGGGCCACGAGCCTGATGGCGCGTGACCCCGACACGGGGGAGGCGGTGTGGGCCTACCAGTTCACGCCGCACGACCTCTGGGACCACGATGGCGTGAACGAGGCGGTGCTGGTCGACCTCACGGTGGATGGGAAGGCGCGCAAGGTGGCGCTCCTCCCCGAGCGCAACGGCTACCTGTACGTGATGGATCGCGCGTCGGGGGAGGTGCTCTCGGCCACTCCCTTCGTGCACGTGAACAGCACCATGGGCGTGGACCTGAAGAGCGGGCGGCCCATCGTCAACGCCGCCAAGACGCCACGCGCGGGCACGGTCGTGCGCGACGTGTGCCCCGCGTCGCCGGGGGCGAAGGACTGGCAGCCCTCGGCGTGGTCGCCGCGCACGAAGCTGCTCTACATCCCGCACCAGAACCTGTGCATGGACTTCGGCACCGTCGAGGCGAACTACATCGCCGGCACGCCGTACGTGGGCGCCGAGGTCACGATGAAGCCCGGCCCCGGCGGGAACCGCGGCTTCCTCACCGCGTGGGATCCCGTCGCGAGGCGCCCCGCGTGGCAACTGCGCGAGAACTTCCCCGTGTGGAGCGGCGCGCTGGTCACCGCGGGGGACGTGGTGTTCTACGGGACGATGGACCGGCACTTCCGCGCGGTCGACGCGCGCACCGGCGCGCGGCTCTGGGACTTCACCACCGCCTCGGGGATCATCGGCCAGCCCATCACCTTCCAGGGGCCGGACGGAAAGCAGTATGTCGCCATCTTCGACGGGCCGGGGGGGTGGGCGGGCGCGGTGGTCGCCGGCGACCTGAATCCCGGGGACTCGCTCGCGGCGGCGGGGTTCGTCGGTGCGATGGGCGACCTGCCCAAGTACACCGAGAAGGGAGGGACGCTCAATGTCTTCGCCCTTCCGTAGCCGCCTGCGCGCCGCGCTCCCGCGGGCCGCGCTGCTCGCGTCGCTCGTGGGATCGTGGGGCTGCCGCGAGAAGGCCGATGCCGCGATCACCGGCGACCCCGGCACGGTGCGCGCGACGACGCTGGCGCGCGCGAGTGGCGTGGGCGCCACGAACCTCCCCGCCGACGACGGGGAGTGGACGATCGCGTCGAAGGACTACGCGAACACCCGCTACAGCGCGCTGGGCCAGGTGAACGCCGGCAACGTGTCGCGGCTGCAGCTGGCGTGGAGCTGGTCGACCGGGATCCGGAAGGGGCACGAGGGAGCGCCGCTGATCGTGGACGGCACCCTGTACCTCGTGACCCCCTTCCCGAACCAGCTGGTCGCGCTCGACCTGGCGAACAAGGGGGCGGTGAAGTGGAAGTACCGCCCCCCTTACCTCCTCTCCGCGCCGGGGGTGAGCTGCTGCGGCCACATCAACCGCGGGCCGGCCTACGCCGACGGGCGCGTGTTCTTCGCGACCCTCGACAACCAGGTGATCGCGGTGGACGCGGCCAGCGGCCAGGAAGCCTGGCGCGTGCGCGTGGGGGACATCAAGCGCGGCGAGACGATGACCATGGCCCCCATCGTGGTGAAGGGGAAGGTCATCGTCGGCAATTCCGGCGGGGAGTTCGGTGTGCGCGGCTGGGTGACGGCGCTCGATGCCGCGACCGGCGCGATCGCCTGGCGCGCCTATCACACGGGGCCGGACAGGGACGTGCTGATCGGCGCGGGGTTCAATCCCTTCTACGCGAAGGACCGGGGCCAGGACCTGGGGGAGAAGAGCTGGCAGCCCCTCGGCTGGCAGAACGGGGGGGCATCGATGTGGGGATGGTTCTCGTATGATCCCGAGCTGAACCTCCTCTACTACGGCACCGGGAACGCCGGCCCGTGGAACCCCGACCTGCGCCCGGGCGACAACAAGTGGGCGGCGACCCTGTTCGCGCGCGATCCCGAGACGGGGCAGGCGAAGTGGGCGTACCAGATCGCCCCGCACGACAAGCAGGACTACGACGCGGTCAACGAGAGCATGCTCCTCGACCTCCCGATCGCGGGGAGGCCGCGGCGCACGCTGCTGCGCGCGGAGCGCAACGGCTACTTCTACGTGATGGACCGCGCGACCGGCGAGATCCTCTCCGCCGATCCCTACGTGTTCGTGAACGCGGTCACCTCGGTCGACACGAAGACCGGCTACCCGACGGAGGATCCGGAGAAGGCGATCCGCACCGGGGTGGTGGTGCGCCACATCTGCCCGGCGGTGCCGGGGGGGAAGGACTGGGAGCCGATGGCCTACTCCTTCCGCACGGGGCTCGTGTACATCCCCGCCATCAACCAGTGCATGGACGTGCAGGGGGTCGAGGCGAGCTACATCGAGGGGACGCCCTACCTGGGGACGGTGACGAAGATGTACGCGGGGCCGGGGGGGAAGCGCGGCGCGATGATCGCCTGGGACCCGGTGCAGCGGAAGGCGGTGTGGAAGGTGGACGAGAACTTCCCGGTGTACTCGGGAGCGCTCGCCACGGCCGGCGACGTGGTGTTCTACGCGACGCAGGACCGCTGGTTCCGCGCGCTCGACGCGCGGAGCGGCGCCCTGCTCTGGCAGTTCCGCTTGGGCTCGGGGAGCATCGGCCAGCCGGTCACCTGGCGCGGCGCGGACGGGAGGCAGTACGTGGCCATCTTCGATGGCGTGGGCGGATGGCCCGGCTCCACCGTCACCAACGATGCGAACCCGCTCGACTCGGCGGCGAGCGACGGGTTCGTGGGGGCCACCGGGGACCTTGGGAAGTACACGGAGAAGGGAGGGACGCTCTATGTCTTTGCGCTTCCCTGAGCGCTGGTGGGCGGCGCTGCTGCTCATCCCCCCCTTCGCCATGGCGGGGGCCTGGCATCGCGATGCCGGCGCCGTGCCCGCCCTGGCGGCGCCGGTGGGGCGCGCCACCGCGACGACGGCCGCCGGCCCGGCCCCGCTGCGCGTCTGCGCCGACCCGAACAACCTCCCCTTCTCCAACCGGAAGGAAGAGGGGTTCGAGAACCGCATCGCGCGCGTGATCGCCGCCGACCTGGGGCGCCCGCTCCAGTACACCTGGTGGCCGCAGCAGCGGGGGCACATCCGCAAGTCGCTCAAGGCGGGGGCCTGCGACCTGATCCCGGGGATCGCCTCGAGCGTGGACATGGTGCTCACGACGCGCCCCTACTATCGCTCCACGTACGTGTTCGTGCAGCGGGCCGGCGATGCCGCGAAACATCGCGTGCGCTCCTTCGACGATCCGGTGCTGCGCCGCCTGACGATCGGCGTGCAGCTCATCGGCGACGACTACACCAACACCCCGCCCGCGCACGCCCTGGGGCGCCGGGGCATCGTGGGGAACGTTCGGGGCTACAGCGTCTACGGGGACTACGAGTCCCCCAACCCCCCCGCACGCATCATGGACGCGGTCGAGCGCGGGGAGGTGGACGTGGCGGTGGTGTGGGGACCGCTGGCCGGCTGGTTCGCGCGCGACGCGAAGGGGGCGCTGGTGCTCACCCCGGTGTCGCCCCAGGTGGACCTCCCCTTCCTCCCCTTCGTCTTCGACATCTCGATGGGGGTGCGCCGCGACGATCCCGCGACGCGGGCGGCGCTCGAGGGGGCGCTGGCGCGCGAGCGCGTCGCGATCGCGCGCATCCTCGACGAGTACGGCATTCCGCGCGTCGGAGCGGGCGCGCCTCCCGGAGGTGAGCGGTGACCACGACGACTGGATGCGGCTCCCGGCGGCTGGCCCTGCTGGCCGCCCTGACCCTCGCGGCGGCCTGCGAGCGCGAGCACCGTGACTTCCAGGAGAGCCCGCCGGCGGCCACCGCGAGCGGCGCGCTCCAGGTCACCGACATCCATGCGGGCCCCGGCAGTCCCGACGCGGCGATGGGGGCGTACCAGGAGAACCGCTGGGCGGTGGCGGAAGGCCAGCGGCTCTTCTCGTGGTACAACTGCTCCGGGTGCCACTCGCCCGGCGGCGGTGGGGGGATCGGCCCCGCCCTCACCGATCGCGACTGGCGATACGGGAGCGACCCGGAGAACATCTTCCACACCATCATCGAGGGCCGTCCCCTGGGGATGCCGTCGTTCCGCGGGCGCATCTCGAACGCCGACGCCTGGAAGCTGGTGGCGTACGTGCGCTCCCTCGCGGGCTTCACCCCCGTCGACACCCGCTCCCCGCGCGCCGACGACATGGCGGCGTCGCAGACGAAGGAGCGCGCGTACGAGGGGCGTCCCGACTCGGTGGTGATCCCGCCGGAGAGCTTCCCCCCGGGGAAGAAGCCCTGATGCCCGACGTCCTCTCCCCCGCCGGCCCCTTCGCCGCGCGCATCGCCAGCTCCTGGTGGTTCTCGCTGGCGATCGCCGTGGTGGTGGTGGTCCTCGTGTGGATCGCCGTGCTCGCCGGTGCCCTCAAGGGAGGCCCGCGGCGGCGCGGCTCGATCCACGAGTACATCAGCCCGGAGGAGGGGAGCGAGCGGCGCAACGGCCGCTGGGTGGGGGGCGCCGCGGCGGCCACCGTGCTCGTGCTCTTCGTGTACCTCGTCGTCGACCTCGTGAACGGGCGCGCCATCGCCCTCGAGGCGCGCGCCCCGACGCAGGCGGTCACCATTTCGGTGAAGGGGGCGCAGTGGTGGTGGGACGTGCAGTACCAGTCCCCGGGCGATCCCTCGCGCATCCTCCAGACGGCGAACGAGATCCACATCCCCGTCGGCGAGCCGGTGGTGCTGGAGCTGGAGTCGTCCGACGTGATCCACTCCCTCTGGATCCCGCGGCTCAACGGCAAGGTCGACCTGGTCCCGATGCACCGGAACCGGCTGCACCTCCGCGCCGACTCCGCGGG
>DASWVQ010000141.1:0-2771 GCA_036401195.1 Gemmatimonadaceae bacterium
CCGCGCTCCCCGCTCGCCACCCGGGCGCGCGCGGTGAGCCACTTGGGGGAGAGGAGGTGGAGCAGCTCACGCATCGAGCACGTCCACCAGCTCGCGGGCGGCGTTCTCCCCGGTGAGGCGGAGGAAGATCTGCTCCAGCCCCTCGGTCCCCTGCGCGGCGCTCTTCCGCAGGTCGTCCATCGTCCCCTGCGCCCGGATGCGGCCGTTCTGGATGATGGCGATCCGGTCGCACATGGCCTCCGCCACCTCGAGGGTGTGCGTGGACATCATGATCGTGTGGCCGCGGCGCACGTACTCGCGGAACAGGTCCTTGAGGATGCGCGCCGCCTTCGGGTCGAGTCCCACCATCGGCTCGTCCACCACGATCACGTCGGGGCGGTGCACGAAGGCGCTGGAGATGATGAGCTTCTGCCGCATCCCGTGGCTGTAGCTCTCCACCAGCTCGTCGCGCCACTCCTCCAGGTCGAACAGGCCGAGCAGCTCGCGCGAGCGCTTCTCCACCTCGGCGCCCCCCTGCCCGTAGAGCCCCGCCACGAAGCGCAGGAACTCCGCCCCGGTGAGCTTCTCGTAGATGAAGGGCCGGTCGGGGATGAACCCCAGCTTCTGCTTCGCCTCGATCGGGTGCTTCGCGATGTCCACGTCGGCGATCTCCACCGTGCCCGCCGTGGGGCGCAGGATCCCCGCGATCATGCGCAGCGTGGTCGTCTTCCCCGCGCCATTGGGCCCGAGGAAGCCGAACAGCTCCCCGCGCGGGACGAGGAGGTCGAGCGCGTCCACGGCGGTGAAGCTGCCGTACTTCTTCGTGAGGGCGGTGAGCCGGATCATGGCGTGGTCTGGAGGACGTCCACCGTGAGGGCGCCGAGCAGGCGGACCAGCTCCGCCTGGCGATCGAGCCCGCCGGTGAAGAAGCGCAGGTGCGAGGCGTCGGCGGGGAACTGGCCGTAGGTGGGGTCCGCCGCCACGAAGCCCGTGAGGTAGAACTCGGGCCACGCGTGATAGTAGAAGCGCCCGTTCGCGTACAGGAAGCCGGAGGCGGCACGGGCGGGGAGCCCGCGCGCCCGTGCGAGGGCCACCGCGAGCTGCGTCTTGCCGTTCGCGTCGCCCGCGCGGTCGCGCAGCACCTGGAGCGCGCTCGGCACCCCGGCCGAGGGGCGCAGCGCAATCGAGTCGTGCACCCACTGCACGATCGCGCGGGCGTAGTCGCTGGCGTTGGTGGTGGTGGCGTACTGCCGGCCGGCGGCGAGCCGCACGAGGCGGAGCGCCACCTCGCGCATCTGCGGGTCGTCGCTCTCCACGAGTGGCTCGGCGGTGGTTTCGCGCGGCATGCGCTGCCGGCCGGCGCCGTCGCGGCGGGTGTTCGCGTCGAGCCGGAAGGTGCCGCGCAGCCGGGGGATGTCCTCGCGGGTCACCAGCACCGTGTCGCCCGACACGCGCTGCCGCCCGCCCAGCAGCTCGTAACCGCGCAGGTCGGCGCCGCGCAGGCGCACCGTCATGCGTGTGAGGGGGCGCCGCGGGGTGATCCCCGCGGCGGCGGCCGACGCACGCCGCAGCGTGCTGTCCTCGGCGCCCCCGGCGAGGGCAGTCCCCGTGCGCCAGTTCTCGAACGCCACCTCGTGCGGCATGCGCTTGATGGTCAGCCGGCCGAGCTGCGCTCCCTCCACCAGCCGGCCCAGCTCGTCCACCCACCCCACGAAGCCCGCCGCGTCGCGGCTGGTCACGTGCCAGGCGCGCACCGTGTCGGGGAGCACCCCCACCCAGCGGCGGGCGGTGGAGTCGAACACCGCGCTGTCGGCGATCACGAACAGCGATTCCGCATCCACGGGAAGGGAGAGCTGGCGCGAAGTGAGCGCCCGTGGGTCGAACACCGGCAGCTCGTACCGCTTCCCCACCTCGGGGCGCTCCCCAAGGGCCAGCGCGAGCGGGAGGAGGGAAGGGAGGAGCACCGGTCCCTCGATGCGCACCCGCTGCGAGTCGGCGGCGGCGATGCCGCGACGCACCCCCACCACCACCACGGAGTCCCCCTCCACCCGCCCGCCGATCTCCTCGGGCGTCCCTCCCGCATGCGTCTCCAGCGAGAAGTCCCGGATGTGCATCCCGCGCGACAGCGTCACCGTGGTGCGCACCGAGGTGCGCTCGGCCTTCCCCGCCTCGTCGGCGACGTCGGCCACGAGGTAGTCGCGCATGAGGATCGCCCCCCGCGTGGTGTCCACGGTGGACGACGCGTAGCCCACGAGCCGGTCGCCCTGGAAGACGCCGTAGTACACGGCGCCCGGCGCGACGCGGAGCGCCGCCTCGGTCAGGCGGTCGAGCTTCGGGCGGAAGAACTCCCGCTTCACCAGCGCGCCCATCCCCGCGGCCCAGGCGAGGAGCACCACGACCGCGACCATGCCGCGGCGACGCGCGCGCTCGCTCATGCCTGCCGGGCCTCGCGCGCGCGGCGGTAGGCCTCGCTCGCCTCCTCGCGCCGGGCGAGCCGGTCGAGGACCATCCCCATCGCCTGGTGCGCCCGCCACATCCCCGGCGCCGCGCGCACGACCGCCTCGTACGCGGCCAGCGCATCCTCCAGCCGGTCCACGTGGTTCAGCGCCTCCCCCAGGAAGTAATGCGCATCCACCCGCGCGGGCGCGAGGCGCACCGCCTCCTCCAGCAGGGGGACGGCGTCGCGCCAGCGGCCGCTCCGGCAGCGCAGCGTGCCGAGGGCGACGAGCACCTCGGGATCGTGCTCCGCGAGCTTCGCCGCGCGGGCCAGGTCGCCCTCCGCGTCGGGAAAG
>DASWVQ010000142.1:0-2146 GCA_036401195.1 Gemmatimonadaceae bacterium
CATGATCTCGCTCTCATCCACGCGGTGGATGCGGCCGGCGCGCGCCGCCGGGGTGAGCGACACCCCGGGGAGCGCCGCGAACCGCGCCGCGCTCCCCAGCCGGTCGAAGCCCACGTCGGTGGCGATGATGACGTCGGGCGCGGCGCGCGCGATCAGCTCTGGCGTGAGCCGCGTCATCCCGCCGATCGAGTCGATCGCGTTCACCCCGCCCGCCCACTGGATCATGCGGTCGGCGGGACTGCCGCGGTTCACCGCGAGGTAGTCGTTCACGAGCTGCCCGAAGTGCATGAGCAGCACGCGCGGTGGTGCTCCCGCCCTCCGCTGTACCGAGTCGGCGAGCACCCGATCCATCGCCGCGCGCCACGCCGCCACCACGCTGTCCGCCGCGCGCTCGCGATGGAAGCGTCGCCCCAGCTCCGCCATCGCCCCCTGCGCGCTGTCCACGGTGCTCCCCGGCCTGATGAGCAGGATGGGCACCTGCACCTGCCGCAGCTGCGCGAGCACCGCCTCGGGGCCCACGTTGCCGTCGGTGAGGACGAGGGTGGGCTTCATCGAGAGGATCCCCTCGGCGCTGAGCGCGCGATGATAGCCCACCGAGGGGAGGGCGCGTATCGCCGGCGGCTGGAGCGAGGTGAGGTCGCGCGCCACCAGCACCGACTCGGCGCCGATGGCGTACATGAACTCGTTCAGCTGCTTGGAGACGCCGACGACGCGCTCGTTCGCCGGGTCATCGGTGCCGGGGCGGGAGCAGGCGACGGCGAGGAGGAGCGAGAGGGCGAGGGGGATGCGGTGGGGCACGGGCGCGGGTGTGAGGGGGGGGAACTGCTGGCCGCCGGCTCTCGGCTCTCGGCCCTCGGCTCTCGGCACGAAATCGGAAGCGCGCCTGGGCGGCTTCGCCGCCCTTTGGCGCGCGTACCTCATCCGTTGAACGTCGCCGGATGAGGAAATCGAGCGCGCGCGACCTCGCGCGCCGCTCGCTTCCGATTCCGGAGCCGAGGGCCGAGGGCCGAGAGCCGGAAGCTGGCGGCCGTCAGTTGCCGTTCAACCTACCAGAGCCACTACGCCCAATTCCAGCATCCCGCTGCCTTCCTGCGTATCATCCGTGACTCGACTCCCGACCCCCACCCGGAGCCCTGCCTTGCCCCTGCCTTCCCGCCGCTTCCCGCGCCGCGTCCTCCTCACGATCGCCGCCCTCCTCCTTCCTTCCCTCGCCTCCGCCCAGCAGCCCGGCGCCATCGAGGGCTCGGTCACGGCGCAGGAAAGCGGGCGCCCTCTCGCCGGGGTGCGGGTGCAGGTGATGGGCAGTGCACGGGTGGCGGAGACCGATGCGCGTGGGAGCTACCGCCTGGCGGGGCTGCCCGCCGGCCGCTACACCCTGCAGGCGACGCGGCTCGGTCGCGCCCCGCAGCAGCTCGAGGTGACCGTGGCGGCAGGGGCGGCGACGCGCGCGACCTTCGCCCTCGCCGAGGGCTCGGTGCTCCTGCCGGGCGTGGTCACCACCACCACCCGCGCGCCGCAGGCGGCGACGCACACCACCGCCGACGTCGCCGTGCTCACGCGCGAGCAGGTACGCACCAGCCCCGCCCGCACCACCGACGACCTGCTGCGCGAGCTGCCTGGCGTCGAGCTGCCGCGCGTGAGCGGGAGCGTGGCGGGGGCGGAGCAGATCCTCTCCATCCGCGGCACCGACGAGGGACGCTCCCTCGTGCTCGTGGACGGGGTGCCCCTCAACGATCCGTGGGGGGAGTGGATCGACTGGGCGCGCGTCCCGCGCTCGCTGGTGGACCACGTGGAGGTGGTGGAAGGGGGCGGCTCGAGCCTCTACGGCACCTACGCCATGGGCGGCGTCGTGCAGCTCTTCACCCGCCCCATCGCCGCGCGGCAGCTCTCCGCGCGCGCCGACGCCGGCACCCGCGACGCGCGCGACCTCTCCCTCTTCGGCAGCGACCTGTTCGGGCGACTCGGTGTGGCGGTGAGCGCGGACCTGGTGCAGGGAGGCGGCTACACCCTGCTGCGTCCCACGCAGCGCGGCGCCATCGACCTGCCCACGCGCTCCAGCTCGCGCGGCGGGAACGCGCGCGCCGAGTACGCGCTCGCGGCCGACCGCACCGTGTACGCCAGCGCCACCCTGCTCGACGAGGAGCGC
>DASWVQ010000143.1:0-4348 GCA_036401195.1 Gemmatimonadaceae bacterium
GTGCACCGCGAGGCCGGCACGCTGGAGCACCGCCGGTTCCGCGACCTCGCGGCGTACATCCCCGCCGGGGACCTGCTCGCGGTCAACACCACGCGCGTCTTCCGCGCCCGCCTCCTCGGCCACCGGGACTCCGGCGCCCCCGCCGAGGTGCTCCTCCTGCGCCCCCTGGGCGAGGGGCGGTGGGAGGCGATGGTGTCGCCCGGGGGGAAGCTCAAGCCCGGACGGGTCGTGCACGTGGCGCCGGGATTCGACGTCCGCGTGGAGTCCGTGACCGAGCGGCGCACGCGCGTGGTGTCGCTGCTCACCGAGGGCGACGCCGCGGCCAACGCCGAGGAGGCGATCGAGCGGCATGGCCACATCCCCCTCCCGCCGTACATCGAGCGGCCCGACGCCGCCGACGACGCGGAGCGCTACCAGACGGTCTACAGCCGCGAGTCGGGCTCCGTCGCCGCGCCCACGGCCGGACTGCACTTCACCCCGGAGCTGCTCGCGCGCCTCGCGGCACAGGGGGTGGAGCGCGCGGAGGTGCTGCTGCACGTGGGCGCCGGCACCTTCAAGCCGCTCGACGTGGAGGATCCCGCCGAGCACCCGATGCACGAGGAGTGGTACGACGTCTCCCCCGGCGCCGCGGCCCGGGTGAATGCGGTGCACGCGCGCGGCGGGAAGGTGTGGGCCGTGGGCACCACCTCCACGCGCACCCTCGAGAGCGCGACCGACGCGGGCGGGACGCTGCACGCCGGGAGCGGCGAGACGCGGCTCTTCATCTACCCGCCGTACCGCTTCCGCTGCGTGGACCATCTCGTCACGAACTTCCACCTCCCGCGTTCCACCCTGGTGATGCTGGTGGCGGCCTTCGCGGGCTACGACCTGACCATGCGCGCCTACGAGGCGGCGATCGCCGAGCGCTATCGCTTCTTCTCGTACGGCGACGCGATGCTGATCATCTGACACGCCCGTTGCCACCGATGTCCTTCGCCTTCGAGCTCGAGACCGCCCAGGGGCGCGCCCGCGCGGGCCGCTTCACCACCCCGCACGGCGTGGTGGAGTCCCCCGCCTTCATGGCGGTGGGCACCCTCGCCACGGTCAAGGGGCTCGATCCCGACGACCTGCACGCGATGCGCGCGCAGATGATCCTCGCCAACGCCTACCACCTGCACCTCCGCCCCGGCGACGACGTGGTGCGGCACTTCGGCGGGCTGCACCGGTTCATGGGCTGGCACCGCCCGATCCTCACCGACTCCGGCGGCTTCCAGGTGTTCTCGCTCGCGGGGCTGCGCACGATCGACGAGGACGGGGTGGAGTTCCGGAGCCACCTCGATGGCTCGAAGCGGCGCTTCACCCCCGAGTCGGTGATGCGCATCGAGCGCAACCTCGGCGCCGACGTGATCATGCAGTTCGACCACGTGGTCCCCGGGCAGAGCGACGAGGCCACCGCGCGCGACGCGAGCGAGCGGAGCCTGCGCTGGCTCGCGCGCTGCAGGGCCGAGTTCGACCGGCTGGGCGCGGAGGGGGAATATCCCGAGCAGGCGCTCTTCCCCATCGTGCAGGGCGGGATCCATCCCCCCCTCCGCCGCGAAGCCGCCACGGCGATTCGTGAATCGGGAGACTGGGCCGGCTTCGGGATCGGGGGCCTCTCCGTGGGAGAGGCCAAGCCCGACATGTACCGGATCCTGGAGGTGGTGGACGAGGCGCTCCCCGAGGACCGCCCCCGCTACCTGATGGGGGTGGGCTTCCCCGAGGACCTGGTGGAAGGGGTGGCCCGCGGGGTGGACCTGTTCGACTGCGTCGCCCCCACCCGCATGGGGCGCAACGGGGCGGTGTTCACCCGCGAGGGGCGGCTGAACATCAAGCGCGCCGAGTATCGGCTCGACCCCCGTCCGCTCGACGAGGGGTGCGATTGTGCCGCCTGCCGGCGCTTCACCCGGGGCTACCTGCGCCACCTGTTCCTCGCCGACGAGATGCTGGGGCTGCGCCTTCTCTCGCTCCACAATGTACATTTCCTCGTTTCCCTCATGCGCGAGGCCCGGGCCGCGCTGCATGGAGGGACCTTCGATGCGTGGAGCCGCGAGTGGCTCGCGCGCTATCACTCCCGCACGCAGCCGACCGCATGACCAGCCTTCCCTTCGCCTCGCTCCTCGCGCTCCAGGCCGCGGGCGGCAGCACGCTGACGCCCTTCCTCGTCCAGGTGGTCGCGATCTTCGCGATCTTCTACTTCCTGCTCATCCGCCCGCAGCAGAAGCAGCGGAAGGCCCACGAGGAGCGGCTCCGCAACCTCAAGAAGGGGGACGAGGTCGTCACGGCCGGGGGCGTGGTGGGCGAGGTGATCCACATCCGCGAGACCACCGGCGACGCGGGCCCCGTGGTCTCGATGGACGACCGCGTGACGATCAAGTCGGGGGAGTCGCGCCTCGTCATCGAGCGCCGCGGGATCACGAAGGTCTCCGGACCGGTCGTCAACGGCTGACGCCCGTGGCCCTTCTCGACATCCGGGTCCTGGGCGACCCCGTCCTCCGCGAGCAGACGACCCCGGTCACCGAGGTGACCGACGCGCTGCGGCGCCTCGTCGACGACATGTTCGAGACGATGTACGCTGCGAAGGGGATCGGGCTCGCCGCGCCGCAGGTGGGGCGCATCGAGCGCATCGCGGTGATCGACGTCGCCGAGGGGGGCGGTGAGCAGCTGGTGCTCATCAACCCGCAGGTGGTGCACCTCGAGGGGAAGGTGAAGGGGGAGGAAGGGTGCCTCTCCATCCCCGAGATCTACGGCGACGTGGAGCGCGCCGCCCGCGTGGTGGTGCGCGCGCTCGACCGCGACGGCCGGCCCTTCGAGATCGAGGGGACCGACCTGCTGTCCCGCTGCCTCCAGCACGAGATCGACCACCTCGACGGGAAGCTGTTCATCGACTACCTGGGGCCGTTCAAGCGCCGCCAGGCGCTGGCGAAGTGGGCGCGCGAGAAGGAGCAGTACCCGGGGAACGTGCGGAAGCTCGACCCCGCGGAGATCGCCCGCCACCACCACACCGACGAGGAGCTCTGAGGTGCGCGTCCTCTTCTGGGGGACGCCGGAGTTCGCCACGCCCACGCTGCGCGCGCTGCTGGGCGAAGGGTTCGACGTGGTGGGAGTGGTCACGCAGCCCGACCGCCCGGTGGGCCGGTCGCGGTCCACGCTCGAGCCCCCGCCGGTGAAGCGGGTGGCGCTGGAGGCGGGGCTGCCGGTGCTCCAGCCGGAGCGGCCGCGCGGCGAGGCGTTCATGGCGCAGCTGCGCGAGCTCGCTCCCGACGTGTCGGTGGTGATCGCGTACGGGCACATCCTGCGGCAGGAGGTGATCGACCTCCCCCCGATGGGCACCTTCAACGTGCATGCCTCCCTCCTGCCGGCGCTGCGCGGCGCCGCGCCGATCCAGGCGGCGATCCGGGAGGGGCTCGACGAGACGGGGATCTCGATCATCCGCCTGGTGCTCGCGCTCGACGCGGGCCCGGTGATCCACCGCGTGGCCACCCCGATCGCCGCGGACGAAACGGCCGGGGAGCTCACCCTGCGCCTGTCGGAGCTCGGCGCGCTGGCGATGGTCGAGGCGCTCGCCCTGCTCGACCTGGGGCAGGTGGTGGAGGAGCCGCAGGACGAGTCGCAGGCGACGTACGCGCCGAAGCTGGACCGGGGGAACACGCGCGTGGACTGGACCGCGCCGGCTCGCGTGGTGGCGGGGGCGATCCGCGCCTGCGACCCGCGCCCCGGCGCCTGGACCACGCACCGCGGAAGCGACCTGAAGCTCTTCGGGGCCCGGCTCGCCCCCGGCCGCGACGGCACCGAGGGGGAGGTGTCGGCGATCGACGCCGAGGGGATGACCGTGTGCTGCGGCAGCGGGTCGGTCCGGATCTCGGCGGTGCAGCCGGCGGGGAAGCGCCGCATGCCCCCCGCCGAGTGGGCGCGCGGACGCGGCATCGCCGTCGGTGACCGGCTCGCGTAGCGCCCCCAGCGACTACCTTTCGGGGATGAATCGGACGGCGGCACCCAGGCAGGGGACGGGCGGCGTGACGGAGGCCCGGGTGGCCGCGGCGGAGATCTTCGCCGCGCTCCGCCAGGGGTCGCTGCTGGATCCCGTCTTCGAGCGACGGAGCGCCCGCCTGGAGCCTCGCGACCGGCGCTGGCTGCGCGAGCTGGTGTACGGCACGCTGCGGCGCCGCGGGTGGATCGACGCGGTGCTCGACGCCCGCGCCAAGGGGGGGCTCTCCCGGCTCGACGCGGGGATGCTCGACCTGCTGCGCCTGGGCACCTACCAGCTCCTCTTCATGGACAGCGTCCCCGCCTACGCCGCGATCGCCCAGACGGTGGAGCTGGCGAAGCGCGG
>DASWVQ010000144.1:0-5340 GCA_036401195.1 Gemmatimonadaceae bacterium
CGGCGGCACCGGCCGCGGTGGTCACCGCGCCCGCTCCGGCCCCCTCCGCCACGAGCGCGGCACCGGCGGCGGCGGACGCCGGCGACGACGCGGCGGTGATCGAGCCCTGGATCGAGTCGGAGCGATGCACCACCTGCAACGAGTGCATCAACACCAACCGGAAGATGTTCGCCTACAACAAGGACAAGCAGGCGTTCGTGAAGGACCCGTCGGCCGGCACCTTCCAGCAGCTGGTGCTCGCCGCGGAGAAGTGCCCGGTGGGGGCGATCCATCCCGGAACCCCCCTCAACCCCAACGAGAAGGACCTCGCCAAATGGGTGGAGCGGGCACGTCCCTTCTGAGCCGGCTGCTCGGCGGCGCGGCGCCCACCTTCGACCACGGCATCCATCCGCCGGAGTCGAAGGAGCTGACGCGGGCGCTGCCGATCCGCCGCATGCCCTTCCCGAAGGAGGTCGTGCTCCCGGTGCGCCAGCACGCGGGGAAGCCGGCCACCGTGTGCGTCACGCGCGGGCAGCACGTGGAGCGTGGCGACGTGGTCGCCACCGCCGACGGCTTCATCTCCTCGCCGGTGCACGCGTCGGCCTCGGGGACGGTGCGCGCGATCGAGCTCGCGCCGCATCCCGACGGCTCGATGGCGCTCGCCGTGCGCATCACGGTGGATCCCTGGGCGCCGCAGGTGCCCCGGCCGCGCCTCGTCCCCGACTGGCACGGCCTCACGCGCGAGCAGGTGGTGCAGGCGGTGCAGGACGCCGGCGTCGTGGGACTCGGCGGCGCCGCCTTCCCCACGCACGTGAAGCTCGCCCCGCCGAAGGACGCCACGATCGACACCCTCATCGTGAACGGCGCCGAGTGCGAGCCCTACCTCACCACCGACCATCGCATCATGGTGGAGTACCCGCACCGCGTGCACTTCGGGGTGCGGGTGATGATGGAAGCGCTCGGCGTCCCCCGGGCGATCATCGGCGTGGAGCGCAACAAGCCCGACGCGATCGCCGCCCTCGAGGCCGCGAAGCCGGCGGGGCTCGACGTCACCATCCTCCCCCTCACGGTGAAGTATCCGCAGGGGGCGGAGAAGATGCTGATCCGCTCCGTGCTCGGCCGCGAGGTGCCCTCCGGGACGCTGCCGGCGACGGTCGGCGCGCTCGTGCAGAACGTGGGGTCGATCGCGACGATCGCGGAGGTGTTCGAGACCGGCATCCCCCTCGTGGAGCGCATCGTCACGGTGAGCGGCCCCGGGGTGCGGAAGCCGTCGAACCTGATCGTGCCGGTGGGCACCCCCCTGCAGGACGTCCTGGATTACTGCGGCGGGCTCACCGACGACGCGGCGGAGATCCTCTTCGGGGGCCCCATGATGGGGCAGCCGCAGGACCGGCTCGACGTGCCGGTGCTGAAGGGGACCACCGGCATCGTGGTCCTCACCCGCGACCAGGTGCGCGACCAGGCGTCGCTCCCCTGCATCCACTGCGGTCGCTGCCTCGACGCCTGCCCCATGATGCTGAACCCGAGCGAGCTGGGACAGCTGGCGCGGGTGGGGCGGTTCGAGGAGATGGCGGCCGAACACCTCGCCGACTGCATGCTCTGCGGCTCCTGCTCCTACGTCTGCCCCTCGAACATCCCGCTCGCGCAGCTCTTCCAGGCGAGCAAGCTGGCCATCCGCCGCCAGGGGGTGGTCGCATGAGCGCCAGCGCCACGCCGCGCCTCGTCATCGCGGCCTCGCCGCACCTCAAGGGGCGCGACAGCACCCTCCGCATCATGTGGACGGTGGTCGCCGCGCTCGTGCCGGTGCTGGGCGCGGCCACGTGGTACTTCGGACCGAGCGCGCTGCTCGTGACCGCGGCCTCAACCGGGGGGGCGCTCGCGGCCGAGCGGATGTTCGGCCACCGGGGCTCGATCGGCGACGGCTCCGCCACGATCACCGGGCTGCTGCTGGGGCTCACCCTGCCGGCCGGCATGCCGATGTGGATGGCGTTCCTGGGGGGCGCCTTCGGGATCGGCTTCGGGAAGGCGATGTTCGGCGGGCTGGGATACAACGTCTTCAATCCCGCGCTGATCGGGCGCGCCTTCCTCCAGGCCGCCTTCCCGGTGGCGATCACCACCTGGCCGAAGATCGGGGGCTCCTGGTGGGCGCTGCGCGGCGACAACTTCGCCCTGCCGCTCATCCACCCGCGACCGGTGGACGCGGTCACGGCGGCGACGCCGCTGGGGCTCATGAAGTTCGAGCATACCGGCACCTCGCTGCGCGACCTGCTGCTCGGGAGCACCGGGGGTTCGCTCGGCGAGACCGCCGCGCTGGTGATCCTGGCGAGCGGGCTGGTGCTCGCCTGGCTCGGCTACCTGAACTGGCGGCTCCCCGCGAGCATCTTCGCCACGGTGGCGCTGCTCACCGGTGCCCTGCACCTGCTCAACCCGGCGGTGTATCCCGCGCCCCTCTTCGCGCTCTTCTCCGGCGGCCTGGTGCTCGGCGCCGTGTTCATGGCCACCGACATGGTCACCGCCCCGGTGACGAACGCCGGCCGATGGATCTTCGGCGCGGGGGTGGGACTGCTGGTGGTGGTGATCCGGCAGTGGAGCGGCCTCCCCGAAGGGGTGATGTACGCGATCCTCTTCATGAACGCACTCGTGCCCTTCATCAATCGCGCGACGCAGCCGCGCCCATTCGGCACGCGCACCGCCGCGAAGGAGGTGACGCCATGAGCATGGCGCCCTCCTCACCGCCCCCCGAAGGGGCGAGCACGCCGGTGCCGTCGTGGCGGCTCCTCGTCACCCTCGGGGTGGCGGGAGCGCTGGCGGGGCTGCTGATCGTGACCGTGTTCCAGTGGGCCACGCCGCGCGTGGAGAAGCACAAGGCCGCGCTGCTGCGCGAGGCGATCGAGGACGTGCTGCACGCCCCGTCGCGCGCCGACACGCTGTTCGACGTGGCCGGCCGCCTGACGCTGGAGCCCGCGCTGGCGGCGCGAAAGGCCGCGGAGCGGCTGTACCGTGGCTTCGACGCCGCCGGGAAACCACTGGGATACGCCATCACCTGGACGGAGACCGGCTTCTCCGACCCGGTGACGCTCATCTTCGGCTACGACCCGGCGACGAAGTCCATCACCGGATTGCGCATCCTCTCCAACAAGGAGACGCCGGGGCTTGGCGACAAGATCGAGAAGGACTCGAGCTTCGGGAAGCAGTTCCCGGGGCGCGTGGTCCCGCTGAGCGGGGTGAAGGGAAGCGTCGCCGCGGGGGACCGGTCCTCGATCGTGATGATCACGGGGGCCACGATCTCCTCGCGCACCGTGATCCGCATGATCAACAACGCCGTGAAGCGCTGGGACCCGCTGTTCGCGAGCGCCCCGCCGGCCGCGGGGCCCGTCGCGCAGGCCACGCCACCCGGCGCGGCGCACGCGGGGGAGGGGAGACCGTGATGCACATGAGCCTCGTGGAAGTCATCGTCGCCGTGCTGGCCGGCGGCGTCCTGTTCGTCACCTTCACCCTGCTCGGGAACCGCGAGTGTCGCGGCGAGGGCGGGGGCTGCGGCAACTGCAGCGGCCACTGTGCCGCCTCGGGAGATCACGATGGACACGCCTGAACTCGATCGCGCGCGCGACCCGAACCGTCGCGAGTTCCTCGCCCTCGGAGTGGGGGCGCTCCTCGTCGCCGGGCTGCCCTTCGCCGCCCGGCGCACGCCGCGGGTGATCCGCCGCGCGCATCCCGTGATGGGGACGATCGCCGAGTTCGCGGTGGTGCACGGCGACGCGCGCCACGCGCACGCCGCGATCGACGCCGCGATGGAGGAGCTGCGCCGCGTGGAGCGCACGATGACGCGCTTCACCCGCACCTCCGACGTGGGGCGGGCCAACCTCGCCGCCCCGGGGGTGGCGACGCTGGTGACCGCGGAAACGGCGCTGGTGAGCGCCGAGGCGCTGCGGTGGGCGGCAGGCACCGGTGGCGCCTTCGACCCCGCCGTGGGCCGGCTGGTGGAGCTCTGGTCGGTGAACTCCCGCCACGAGCCGCCGGCGGCGGCCGCGGTGCAGCCGCTCGCGCACCGCCGCCTCTTCGAGAGCCTCGAGGCCGACCGGGTCGCCCGCGGGCCGGTGCTGGTGCGGCGCGATGGCGACGCGCGGCTCGACCTCGGCGCGATCGGCAAGGGGTACGCGGTGGACCGCGCCGTGGACGTGCTCCGGCGCTGGGGGATCCGCCAGGCCGTGGTGGACGTGGGGGGCGACCTCTATGCCCTCGGCGATGGACCCGACGGGGGCGGCTGGCGCATCGGCATCCAGTCCCCCGACGACCCGGCCCGGATGGCGGGGGAGCTGCTGGTGCGCGACGCGGCGGTCGCGACCTCCGGCACGTACGTGCAGGGCTTCCGCTACCGCGGGCACCTGTATCACCACCTCATGAACCCGGAAACGGGCGCGCCCCGCGAGACGCCGGAGCGCAGCCTCACGATCCGGGCGGCGACGTGCATGGTGGCCGACGTCGCCGCCACGGCGCTGTTCGGGATGACGGCGGCGGAGTCGCGCCGGCGGCTCGACCGGCTGGCGCCCGACGCCGAGGTCGTGCGCGCGATGTGACCCGGTTCGCCCGTGTCGCGACGCCGGGGCGCGCGACGGGCCAACTCGTCCCCGGCTCCTGCGTGGGAGGCCCCATGAAGGTCCAGAAGATGTTCTGCTCGGGGTGTGACCGGGACGTGCGGGTGGTGCTCACCGCGGAGCCGGCCTGGGAGGGCCACGCCCCCGTCCAGGAGCCGGAGTTCGTGTGCCTCGAGATCGGGGCCACCTGCACCGGCGCCCTCTGCCCGCTGTGCGCCCAGTCGCCGGAGGTGATGGCGTCGAAGCTCGCGCGCCACGAGCTGGAGACGGGAGGGCTCCCCCGCCTGCGCGCCACCTGCGACGGATGCGGGATGGAGGGAGAGCTGGTGGTGATCGGGCATACGTACGTGCACTGCCCGGACTGCGGCACGACGAGCCGGTGGACGGTGATCCCCGAGGATCACCTGCAGCTGCCGTCCTGACCCGCGATTCGCGTGCGGGTGGACGGCGTTCGTCGATTCAGCGCTTTCCTGACGCTCTCCCTCGTGCTTTCCCGGACTGACATCCGCGGGGGGGAGCGCAGGTTGGGGGCGGACATGGAGGGAAGGGACGCATGAGCGCTGAGCGCGTGTTCTGTCCGGCCTGTGGTCACCACGTGGAGCTGGTCCACGGGGTCGAGCCCCTGCAGGAGGGGCAGGCGAACCTGCCGGACACGGAGCTGGCCTGCCTGGACGTGGCCGCGGAGTGCGGGATCGGGGGGCGGTGCCCGGTGCTTGCGGTGCCGTCCATGGCGGTGCGGCAGCGCCTCGTGCGGCAGGGATTCGCG
>DASWVQ010000145.1:0-3221 GCA_036401195.1 Gemmatimonadaceae bacterium
CCGGTGTTCCCCGGTTCCTGCCGCTCCCCGCCGCGCGGGGTGGCGGTGGCGCGGCTGACGACCGCGGCGAGCTGCTGCGGGACCTGCGAGAGGCTCAGGTTCGCCACGAGGCGATCCTCGTCGGCCTGTCGCGCAACGATGCGCTCGGCCGGCTGCATGCCGAGCATGCGGACGCGCACCCGGTACTGCCCGCCGCCATCGGGGAAGAGCACGGTGTACTCCCCCTTGTCGTTCGTGGTCTTGGCGCGGGTCGTCTCGGTCTCGAGGGAGGTCACCTCCACCCGGGCGCCCGCGAGGGGACGGCCGTCGGGGGCGGTGACCCTGCCCACGATGATGTCGGTGGTACCGTTCACCTGCGCGTGCGCTGCGCCGAAGGGAAGGAGGAACAGGAGCGAGGCGAGGAGCGCGCGGGTGAACGAAGAGGTCATGGCGAAGGTGGCTTCAGCTTCCAGAGTCCGTTGAGCATGTCGGAGGCGTAGACCAATCCATCGGCGTACTGCACCCCCCACACGTATACGTTGCGGTCGGTGAGCGCGTTGAAGACCTCACGCTTCATCTTGTTGAGGGAGCAGCGGGTGTCGCCCGGACCCACGCGCTCGGCCGCCGGGCAGGCGCTGAGGTCGCCGCGCACGTCGAGGGCGCGCACGCCCCCGTTGTAGTAGGCGGCATAGAGCACGCCGTGCGCCTCGTCCATCGAGAAGTTGTGGGTGCCCGCGCCCGGGACCATGTAGGTGGCCACCTCCTTCATGTGGGTGAAGTCACTGATGTCGACCACGTGAATGTCACCGCTCGACGTCGATCCCACGGTGGCAGCGCCTTCCTCTCCCACGAAGGCGTAGCGCGCGCGGCCGAGGGTGGGGTCCTTGTAGACCCACACGTTGTGCGTGCAGCAGCGGAGCGAGGTGGCGCTCGACGCCGGCAGGCGCCCGAGCTCGACCGGCGCCTGCGGCGTGCCGCCCTTGCCGCCGCCCCCGATGTCCCAGACGGCGAGACCATCCTCCCAGAGGGCGAGGAAGAGCAGCCCGTCGCGCACGAAGACGTCGTGCACGTACGGGCGGCCCACCGGCTTCACGAACAGCTCCCGCGGCGCCGCGGGGTTGCTCATGTCGAGGATCACGATGTGCGCCGGTGCGTTCAGCCTCGGGTCGATCGAGAGGAAGGCGTACAGCACGCCGTTGACGCGGCCGAACTTCGCCGTGTGCACCCCACCGGCGATGTTCGGCGTGGTGTAGCGCGTGAGGAACTGCGGCGCGCGCGGGTCGGCGAGACTGTAGACGCCGATCGAGCCCGCGGGCTCGGTGGCCACCATCAGGAGCTGGCCGTCGTCCGAGATGTTCACGTCGCCCGTGGTCGTCACGCTGCCGGCCAGGGTCAGCGCGCCGACCCGCTGGGGGACGTCACCACTCACATCCCAGGTCACGACCAGGCCGCCGCCGTTCCCCCAGGTGCTGGTGTAGGCGGTGGCGCCGCGCACCCCGACCTCGGCCGTGTACGGCGCGGTCGGGGGCGTCCCGAGCGATCCGTTGCCGAGGATCGTCATCGGGAGCACCGTCTCGTGGTGCACGGAGGTGGTGTCGCCGGGGGCGGCCGGGGAGTCGCTGCAGGCAGCGAGCACCGCGAGCAGGAGGGGGATAGAGTGTCGCGTCGCGAGCGGGGATCGCATGCAGTCGTGGGGACGAGGGGTCAGTGCTGGTGGTGCTCGTGGTGCGGCATCCCCGTGGCGGGCGCGGCGAACGCGGGGAGGCGCTCGGCCACGCCGTAGCGGCCCATGCGGCGGTGGGCGCCTCCCACGGTGACCCGGGCGCCGGCGGAGAGCATCCAGAGGCGATCGGACCCGTAGAAGGCGGTTGGAGTGAAAACCCCGGGAGTCCCGGCATTCGCCACATGCACGGCGGCGATTTCCACGAACGGGACGGCGCGGAGGCCGATGGCAGGGATGGCGGCGGCCGCGGCCGCCGGGGCGGCATGCAGCGTCACCGTGGTCCAGCGGGTGATGCCGAGGATGCTGAAGTCGGTGTGCGGGCGGACCGTGCGGAAGCGGTCCGCGGCGCGCTCCTCCTCGGGACGCTCGGTGCGCTCGACGCGGAGGCCGAGGGTGCCGGGGCGGCGCTGGAGCACCGCCTCGGCGAGGAGGGTGCCGGTGCGGTAGGCGAAGCCGCCGGGGCTCCACTCCTCGGTGGACGCCCACTCGGAGAGGGCGTAAAGGCCGTCGCGCTCGTAGCGGGCGGTGAGGGCGTACTTGCGCTGGTCGAGGCCGTGGCCGGTGGGTTCCTCGGGGGAGGTGACGCGGGCGAGGCTCCCCGCGAGCTCGACCCCCCCCACCGGGAATATCGTGAGCCGCCCGCTCCACGAATCACCGAACCGTTCCCACCGTGGCCGATCCGCCGCACCCACCGGCTCGTCCCCGTTGAACACTGCCCCCTCCACCCCCACCCCCCGCCACCGCGCCGCCCCGATCGCCACCACCCGCTCCAGCACCTGCGCCAGGTGATGGTTCACCGGGTACTTCACGAAGGTGCGCACCATCGGGTCGTCGCTGCCGAAGGGGGCGAAGCCGCGTCCCACCGAGAGCGAGAGCCCCAGGGGGGCCCCCGCCACGCGCGGCGCGGCCATGGCGCTCACGATCGCCTCGTGCAGGTACGTGTGCGGGTGCCGGCGGTCGACGTAGCCCTCCCCGTAGCCCCCGGTGTTCAGCTCCCCCCGGCGGAGGGTGAGCCCCTCGAAGTCGAGCATCAGGTTGCCGCGCAGCCGCCCCCCCAGGAGCTCCCCCCCCGCGCCGAGCATCGGCTGCGTGAGGTATCCCTCGGTGAGGCTCACGCGGCCGGCGGTGGGGGTGGCGCGCGTGAGCAGCGGGACCGCCTGCGCCATCACGTGCCCGCTGCGCTGGGCGCGGGCCGCCGTGGAGTTGGCGAGCACCCCCGCGGCCGCTAGACTGACCGCCGCCACCCTTCCCCATCCCCGGCCCGTCCGTGTCCCTGCCATCGCTGGATTCCGTCGCATCGACGAAAGCTACCACCGCGCATCCCTGGCGCGGGGAGCTCGCGGCGATGGCGCGGCTGGCGCTGCCGATCGTGCTGGTGCAGGTGGGGCTCATGCTCCCCGGCTTCGTGGACACGCTGATGGTGGGACGCGTGTCGCCGCGCGCGCTCGCCGCGGTCGCGCTGGCGAACCTCTACTTCTTCAACGTGATCGTGGGCGCGCAGGGGACGCTCATGGCGCTC
>DASWVQ010000146.1:0-3277 GCA_036401195.1 Gemmatimonadaceae bacterium
AGGGCGGGATCGGGGTGCCCGAGCGGGTGGCGATGCTCCGCCGGCAGGGGGGAGTCGAAGCGGTGCTGAATGAAATCGACGAGGTCACCAGCGACGGGATCCGCCGCAGCTACTTCCTCGCCCTGCTGGACACCAGGCCCGCGCTCCCCGGCCCCAAGCTCGACCGGGTGGTGCGGCAGGCGGCCGAGCAGGTGGGGAGTGACGGCGACCTGCGCGCGATCCTCGAGGCGGCGGCGCGGTACGACAAGCGCGCGAGCATCGTGGATGCCGCGGAGCGCATCGGCTCCAGCGGGGACCGGCGCGCGGTGCTCACCCGGCTCTTCCTCGATTCCGACGAGGCGGTACTCCGCGCCGTCATGGTCGCGGCCAAGGGGATCTCGAGCGACGGCGACAAGGCGGGGCTCCTCGCGAAGGCCTCGGGGATCGTGGGGGAAAAACCTCGGGTGATCCCGCAGTACCTCGAGGCGGCGGCCAGCATCCGCTCCGACGGCGACAAGGCGATGGTGCTCAAGGTCGCCGCACGCGAGTGGTCGCCCACCCTCGGGAAGCTCGGCGACGCGATGATCTCGGTGGCGCGCACGATCCAGTCCTCGGGGGACCGCGCGAACGTGCTCGTCACCCTGGTGCGGAGCGGCTACGTCGCCGATAGCGACACGAGGCAGCTCGCGATCGACGCGGCGAAGGGGTTGTCCGAGTCGGATTACGGGATGGTGATGACGGCGCTGGGCCGGTAGCCTACGGCCTCCGCGCCCCCTCCATCACCATCCCCCGCTGTTCGAGCCGCGCACCCTTCACCACGCCGCCCTCGCTGAGCACCGTGAACCGCAGCGTGGGATCGAACGCGGCCCCGAACACGTCGTTCCCATAGTGCAGCATGGGGAACTTCCCCTGTCCGGGCCCCTCCGCCTGTCCCATCAGCTGCTCCCCTTCCACGGTGAGGTGCACGGTGAAGGTGCCCCCCGCGGGGGTCCTGAAGTCGTACGTCCCCGCCACCCGCGCGCGGCCGGCGGCGTCGATCGGCACCGGCTTCGGGGCCACGGGGCGGTTCACCAGCGGGAGCCCGAGCACCGCGCGCGCCATGTTCATCGCCGCCATGTCGGGCCCCACGCCGTCGGCGTTGGTGAACATCACGACGCTCAGCGTCTCCGCGGGGAAGTAGGCCTGCGCGGTGGTGAAGCCATTGATCCCGCCCCCGTGCTGGATCATGCGATGCGTGCCGAGCGCGCCCACGGCGAGGCCGAAGCCATAGTTGTGCCGCCCGCCGCCGGGGAGGGTGTCCGGCGTCGTCATCTCGCGATACGAGGCGGCGCTCACCACGCGCCCGCCGTGCAGCGCGCGCTGCCACGCCAGGTAGTCGCGCACCGTGGAGCAGAGCGCGCCCGCCGAGAAGGGGTGCGTGAGGCTGAGGTATTCGGCGGGCACCGCGGGCGCGCCGGGACCGCGCACCGAGTAGCCGGCGGCGTAGCGCGGGTCGGTGGTGCGCGAGGGGCAGTAGCCGGTCTGCGTGAGGGCGAGCGGGCGGAAGAAGAACTCGTCGAGCACCGCGGCGTATGGCTTCCCGGTGACCTTCTCGATGATCATCCCCAGCAGGACGTAGCCGGTGTTGTTGTACGCCCACTTCGTGCCCGGGGCGAAGTCGAAGCTGTCGCGCGCCACGAAGCCCACGATGCTGTCGGGGGGGAGGTCCCGGGCCCAGGTCGCGCGCCACGCGGGGCTGCTCGTGTAGCTGTGGATCCCGGAGGTGTGGTTGAGGAGCTGCCGGATCGTGACGTGGTGCCCCTGGAGGGGAAAGTCCGGCAGGTACTTCGACAGGTCGTCCTGGAGGCCGATCCTCCCCTGCTCCACCAGCCGCATGATCGCCGCGGCGGTGAACTGCTTGGTGATGGAGCCGATCTCGTAGATGGTGTTCGGTCCCGCGGCACGACCGGCCTCGCGGTTCGCCAGCCCGTAGCCGCGCATCACGAGCGTGTCGCGCCCGCGCACCACCGCCACCGCGACGCTGGGCACGCCCCGCGCGAGGTGGTCGTTCGCGAGCGAATCGATCACCGCCACGATGGCGGCACGATCGCGCGGCGTGGCCGCGGCGGCGGGCGCGGAGGGGGCGGTGGCCTGCTGCGCCTGGAGGAGCGCCGGCGCGAGGACGAGGGCGAGGGCGGCGAGGGGGCGCATTGGGAGGTCCTGGGTTTGTGATGCGGGCGCTCATGCGGAGGCGCGCACCTCCAAATCACCGGCCGGCCCCGGGGGGCGCAACCCCCTTTGTCATTCCGGGGGAGCGGAGCGACCGGGGAATCCTCGTCGCCAGCGGCAGGAGCCAGCCACTACGGCGCAGGAAGTGGATTCCTCGCTCCGCTCGGAACGACAAGAAGAGGGGACTTGCTAGTTTTCTAGCATATGCTACTTTTCCAGCAGATCGCGCACTCCGAGAGACTTGCCCGCCGGCACGACCGCGAATCACAACGTGAACGTGATCTCCACCCGCACCCGATCCCCGTCCCCCTTCCCGCGCCGCGCCGCGACCGGCACCGGCAGGAGGGTCCGCCCCGACTTCTCCCGCCAGGTGCTGGTCCGCCAGCGGTACCCGTCCACGACCGCCTCGACCGGCGTCCTCCCCCATCCATGGGTCACCGGGGGGGCGTGTCGTTCCGGTACGGGGGCGAAGTGCCACCCGCCCTTGCCCGGCGTCCGGAACAGCACGGCGGTGAACCTCGTAGTGACCGGGGGCATCAGCCTCGCCCCGGCGGACTGCAACCGTTCCACGGCATTCACGTGTCTCACGGGAGGTATCCGCTGAACGATATCACTTTCCGGTCCCCCTCCGGCAGGACGTGCCCCGGCCCATGACGCTCGCCGCCCGCATCGACCGGCTCGAACGGCTCGCCCAGGTGGTGCGCGACCGCCCCGGGATCAGCACGCGCGAGCTCGCGGCGCTGCTCGGCGTGAGCATGCGCAGCGTGGCGCGCGACGTGGAGGCCCTGCGCGAGCGCGGCCTGCCGGTGGAGTCGTCGCGCGGGCGCGCGGGGGGGCTGCGCCTGCACGAGGACTGGGGGATCGGCCGGGTGCTCCTCTCCCGCGAGGAGGCGCTCTGCACACTGCTCGCCCTCGCGGTGGCGGAGCGGCTCGGGCTCCCCCTCTTTCCCGGCGAGCCGGCGCGCGCGCGCCGCCGCCTCGCCGACGCCTTCCCGCAGGGCGACCGGCATCGCGTGGCCGCGTTGCGCGAGCGCATCTTCGTGGGACCCGCCGCCTCGGCGTCGGTCCTCGACACGTACGCGGAAACGCG
>DASWVQ010000147.1:0-15048 GCA_036401195.1 Gemmatimonadaceae bacterium
CGGCGGGTGTCAGCCGAGCGCCCCGCCCACGATGATGGCGATGGCGATGAAGAGGGCGGCGATGAACACCGCGACGGCGATGTTCCCCCGCTTCAGCTCCGCCGGGAAGTCCACCTCCGGCGTGAGCCGGTCGATGATGCGGTAGCTGGCGTACATGAGGACCACGCCGAGGATGGCGTAGATGAAGTTCAGGGCGATGATCGAGAGCTGCACGGGTGGGCTCCGGGTGCGTTCAGCTACCAGACGCCCCAGCACGCCGGAATGTCTCGTCCGCCAGGCCGGCACCTGCCCCCGTCAGGAGGCGACCGCCGCCCTCCCCTCCGCCAGGGCATGGTCGATCGCGGCGAGCTCCCCCCGCCCCGCCGCCTCCAGCGCCGCCCGGACCACCTGGGGGTCGAACTGGCTTCCGGCGTTCCGGTCCAGCTCCGCCAGCGCCGACTTGAAGGTCATCCCCGGGCGGTAGGAGCGCCCGGAGGTCATCGCGTCCAGGGAGTCGGCCACGGCGGCGATCCGCGCCTCGAGCGGGATCGCGTCCCCCGCCAGGCCATCGGGGAGCCCCCGGCCATCCATCCGTTCATGGTGCCAGCGGACGATGTTCAGCGCCGCCGGCGCCTCCCCGAGGAGGGGCTTCAGGATCCGCCACCCGACCATGGGATGGATCATGATGTGCTCGTACTCCTCCTCGGTGAGCGCCCCGGGCTTGTTCAGCACCGCCTCGCGCACCCCGATCTTCCCCAGGTCGTGCACGTGCCCCCCCAGCTCGATCTGCCGCCGCATCTCCTCGTCGAGCGCCAGCTCCCGCGCGATGATCGAGGAGTAATGGCTCACCCGGATGCTGTGCCCCCGGGTGTAGGGGTCCTTCACCTCGAGCGCCTCCGCCAGCGACTGGACGCTGGCCAGGAAGAGCTCCTCCAGCCGCCGGGCCTGGACCGCCACCTTCTCCTCGAGCCGCTCCTGGTAGTCGCGGTTCTCCAGCACCAGCCGGCGGCGCTCCAGCGCCTGCCCCACCCGCGCCCGCACCTCCTCCAGGTGGAAGGGCTTGGTCAGGTAATCCATGGCCCCCAGCGCCAGGCAGCTCACCGCCACCTCCACCTCCGCCACGGCGGTGATCATCACCACCGCCGTGTCGGGCCAGCGGGCGCGGACCTGCTTGAGGAGGTCCACCCCGTCCATGCGGGGCATCCGGACGTCGCTGAGCACCAGCGGCACGGGGGTCTGCTCGAGGAGGGCGAGCGCTTCCTGCCCGTTCCCGGCCTCGATGCACCGGAAGCCATCGTTGCGCATCAGGTGCGCGATGACCTGCCGGAGCCGGGGCTCGTCGTCCACCACCAGGCAATTGGGGGCCGCGGCTGCGGGTGAAAGGCTCTGCATGGAGAGTTATCTTAAGCGCTCACACCCAAACCGAGAAACAGCATGACGCGCGTCTTCGACGAGGACCTGGAAGCGGGGTTCGGCACACGGGCGATCCATGCCGGCCAGCGCCCTGACCTGGCCTCCGGGGCCATCATGACCCCGATCTTCCAGACGTCAACGTACGTCCAGGAGGGGCTGGGGCGGAACAAGGGGTACGAGTACGCGCGCGGCAAGAACCCCACCCGGGAGGCGCTGGAGCGGAACGTGGCCGCCCTCGAGGGGGGCCGGCATGGCTTCGCCTTCTCCAGCGGCATGGGGTGCCTGGATTCGATCATGAAGCTCTTTCGCGCCGGGGACCACATCGTCTGCGGCGCGAACGTGTACGGCGGCACCTTCCGGCTCTTCGACAAGGTGCTGCAGCACCAGGGGCTGAGCTTCAGCTACGTCGACACGCGCGATCCGCAGCGCATCGCCGACGCCTGCACCCCCGCCACGAAGGCGATCCTCGTGGAGACGCCCACCAATCCGCTGATGCACATCACGGACCTCGCCGCCGCCAGCGCGGTCGCGAAGCAGGCCGGCGCCCTCCTCATCGTCGACAACACCTTCGCGAGCCCATACTTCCAGCGCCCCCTCGAATTCGGCGCCGACATCGTCTGGCACTCGGCCACGAAGTACCTGAATGGCCACAGCGACATCGTCGGCGGCGTCGCCGTGCTGAACGACGACGACCTCGCCACGCGGCTCCAATTCATCCTCAATGCCGCGGGGGCCGTCCCCGGCCCCTTCGACGCCTGGCTCGTGCTGCGCGGCACCAAGACCCTCCACCTGCGCATGCGGCAGCACGACGCGAACGGACGCCGCATCGCGGCATTCCTCGTGGAGAAGCTGGGCGACGCCAGGGTCCTCTACCCCGGACTGGCGTCGCACCCGCAGCACGCCCTCGCCGCGAAGCAGATGTCGGGCTTCGGCGGGATGATCACCCTCGAGCTCGACACGAAGGAGCGCGCCGGCCGTATGCTGGAGCGCGTGCGTGTCTTCTCCCTCGCGGAATCGCTCGGCGGCGTGGAATCCCTCATCAGCCACCCGGCGTCGATGACGCACGCCTCCGTGGAGCCGGGCCGCCGGGCCGAGCTCGGGATCACGGAGGGGATGGTCCGCCTCTCCTGCGGCGTGGAGGAGACGGACGACCTGCTGGCCGACCTCGAACAGGCCCTCGCCTGAGGCACCCGTCATGACCCTCCCCGCGACCACCCGCCCGGTCCCCCTGCCGCAGATCTCGTCGCGGACCTGGGAGCATCCCGCCGACCGGGCGGCACTCAACGCGATGCGCCGCATCCCGGTGTTCGACGAGGTGGTGCGGAAGGTGGCGTCGTTCTTCGGGGAGCGCGGCGTGCGCCAGCTCTTCCTCGCCAACGCGGTGCAGGTGGGACCGACCCAGCGCCCGGAGCTCGACGCGTTGCTCAGCGAGGTGCTGGTCACCCTCGACTGGGAGGTGCGGCCGGAGCTCTACGTCACCGAGTCCCCCCTCGCCAACGCGGCCGCGGTGGGGTTCGAGAAGCCGTTCATCATCATCAACTCCGAGCTGCTGCGCGTGCTCTCGCGCGAGGAGCGGAAGTTCATCCTCGCGCACGAGGTGGGGCACATCATCAGCGGCCACACCACGTACCGCACGATCGCCCTGCTGGTGATGACGGTGGGGCTGGGCAGCCTCCCCTTCCTCGCGGGGATGGCGCTCCTCCCCTTCCAGCTCGCCCTGCTCGAGTGGTACCGCAAGAGCGAGTTCTCCGCCGACCGCGCGGGGCTGCTCGGCATCCAGGCGCCCGACACGGCGTATCGCGCCTTCATGATGATGGCCGGCGGCGAGGCGGAGGGGGACACGCTGTCGGTGGAGGCCTTCAAGGAACAGGTCTCGCGCTACGAGACCAGCGCCGACGGCGTGGACATGCTCTTCCGCATCATCAACACCGTCTTCCGGGACCATCCCTTCGCCACCGTGCGCGCGGCGGAGCTGCAGCAGTGGCTCCGCACGGGCGAGTACGAGCAGATCCTCGCCGGCCACTACCTGCGCCGGGGGCAGGAGCCGCAGGACCTGGGGAGCGACATGCGCGACGCGCGCGAGTACTACGGCGAGCAGGCGCGCGAGGCCTTCAGCGGCGTGGCCGACGCCGTGGGCCGCGCCCGCGACGCCTTCTCCACCGCCTTCCGCAACCGCAACGCACCGGGGGGCGGGAGCGGGGGCACGGGCGCGGGAGGCGGAGGGGCCGCGTGAAGATCCTCATCGTCGGAAGCGGGGGGCGCGAGCACGCCCTCGCCTGGGCGCTGCGCCACGAGGCGCCGCGCGCGCAGCTCTTCATCGCGCCCGGAAATCCGGGGCTGGAGGAGCTGGGCACCTGCATCCCGATCCAGGCCGGCGAGATCGACAAGCTCCTCGCCTTCGCCGCCGCCGAGCGGGTCGACCTCACCGTCGTGGGTCCCGAGGCCCCCCTCGCCGCGGGGATCGTGGATCGCTTCCGCCAGCGCGGCCTCGCCATCTTCGGGCCCACCGCCGCCGCCGCGCAGCTCGAGACCTCCAAGGCCTTCGCCAAGGAGGTCATGGTCGCTGCCGGGGTCCCCACCGCGCGCGCCGAGCGCCACACCAGCCTCGCCGCCGCGAAGGAGGGGATCGCCCGCTTCGGCGCGCCCGTCGTGATCAAGGCCTCGGGGCTCGCGGCCGGCAAGGGCGTCGTCGTCGCCCCCACCGTGGACGACGCGGAGCGCGCCGCCACGATGATGCTGGAGGAAGGCGGCATGGGCGACGCGGGGCGCGAAGTGCTGGTGGAGGAGTTCATGGAGGGGGAGGAGCTCTCGCTCTTCGTCATCACCGATGGCGAGCGCGCCATCCCCCTCCTCCCCGCGCAGGATCACAAGCGCCTCCTGGAGGGCGATCGCGGCCCGAACACCGGGGGCATGGGGGCGTACGCGCCGGTGTCGCTCCCGGGACTCGAGGGCGACGATCCCGCCGATGCCCCCCTCGTGCGCGACGTGCTGGCGAGCGTCGTCGCCCCGACCCTCGCCGAGATGCGCCGCCGCGGTACCCCGTTCACGGGGCTGCTGTACGTGGGGCTGATGCTCACCGCCGAGGGACCGAAGGTGGTGGAGTTCAACGCCCGCTTCGGCGACCCGGAGACGCAGGCGGTGCTCCCCCTCCTGCAGCTCGAGCCCGGGCTGCTCGCCCTTTTCGGCACGGTCGCCCGCGGCGAGCACCTCCCCGCGAAGGTGCGCTGCACCGCCCGCGGCCACGCCGTGACCACGGTGGTGGCGAGCGAGGGCTACCCGGAATCGCCACGCCTGGGCGACCTCCTCAAGCTGCCCCGGGTGGAAGACGTGGGGGTCCTGGTGTTCCACGCCGGCACCGCGCGCGACGCCGACGGGCAGCTGCACGTGGCGGGGGGGCGCGTGGTCGCGGTGACCGCGGTCGCTCCCAGCTTCGAGGAGGCGCAGGCGCTGAGCGCGAAGTACGCGGCGCGGGTACAGTTCACCGGGCGCCAGTTCCGGGCGGACATCGGCTGGCGGGAGCTGGCGCGCGTTGCCCGAGCTCCCTGAAACCGAGACCATCGCCCGCGACCTCGACGGCGAGCTTCGCGGACGGCGGATCACCGGCGTCGAGGTCACCCGCCCCGACGTGCTGCGCGAGGTGGACGCGCACGAGCTGCGCGACCGGGTCACCGAGTGCGCCATCGGCCGCTGCTGGCGCCGCGCGAAGCTGGTGGTGCTCGACCTCGACACCGGCGACCGGCTCGTGGTCCAGCCGCGCTTCACCGGCGCCCTCCTCCTCGATGCCGGCAACCTCCCGCCAGCCGAGCGCCAGTACTCCACCATGGCCTTCGCCCTCGACAACGGCCGCCACCTCCACTACCGCGACATCCGGCGACTCGGGACGGTGTCGCTCATGGATCCGGCGCGATGGGCGGAGTACGAGGGTGGCCTGGGCATCGAGCCCCTTGACCCGGCCTTCACCGGGGCGCATCTATCGGGACTTCTTCGGGGCTCACGCCAGGCGGTCAAGAAGGTGCTGATGGACCAGCGGCTCGTGGTCGGGATCGGGAACATCTACGCGAACGAGGCGCTGTGGCGCGCGGGCATCGACCCGTCGCGCGAGGCGCGACGCGTGACGCCCTCCGAGGCCGACCTCCTGCACGACGCGATCACGAGCGTGCTCCAGGAGTCCATCGCCGCGCGCGGGACCAGCTTCCGCGATTACGTGGACGCGCGGGGCGAGCGTGGGAGCTTCGTGGACCAGCTCGCGGTGTACGGCCGCGGCGGCGAGCCCTGCGAGCGCTGCGGCGCCCGCCTGGTGGAGACCCACGAGATCGACGGCCGGAGCACGGTGCTGTGCGCGCGCTGTCAAGGGTAAAGCTCCTCCGCCCCCCCACCTCCGACGCGCAGCTCGAGGTGATGCGCGCGGCGGTGAAGCAGGATGCCGAAGACCGCCCCGGCATCTACCGCATGGTGGCGGGCGACGGCGAGATCGTGTACGTGGGCAAGTCCAAGCGGCTGCGCACCCGCCTCCTCTCGTACTTCCGCTGCGCCTTCCCCGAGGAGAAGGGCGCGCGCATCCTGCGCGAGGCGGAGCGCATCGAGTGGGACTACATGCCGAGCGAGTTCTCGGCGCTCCTCGAGGAGCTGCGGCTCATCAAGCGCTTCCGCCCGCGCTTCAACGTGCAGATGAAGCGCGACGGGCTGCACTACGCCTTCATCAAGCTCACCCGCGGCGCCGCGCCCAAGCTCGCGGTGGTGCGCGGCCCCGGGCAGGACGACTCGGCCGTCTACTACGGCCCCTTCCACGGCGCGCGCCGCGTGGGGGAGGCGGTGCGCGAGCTGAGCGACCTGCTCGGCCTGCGCGATTGCGCGAGCGACCGGCGGATGGTGTTCGCCGACCAGCCGGAGCTCTTCCAGCTCGCGCCGCGCACCCCCGGGTGCATCCGCTTCGAGGTGAAGAAGTGCCTGGGGCCCTGCGTGGCCGCGTGCACCGTGCGCGCGTACGACGAGCGCGTGGCGATGGCGCGCGCCTTCCTCGAGGGCACCGACCACGGCCCGCTGGAGCGGCTCGAGGGCGAGATGGCGGAGGCGGCGGAGCGGCTCGAGTTCGAGCGCGCCGCCTCGCTGCGCGACAAGCTCCATCGCCTCGAGTCGCTGCGCGAGCAGTTCGAGCGCTTCCGCTTCGCGGTGGAGACCCTCTCCTTCCGCTACCACGTCCCCGGCCACGGGGGCGACGATCGCGTCTTCCTGATCCGCCGCGGGCGCGTACGCGCCGAGCGTCCGGCACCCCGCTCGCGCGACGAGGAGGCGGAGCTGGCGACGCTCGAGGCGGAGGTATTCGCCGACCAGGCGCGCGAGGGCGCACGCATCCCCACCCACGAGATCGACGAGCTGCTCCTGCTCTCGTCGTGGTTCCGGCGCTTCCCCGCGGAGCTCGAGCGCACGGCGGGGGGCTCGGCCGGCCGTGCCCCTGGCGCGCCGGCCGGCGACGCGCGCGGCGTGGCCTGAGCCCGGCCGCCACGCCCGCCCGCTCCCATGGACAACATCGCGCATACGCTGGTCGGTGTCGCCCTCGGGGAAGCGGGGCTGAAGAAGCGCTCCGGATTCGGGATGGCCGCGCTGGCGATCGGCGCGAATCTCCCCGACCTCGACGTCCTGGCCATTCCCTTCGGCGCGAACCTCACCTTCCGGCGCGGCTGGACGCACGGCCCCGTCGCCTGGCTGGTGCTCCCCTTCGCGCTCACCGCCGTCCTCGTGGCGTGGGACCGGGTGCAGGCCCGGCACGGGCGCCGGCCATCGCGGCGCGCGCCGGTGCGCGCGGGAGCCCTCCTCCTGCTCGCGCTGATCGGGGTGCTTTCGCACCCCGCCCTCGATTGGCTCAACAGCTACGGCATTCGCCTGCTCATGCCGTTCAGCGAGCGCTGGTTCTATGGGGACAGCATCTTCATCGTGGATCCCTGGATCTGGCTGGTGCTCGCCACTGGCGTGTGGCTGGCGCGACGCGCGCCACGCCGCGGCGCGGCAGGCGATGCGTGGGCGGGCGAGGCGCGGGGGGGCGACGCTCGGGGGGACGACGCTCGGGCGGGCGATGCCGTCGCCGCCGGTGCGCTGCTCCTGGTCGCCGCGTACATCGGGGCCATGATCGGCGGCACCACCGCCGCGCGACGGATGGTGCACGACCACGCGATGCAGGCCGAGGGGATCGCGCCCCGGCGCATGATGGCGGGGCCGGTCCCCCTCGTTCCCTGGCGGCGGGAGCTGATCCTCGACATGGGCGATCGCTACCGGACCGGGTCGCTCGACTTCCTCGCGCACCCCGCGGTGTCGCTCGATCCGGGATGGGTGATGAAGGAGGACGGGGCGGCGGTCGAGGCCGCGCGCACGCGACGCGACGTTCGCGACTTCCTCTACTGGTCCCGCTTCCCGGTGTTCACCGTGGAGCCGCGCGGCGACTCGGCGCTCGTGACGGTGGGGGACATGCGATTCCGGCGCCGCGGCGCGGGATCGTTCCGCGTGCAGGTGGTCGTGCCGCGCTGACGGTGGCACCCGTCGTGCACCCGGCGAGCGGCAGACACGCGCGCCGCCGGGTGCGCCCCGACCAGGAGCCGGCAATGGAAGTCTCGTGGCAGGCGACGACGCTGGTGCAGTGCGTGAGCGTGCAGCCCTGGCTGCTGGGCCCCGGGTGTGACGAGCCGGGCGGCTGCGACGACCTCACCCTCGACAAGATCTACGAGTGCATCGGCGTGGAGGCCCAGGGGAAGCTCCTGCGGATCATCGACGACTCCGACGATGACTTCCTCTACCCGGCGACGCACTTTCGCGAGGTGTAGCGCTCTTGTCATTCCGAGCGGACGCGAGGAATCTTCTCAGCGCCAGTACTCACTACGGCCGGCCGCGAAGATTCCTCGCTCCGCTCGGAATGACAAAGCGGGTCAGTCCACCGGAAACAACTCCACCTCCGCCACCCCACCCGCGATCGTGAGCAAGCCCACGCTCGGCCGCAGGTCGAAGCGTCGCGCCCCCGCGGCGCCGGGATTCACCACCAGCCGCCCCTCCGCGCGCGCCACGAGCTGCCGGTGGGTGTGGCCGTACACGATCACGTCGGCGGGATAGCTCGCGAGCAGCTTCGCCGGGGTGGGCGACCCCAGCTCGTGGCCGTGGCTCACGTGCAGCCGCAGCCCGCCGATCTCCCGCTCGATCGCCCCCGCCAGCCGCGGATCCCCCGGCACGTCGGTGTTCCCATATACCGCCAGCACCGGCGCGATCAGCCCCAGCTCGTCGAGCACGTCGTCGCCGCCCACGTCGCCCGCGTGCAGGATCAGCGACACGCCGGCGAGCCGTTCGTGCACGAGGGGGCGCACCATCCCGTGGGTGTCGGAGATCAGTCCCACCCGGTGCACCGGCCCCGAGTCGCGCGTGCTCACTTCTCCCCGCGATGCACCGCCGCGATCCCGAAGGTGAGCCGCGACCAGGTCACCTGCCGGAAGCCCGAGGCCGACATCCGCGCCGCCAGCGCCTCCGCCTCGGGGAAGTTCTTCACCGACTCGGGGAGGTAGCGGTAGGCGGTGGCGTGCCCGCTCACGCGGTTGCCGATGAAGGGGAGCACGCGATGGAAGTACAGGTGATAGAACGCGCGCATCAGGCGCGAGGGCGGGGTGGTGAACTCGAGGATCACGAAGCGCGCCCCCGGCTTGAGCACCCGCAGCACCTCGCGCAGCCCCGCGTCGAGGTCCGCCAGGTTCCGGATCCCGAAGGCGACGACCGCCCCGCTCATCGAGTTGTCGGCCAGCGGGAGCTGGAGCGCGTCGGCGGTCACCGGGGCCACCACGGCGCGGGAGGACTTGCCCACGCCCATGCGCAGCATCGGCTCGGCGAAGTCCGCGCCCACGATCGTCCCCTGGAACCCCGGCCGCCGCGCCAGCTCGGCGCTCACGTCGAGCGTGCCGGCGCACACGTCGAGGAAGTTCCCCCCGCGGTCGCGCTCCCAGGCCAGCTCGCGCAGCGCCCGGCGTCGCCAGAGCTTGTCGATGTTGAAGCTGAGCAGGTGGTTGAGCAGGTCGTAGCGGGGGGCGATCTCGGAGAAGGTGCGCTGCACGTACGCGCGCTTCTCCGCGCCACCCGCGGCCGCGGCCTGGGCCACTGCCGATTCCGCGTCGTCGGTCCGATGAGGCATCGGGGAAAGCTCGCCGGAAACCACACCCGCCAGCAAGCGGTGAGAAACGGGTGGTCCCGAATGGCCGCGGGCGGTACTTTTTCCGCTCGGACATGCCCGCCCTCCCGCTGGACCTCGCGAACCTCCCCGATGCCGACGTCGTCGCCCTCGCCCAGCAGGGGCGCGACTCCGCCTATCGGGAGCTGATCCGGCGCTACGAGCGTCCGGTGTTCTCGCTCGTGTTCCGCATGGTCCGCGACCGGGAGCTGGCCGAGGACCTCGCCCAGGACACCTTCGTGAAGGTGCTGTCGCACATCGACAAGTACCGTCCGGAGTTCAAGTTCTCGAGCTGGCTGTTCAAAATCGCCAACAACGTGGCCATCGATCACCTGCGCCGGCGGCAGCTGGACACGGTGAGCCTCGACGGCTCCCCCCACGCCACCACCGCGGCCGACGCCGAGGCGACCCGCTTCGACCTGGCGGCGGACCAGGAGACCCCCCTGGAGGAGCTGGCCTCGAAGGAGCTGGGGACCGCGATCGAGCGGGCCATCGCCGGGCTCCGCCCCGAGTACCGTTCCTGCATCATGCTCCGGCACGTGGAGGGGCGGTCGTACGAGGAGATCGCGGCCACCCTCGACCTCCCCCTGGGGACGGTCAAGACGTACATCCACCGGGCGAGGCACGAGCTGCGCACGGCGCTGGAACACCTGAGGGAGTAGGGGCTGGGGCCTGGGGCCTCGGGCCTCGGGGGGAACAGGGACTCGAGGAAAAGGGAGCACGGCGCAGGTCCCGTCCCGGTTCCCCGGGACCCATTCCCCCCCAGGCCCCGGCCCCAGGCCCCAGCCCCCCCCGATTTCCGCTGAAACCTCGCAAACCCAGCCTCCGTAGAGTCTCCCGTGAACCACAGGCACCTTCTTCCCAACGAGATCGATCTCCTCGTCGACGGCGAGGCAGGATTCGGCGTGGCGCCCCTCCGGGCGCACGTCGAGCAGTGTGACGCCTGCCGGGCGGAGCTCGAGCAGGCCCGGGAGATCGCCGCGTTCCTCGAGCAGGTGCCGCACTTCGCCCCCTCGATCGGCTTCGCCGACCGGGTGATGGCCGAGGTGCCCGTCTTCGTGCCCTGGCATGTGGCGGCGCGGGACTCGGTGATGCGATGGGTCCCGCAGTCCCGCCCCCTCCGGGTGGTGGCGGCCGCGGTGGCCACCTCGATCGCCGGCCTCGTCACCCTCGGCACCCTGTGGGTGCTGGCGCAGGGCGACGTGATGGTCTTCGCCGCCGGGGCGATGGGCGACCGGATCCGCGACACCATCGGCCTGGCGCTCCGCGACGCCGCCGTGGCCCTGCTGGGCGAGGGGTTCGTGGCGGCGATCGGCCAGATCGGCACCGTGGGCGTGGGGATCGCCGCGGCCGCCTTCCTCATCACGGCGGCAGGGGCGGTCGCGGGGCTTCGCGCCATCGCGGTCTCCGGCCGGAGCCGGTCGTGACCCCCCGCGGGCGGGTCATCACGGGCTGGCGACTCCTCACAGCCGCCGCGGCGCTCCTCTGCGCCCCGGCGGCTGTGTCGCGTGCGCAGGCCGCGGCTCCGGTCCAGGGGTCCGCCCAGGCGCCCGCGCCCTCGCCCGCCCAAGGCGCCGTGGCGGCCCCATCCACCGCCCATCCGGCGACGCAGGGCCCCGCCCTCCCCGCCACCGTCCGTGCCCGGATCGACCAGCTCCGGGAGAGCGGTGAGCTGGGGGAGATCCCCGCGACGACCGCCTTCGCCGTGGGGGGGAAGTCGATCGCCCCCGGCGTGAAGGTGGCCGGCCCGGTGTTCGTCGCCGCGGGTCCCCTGGTCGTCGAGGGAACCATCGAGGGGCGCGCCCTCGTCGTCCAGGGCGACGTCATCGTCCGCCCCGGCGGCTCGGTCACCGGCGACGCGATCTCGGTAGGGGGCCGCGTGCGCCTCGAAGGGGGTACCGTGGGAGGCGAGGTGCGGTCCATCGACCGGCCCGCCACCCCGGCCACGCGAATCGCCGCCGCGCCCCCCGAGCGGACTCCCGCCGAGGCCACGAGCCGCGCCCTGCGCCTCACCCTCGGCTGGTTCGGCATCCTGCTCATCATCGGCTTCGGCGTCCTCACCTTCTCGGAGCCCGCGCTCAACAGCGTGGTCGAGGCGCTCGAGGAGAAGTTCGGCCGCGCCTTCGCCTACGGCCTGCTCGCGCAGCTCGCGGCGATCCCCCTCCTGCTGCTGCTCGTGGTGGCGCTGGCGATCAGCGTGATCGGGATCCTGCTCATCCCCTTCGCCGTCGTCGCGTACCTCATCGGCCTGACCGGGCTGCTGGTGCTCGGCTTCGTGGCGGTGGCGCGCTTCACCGGCGCGGCGCTCTGGCGGGAGCCCGCGCAGGCGCGCTCCGCCGCGCGCGGCGCAAACCTGCGCGCCCTCGCCACCGGGCTGGCGCTGTACGCCGCGCTGTGGGTCGCGTCGGCCGCCTTCACCTGGTCCCCGTTCGCCGGGGTGATGCTGCGCACGATCGCCCTCGCCATCACCTGGGTGGCGCTCACCCTCGGCCTCGGCGCCGTGGTGGCCTCGCGGGTGATGCTCCGCCGCGCGCGGCGCGACGCGATCGACACCAGCCGCATGGCCGACGCGATGGCCTGGCAGACCCCCACTCCCATCACCGGCGTCGCCGCCGCGCGGCGGCGCCCCCATGTCTCGCGACAGGACGCCGTCCGATGAAGCGTGACCTCCCCTCCCTCGCCGCCGCGGCGCTCCTCGCCCTCGCGGCGACCGCTCCCGCCGGCGCGCAGGAGTGGCGCTCGATCGAGTCGTCGCGCCAGCTGCGCGACACCAGCGATCACTACGTGAAGGTGCAGTACGGGGCGGGGACCCTCGACGTGCGCGCCACCGCGCAGCCGGTGCTCTACAGCATGCGGCTGCGCTACGACGAGGAGATGGGGACGCCGGTCTCGCGCTACGACGCGGAGGCGCGGCAGCTCACCGTGGGGATCCCGCGGCAGACGGTGAAGTGGGGGCGGAACATCAACCTCGACGAGCGCACGAAGGGCGAGATGCGGCTCGAGCTCTCGCCGCGCGTGCCCATGGACCTGGAGATCTCCCTCGGCGCCGCGAAGGGGGAGCTGAACCTGGGCGGGCTCACGCTGCGCAGCCTGCGGCTCGAGGCGGGCGCCGCGGAGACGAACGTGCACTTCGACGCCTTCAACCCGGCGCGGATGCGCACCCTCGAGCTCTCGGCGGGCGCCGCGTCGTTCAAGGCCACGGGGCTCGCCAACGCCAACGCGGCCAGCATCCGCACGAAGGGGGGCGTCGGGAACATCGACCTCGACTTCGACGGCGCCTGGACGCAGGACATCGACCTCGACGCCGACTTCTCCCTCGGCTCGCTGGGGCTCCGCGTCCCCTCCGACGTGGGGATCCGCGTGGAGATGGACCGTTTCCTCGTGTCGTTCCACGGGGAGGGGATGAGCAAGCGCGGCGGCGCCTGGTACTCGGAGAACTGGGAGAGCGCCCCCCACCGCCTCACGGTGCGGGTGCACGCGGCGCTCGGGTCCGTGGAGGTGGAGCGGACGCTCCGCTAGCGCCAGTCGCTCCGCGCCGGCGGCGCGGTCCATGGCCCAACGCTTGCGCTCGCCCCCGGTGACTCCACGTCGCCGGGGGCGATTCGCTTTCATGCTCATCAAGGGATACGACGCCATCGCGCTGCTCAAGGGCGCCGCCCGCGAGACGATCGCCGACAGGGTGCCCTCCCTGGCGGCGGAGACCGCCTACTACTTCTTCTTCTCGCTCTTCCCGCTGCTCCTGTTCGTCACCCCGCTGCTGGGGCTCTTCGGGGACCGGGGGGAGACGATGCGCTGGATCGAGGGGCAGCTCTCCACGGCGGTGGGGCCGCAGGCGTTCGTGCCGATCCGCGCGATGCTCCAGGAAGTGGTGTACACGAAGAACGCGCCGGGGCTCATGTCGGTGGGGGCGCTCCTCGCGGCGTGGGCGGGCTCGCACATCTTCGGCTCGCTCATGGCCGCGCTCAACGTGGCCTACGACGTGACCGAGACGCGCCCCTGGTGGAAGCAGCAGCTGGTCCGCCTCGGCGTCTTCGCCGCCTCCGCGGTGATCGTGGTCCTGGCCAGCGTGGTGCTGCTGGGGGGCGGCCCGGTCGCCGGGTGGGTGACGGGACACCTGGGCCTGGGGGAGAGCGGACGCACCCTCTGGGCGATGCTCCAGACCCCGGTCGCGGTGGCCTTCATGATCGGGCTGGCGTTCATCGTCTACAAGGCGCTCCCGAACGTGAAGCAGCGGAACTGGATGGTGCTCGTCGCCGCCGTCCTCGCGACGGGGCTGTGGGCAATCGCCACCCTGCTCTTCCGCGTGTACGTCGCGCAGTTCGGCCACTTCAGCGCCACCTACGGCACGATCGGCGGGATCATCGCGCTGCTCACGTGGATGTACTACACGATGCTGGTGATCCTCTTCGGCGGCGAGCTGGCGGCGGAGCTGCACCACGGGACGGGGGCGACCCGGCCGGTGCGGGGCGCCGTCTATCACGGGCGCATCGTGGCGGCGGAGGGGCCGGGGCTCGGGTCGGTCGAGCACGGGGACCGACTGCGGTGAACGGCAACTGACGGCTGGGGCCCTCGGCGCTCGGCCCTCGGCTCTCGGCTCCGGGATCGGAAGCGCGTTTGGCCGCTGCGCGGCCTTTGACGCGCAAACCCCATCGAGGTTGAATTTCGCCGGGTAAGGAAATCGAGCGCGCGCGCCCTCGCGCGCCGCTCGCCTTCCGAATTCGTGCCGAGGGCCGAGGGCCGAGGGCTGGCGGCCGTCTGTTGCCGTTCAGTGCCGCAGCAGCACCCGGTCGCCTCGTAAGAGGCCCAGCCCCGCCGCCGCCGATCCGTCGCGCACCGCGATCTCCACGAATCCGCTCGACCCCACCAGCGCGATCGCCTCTCCCTCGCCCCCCTCCGCGTACGTCCGCCGCACCGGGAGCGACGCGCCGTTCACCTCGACCACCCCGCCGCGCGCGCCGAGCAGGTTGGTGATCGCGTTGCCGAAGCGGTCGATCGTCATCACGACGCCCTCGATCGCGCCGTCGGCGAGGCGGCGGGCCTCGGGGGTGCGGCGCAGCACGGGATCGGAATGCGGCTCGCCGAGCGAGGCGAGCGGTGATCCCATCGCGAGGGCGGCGGCGGCGGGCGCGAAGAGGTCGCGCCCGTGGAAGGTCGGCGCCGCGCCGGGGGGCACCGGAAGGGCCACGACGCGCGCGTCGCCGCGCAGCAGCGCGGGGGAGAGCAGGCCGTTGTCCGGCCCCACCTGGAAGCGCCCGTCGCATTCCACGGCGAGCGCCGCGCGCCCGGAGCCGACCCCCGGATCGACCACCGCGAGGTGGACGGTGCCCTCGGGGAAGCGCCGCCAGCAGCGGGCGAGCGCCAGCCGGCCCCCTTCCACGTCCTGCGGCGCGATGTCGTGGCTGAGGTCCACGATCGGCACCCCGGGCGCCAGCGTCGCCAGCACGCCCTTCATCTCGGCCACGTAG
>DASWVQ010000148.1:0-5728 GCA_036401195.1 Gemmatimonadaceae bacterium
CCTGGCGAAGAAGCCGAAGTCGGTGTGGATGCAGTCGGGGATCTCGCATCCCGAGGTCGCGGCGCGGCTCGCGGAGGCGGGGATCGACGTGGTGCAGGACCACTGCCTCATGGTCGAGCTGAACCGGCTGGGGCGGTAGGATCGAAGGCGCCGCGCACGGCTGGGAGAGCGCCGCCGCCAGCCACCGCGACCAGATCCTTCGCTGCGCTCAGGGCCAGATCCTTCGCTGCGCTCAGGGCCAGATCCTTCGCTGCGCTCAGGGCCAGATCCTTCGCTGCGCTCAGGGCCAGGGTCCTTCGCTGCGCTCAGGGCCAGACCCTTCGCTGCGCTCAGGGCCAGATCCTTCGCTGCGCTCAGGGCCAGATCCTTCGCTGCGCTCAGGATGAGGAACAGGCGTGCCTGCGGCACGCCTGTTCCTCAGAATTCGATCTGCGCCCCGAGCTCCACCACGCGGTTCGGCGGGATGTTGAAGTACTCGGTGGCCGAGCGCGCATTGCGCGACATGAAGATGAAGATGCGCTTCCGCCACCCCGGCATCGGCGACATCCCGCCTGGCAGCAGCCGCTCGCGGCCGAGGAAGAAGCTCGTGTCCTGCGGCTTGGTGGGGAGCCCCTTCTGCGCGCAGAGGGCGAGCACCTGCGGAACGTCGGGCATCTCCATGAAGCCGAAGCGCGCGAGCACCCGCCAGAAGCCGTGGCCCATGTCGGTGATCACCACGCGCTTGTCGCGCGACACCTGCGGCACCTCGGCGACCTGCACCGACATGAGGATCACGCGCTCGTGCAGCACCTTGTTGTGCTTGAGGTGGTGCAGGAGCACGACGGGCGCCCCCTCGGTCCCCGACGTCATGAACACCGCCGTCCCAGGCACGCGGTGCGGGTTGCGCTTCTGCACGTCGGAGAGGAACAGCTCGATCGGGAGTGACCCCTTGGCCATGAGGGCGTTGAGCAGCTCGCGTCCGCGCTTCCACGTGAGCATCAGCAGGAAGAGCCCCGCCGCGACCACCAGGGGCACCCACCCGCCGTGCGGCACCTTCACCACGTTGGCGGCGAAGAAGGCGAGGTCGATGCTCAGGAAGAAGAACGTGAAGCCCCACCGCTTCCACGCCGGCCAGAGCCAGCGGTCGCGCATGATCAGGTAGAACAGCACGGTGGTGATCGCCATCGTGCCCGTGACCGCCACGCCGTACGCGGCGCCCAGCGCGGCCGCGGAGCGGAAGCTCAGCACGAGGAGGAGCGTCCCGATGGCCAGCGCCTTGTTGATCTCGGGGATGTAGATCTGCCCCGCCTGGCTGGCGGAGGTGTGCACGATGGTCATGCGCGGCATGTAGCCAAGCTGCACGGCCTGCTGCGTGAGGGAGAACGCCCCCGAGATCAGCGCCTGCGACGCGACCACCGCCGCCGAGGTGGCGATGAAGAGCAGCGGGATGAGCATCGACCGCGGCGCGAGCATGTAGAACGGGTTCTCGATCGCCGCCGGGTTGCGCAGCAGCAGCCCGCCCTGGCCGAAGTAGTTCAGCAGCAGGGCGGGGAGCACGAGGCCGAACCACACGATCCGGATGGGCCGCTTGCCGAAGTGCCCCATGTCGGCATAGAGCGCCTCGCCCCCGGTGATCACCAGGACGACCGCGCCGAGGATGATGAACGACTGCTTCGCGTGGGCGGCGAAGAACTTCACCGCGAACCAGGGATTGAGGGCGGCCAGGATCTGCGGCTCGCGCACGATCTCCATCATCCCCAGCGAGGCGATGGTGATGAACCAGGCCAGCATCACCCAGCCGAAGATCCCCCCCACGCGCGCCGTCCCGCGGTACTGCACCCAGAACAGGATGGCGATGATCACGAAGGCGATCGGCACCACGAAGTGGCTCATCGCGGGCGCGGCGACCTCGAGGCCCTCCACGGCGCCGAGCACCGAGATGGCGGGGGTGATCATGCCGTCGCCGTAGAGGAAGGCGCCCCCGAAGATGCCGAGGGCGATGATCGCCCGGCGGCGCGCCTTGTCGGCCTGGCGGTGCGTGCGCTGCAGCACGAGGGCGAGCAGCGCCAGCACCCCTCCCTCGCCCCGGTTGTCGGCGCGGAGGATGAAGGCGACGTACTTCACGCTCACCACCAGGATGAGCGCCCACACGATGAGCGACAGCACGCCGTAGACGTTCTGCGCGTTCGGCACCAGCCCGTACTCGGGCTTGAAGCACTCCTGGAGCGCGTAGAGCGGGCTGGTGCCGATGTCGCCGTACACCACGCCGAGCGCGGTGAGCGAGAGGACGGCGAGCGCCCTGCCGGTGGGGTGGGCGGCGCGGTGGTGGCCCCCGCCGAGCGCCTCGTGGGCGCCGGTCGGCTGCTCGTAGATGGCGGTCATGCCGCCGGTCTGGCGGGCGCCGCTGGCAGCCTCGCCGTGGGAGTCAGGGGTCATCAAAACGAAAAAGGGTCGCCAGATGGCGACCCGATGAAGCTAGCGGCATGCCGCGCCCCGTCCAGCGGGGCGGCATGCCGCCGGCTCATTCGTCCGTGGCGGTCAGGGCTGCGGCGGGGTGGAGCCGCCCGTCCCTTCGGCGGTCGAGCCACTCCCCGTGCCCGTCGCGGCCCGCGCCAGCTCCTCGATCTCCCGGGTGGCCCGGTCGAGGATCTCCCGCACCTGGCGGAGCATCTGCGCGTCGCGGACGTTGCGCGTCGCCGTGGAGTAGGCAGCGCGGGCGACGCGGCGCATCCCCTCGTGCACGTCGTTCATGGGGGCGTCGAAGAAGCCCTCGACGAAGCGCGCCATGCGCTCGAAGATCGAGTCCACCGCCTGGGAGTTCTCGGCGAGGTGCTTCCGCCCCTCCTCGGTGATGGCGTAGATCTTCTTCCCGCCCTCCTCGACCGTGCCCTTCGCGTACCCCATGTCCTCGAGCATGGTGAGGGTGGGATAGACGGTGCCCGGACTCGGGGCGTAGGTGCCCCCGAAGCGCTCCTCGATCTCCTTGATGATGTCGTAGCCGTGGCGCGGCTTCTCCTCGAGGAGGCGGAGGATGACGAGCTTCAGGTCGCCCTGCTCGAACATGCGCCCACGCTGCCCGCCGGGCCCGCCGCGTCCGCGGCGCGCGCCCTGACCGAACCCGAACTCGGCGAAGATCTCATCGAACCCGCCCCAGCGCGCGCGACCCGCGCGGGATCCCTCCCCGTGCCCGCAGGGCTGGCCGGGGGCGCAGCCGCAGCGACCGTGAAATGCTCCGAACATGGGCTCCTCCTGAGTCTGACTTAAGATATATCGGCGATGTGTCTAAGATATATCGCACGATATATCGGGTCAATAGCGGTGATATCGGTCCCCGGTACGGTGGAGGGCACGGCCGTTGCCCATGAGGGGGGTGAGGCGCCGATGCCCGGCGTCCAGTTTCCGGAGGCACTACCAATGGCCAACGATCGCAACGACGGTGTCGAGAACCAGGTGAAGGGGCTCGGCAAGGAAGCGGAAGGCAAGGTGCGCAACGCCGTGGGCGGGCTCACGGGCGACACCTCCGAGCAGCTCAAGGGCAAGGCGCAGGAGCTGAAGGGGAAGGCGCAGCGCAAGGTCGGCGAGGCCCAGAGCGACCTCGATCGCGACCGCGACATCTAGCACCCTCCGGCGGCGCGACGCGCGTGCGTCGCGCCGGCCCCACGGGGTGACGATGAAGGGGGTGCGGCCTGAACCCCCTGAACGCGCCCTGGACATTCGTGGCTCCGTTTCCCTGGGAACGGAGCCACGTTTCGCGTGCGGCAACGCCGCGCGCCGCAACGATCTCGTAATTCGAGCTTCATCGATCCTTAATCGTTCCGCACATCGCCCCGTAATCCGCCGGTCGTAACGTCGCCGCAACGACCTGCACGGAGAGGCACCATGTTCGGGACGCTGCTGGAGTCGAAGGGAGTGAAGGTCCGCCGCCAGGGGGGCGCGGTGGTCAGCATCCTCGCCCACACCGTGGTGATCGGCGCGGTGATCGCGGGCACCGCGAGGGCGACGCGTGCGCCGGTACCGCCACGCGAGCCGCCCACGCCCGTCGTGTACCAGGTGCTCACGCCGATCCCGCGCAGCGCGACGCCGAGGACCGCGGCGCCCGCGCCGTCGACGCGCGCGCCCGTGCCGGGAGAGATCACGATTCCCGTGCGCACCCCGGACTTCTCGCACATCCCCACGACCCTTCCACCGATCGACGCGCCCCTCGGCGAGGCACTGCCGCACATCGGCGCAGCTCCCGTCGGCCTCTCGCCTGGCGTGGTCGGCGACCCCGGGCCTGGCCGTGGGGAGCCCTGGGCCTCGGGCGCCGTGGAACGCGTGGCGAAACTGCGCTCACGCGTCGAGCCGGCCTACCCGCGCGCCCTCGTGTCCTCGGGGCTCGAGGGGCGGGTGGTGATCCGGTTCATCGTGGACACCCTGGGCCGGGTGGAAGCGAAGAGCATCGAGGCGGTGGAGTCCACGCACGCGCTCTTCACGGAGGCGGCACGCGCGGCGATCGGCCGCGCCCGCTTCGAGCCGGCCCAGGTGGGCGGGCGGCCGGTGCGCATGCTCATGGAACTGCCCTTCGTCTTCGAGCTCGAGCGCTAGCGGGGCGCCCGGGGCACCCGGGCGTGGGGGCCACGTGGGGGGTTCGCCGACCCCCGCAGGCCCCCGATTTCGGCGAAAACTTGACAAACCGGGCGTGCTAATACGTATTAGCACGCCGAAGATGTCACCTTCCCGCCGAATCACCGTCCACGACGTCGCCGCCCGGGCCGGGGTCTCCCAGCCAACGGTGTCGCTCGTCCTCAGCCGGAATCCCCGCGCCCGCATCGCGCCCGAGACGCGCGAGCGTGTCCTGCGCGCCGCGGAAGAGCTCGGCTACCGGACCAACCTCCTCGCCCGCGGCCTCACCCAGCAGCGCTCCTGGGCGCTCGGCCTCGTCGTCCTCGACCTGCGGAACCCCTTCTTCGCGGACGTGGTGGCCGGGGCGGAGCGGGTGGCCACCGAGGAGGGATACGCGCTCCTCCTCACCGAGGCCGGCGAGGGGGGGGCGGCCCGCCGGGTGGAGGCGCTCCAGGCGCGGCTCGTGGACGGCGTGATCATCGACGCGGTGGGGGCCGCGGCGCTCCCCGAGCCCCTGCTCGAGAAGCTCAACGTCGTCCTCATCGACGAGCCGTCGGAGCGGTGGCCCGGGGTGGCCAGCGACGCCGCCGGCGCCGGCCGCCTCGCCGCCGAGCACCTGCTCGACCTGGGCCACCGCCGGATCGGCTTCATCGGCCCCGCGACCGACGTGCATGGCGTGCGGCTCCGCGAGCGCGGCTTCGTCCAGGCGCTCCGCGAGCGCGGGGTGCGGCTCGACTCCGGACTGCTGCGCCGTGCCCCCGGCACCGCCAGCGGTGGCCGCGAGGCGATGCGCGCGATGCTCGCGCAGCGCGAGCGCCCCACGGCGGTGTTCTGCAGCAACGACCTCGTGGCCGTCGGCGCCCTCAAGGCCTGCGCCGACGCCGGCGTCGTCGTCCCGCGCGACTGCTCCGTGGTGGGCTGCGACGACATCGAGATGGCGCGCTTCGTCTCCCCCGAGCTCACCACCGTGGCCATCCCCGCACGGGAGCTGGGCGCGCGCGCCGCGCGGCTCCTCATCCGCCGCCTCGCCGACGCCGGCGCGGACGCTGTCGTCCTCGTCCCGCCGATGGACATGGACCCCAACGCCTGGCTCGAATCCGTTGGCACCGAGCTCCTGCCCATCGTGCCGGGCCGCTAACCGTACATC
>DASWVQ010000149.1:0-10062 GCA_036401195.1 Gemmatimonadaceae bacterium
CAGGGTGTCGACCTTCCCGGGATCGGCGGCGTCGACATCCTGGTGAACAACGCCGGCCTCGCCCGCGGCCGCTGGAGCCTCAACTCCGAGCTCACTAACGACGAATGGCGCCAGATCCTCTGGGTCAATGTCGGCGCGCCGCCCGCCGCGGCCGCACCCTGCGCGACCTGAGCCGCCGGCGCGGTCCCCGCCGCCGCCGTCATCGCGTGCTGCGCCCACTGCTCGAACTCCGCCGCCGTCACCGTGTACGCGCGGAACTTCATGTTCGCGTGGCTCGCGCCACAGTACTCCACACAGGCGCCGTTCCACGCCTCGCTCCCCACCGAGTCCGGCGTGAACCACAGCCAGTTCGTGTGGTTCGCCACCAGGTCGCGCTTCCCCCCGAGCCGTGGGATCCAGAAGGAGTGGATGACGTCCTTCGTGTTCAGCTGGAAGTTCACCGTCCGCCCCACCGGCATGTACAGCTCGTTCGCCGTCACCAGGGTGTCGACCTTCCCGGGGATGGTGGCGCTCGGCGTCGTGTACTGCGGGTAGCGGAACTCCCACCACCACTGGTGCCCCACCACCTGCACGTGCAGCGCCTCGGGCTTCGCCCTGGCCTGCGTGCGGAAGATGGTCTCCACCGTGGGAATGGCGATGAACACCAGGATCAGCGCCGGGATCACCGTCCAGAGGATCTCCAGCCTGGTGTTCCCGTGCACCGCCTTGGGCTCGGGCGATCCCTCACGCTTCCGGTACCGGATGAGCGTGATGATCAGCAGCGCCTCCACCAGGATGAAGACGAGCGTCCCGAAGAAGAACAGGATGTTGAAGAGGTGCCCGATGTCCCGATTGAACTCGGTATGGGACGTGAAGATCGTGTTCGGGTACCGATCGGCACAGGCAGCCAGAGAGGCTGCAAGCATGGCCGTCAGCGCGGCAGAGACCAGCCGGCGCGGGCGACGTGACCCTGGCATGCGGCTTCCTTATAAGGATGGGGATTGTCCGGGAATCAAGCGGAACGTAGGGAAACCCCCTGTTTTTATCAACCGGGCCATCCCTGAAATCCCTGACACCCCCGCACGCAACTCCGAGCGGGTCACTCGGTTACGGTGTGCTGCTCCTTGACCTTCCGCTCCGCGATCTCCAGCGCCTGCTTCAGCTGCGCCACCCCTTCGCGCAGCCCGCGCAGCTTCACCGCGTCGGCCCCGCCGCGGCTCGAGGCGAGGTTCACCGCCGTGGCCTGGTCGGCCACCATCCCGAACTGGGCCTTCAGCTTCCCGATCAGTTCCTCGAGGATCCGCCGGATCTGGCCGTAGAACACCCCGGTGTTCTGGTTGTTCTTGACCGCGAGCCCAAGCCGCTCCACGGTCGAATGCAGCCGCGACACCAGCGTGTTGCACTCCTCGAGCGTGGCCATCTTCACCTGGCCCGCCCCGTTCAGCGTCGGCAGTCCCATCGCCTTTCTCCCTCCCTACCGGACCCGTTCCAGCCGCGGGTTGGGCCGCAGCTCCCGTCCCACCTTCGCTTCCGGCGCCCCGCCCACCATCACGATGTCGGCGGTGAAGTCCACGCTCCCCTCGTTGACGATCGAGGCGCCCACGCCATACGCGTCCACCGGCGTCCCCTCCTCCTCGAACGCCCGGATGCGCGCGGGGCTGAAGCCGCCCGAGACCACGATCTTCACCTCCCCGAATCCCTCGGCGTCGAGCGCGTTGCGGACGTTCCACACCATCGCGGGGTTCACCCCGGTCGGGCGGAAGGTGCCCATCAACGGGAGCACCGAGCGGTCGACCAGGTGCTCCGAGGTGTCGAGCCGCACCCCCCAGAGGCGCCCCTCGAGGGCGCGCGCGCACTCGAGGGAGGTGGTCACCACGTCGTTGGCGTAGTCCACCAGCGCCACGATCGGGGTCTCCGGGGGGAGGCAGGTGGCCATCTGCCGCACCGCGCGCGCCGTGTCGCCGCCGTACGCGGCGATCAGCGCGTGCGGCACCGTGCCGCTCCCCTTCCCGCCGAAGAGGGAGGCCCCGGCGTCGGTGGACACCGACTGCACCCCGGCGAGGTGCGCGGCGTGGCCGTCCCCCGCCTGCATGAGGAAGTGGTCGTGCCGGGCACCGAAGAAGTACACCGGCTTCGGGCGCGCCGCCTCGACCACCGCCCGCGCGTTGGTGCAGATGCGCGACCGCCGCACGATGGCGCCGAGGAAGACCGTCTCGAGGTGGGCGAAGTGGTCGTACGGCCCCTCGATGGTCAGGACCGTCTCCCAGGGCTCGAAGCGGTCCCCGTCGTGCAGGGCGTGCACCGCGAGGGCGCCCCAGTCGTCGCAGCCGGCGCGGAGGATCGCGATCGCCTCGTCGAGCCCCGCCACCAGCCCCCCGCCCTTCCCGCTCACCTGCATCACCACCTGCGGGGAGCGGCCCTCGCACTGCAGCACCTGCCGCGTGTGCTGGAAGTAGGCGTCGGTATAGAACCCCGCGCGGATCCGCTCCGCGGGGAGCGCGAAGGCCGCCGGGTCGAGCCGCTTACGCCGCCGGGCCACGCGCCGCGACCCCCTTCCCCTCGGCCTGCGCGGCCGGGTTCAGGATGGCGTCGAGCGCCTCGCGCGTCATGAGCCCGCGCGCGAGCACCAGCTCGAAGACCCCCTGCCCCGTGGCCAGCGCCTCCTTGGCGATTTCGGTGGAGGCTTCGTAGCCGATCACCGGCACGAGCGCCGTCACCAGCCCGATCGAGTGCTCCGCGAAGTGGCGCATGCGGTCGGGATTCGCGGTGATCCCCTCCACGCAGCGCTCGCGCAGCACCCGCGCCGCGTTGCGCAGCGTGTCGAGGTTGTGCAGCAGGCGGTACGCGATCACCGGCTCGAACACGTTGAGCTGGAGCTGCCCCGCCTCGGCGGCCATGGTCACCGTCATGTCGCCGCCGATCACGTCGAAGCAGACCTGGTTGACCACCTCGGGAATGACGGGGTTCACCTTCCCCGGCATGATCGAGGAGCCGGGCTGCATCGCGGGGAGGTTGATCTCGCCGAACCCCGCGCGCGGCCCGCTGGAGAGGAGGCGCAGGTCGTTGCAGATCTTGGAGAGCTTCACCGCGCAGCGCTTGAGCACCCCGGAGAGCTGGACGAAGGCGCCGGTGTCCATCGTCGCCTCCACCAGGTCGGGGGCGGTGACGAGCGCGAGCCCGGTGATCGCGCACAGGTGCGCGCGCACCGCCTCGGCGTAGCCCTCGGGGGCGTTGATTCCCGTGCCGATCGCCGTCGCCCCCATGTTGATCTCGCGGATGAGCGCCTGCGCTTCCTGCAGCCGGTCCACGTCCTCGAGGATGGTGTGGCCGAAGGCCCGGAATTCCTGCCCCAGCGTCATCGGCACGGCGTCCTGGAGCTGCGTGCGCCCCATCTTCACCAGGTGGCCGAACTCGGTGCCCTTGTCGAGGAAGGCCCGCGCCAGCTCGCCCATCGCCTCGCGCAGCTCGTCGATGCTCTCGTGCAGCGCCAGCTTCACCGCCGTGGGATACACGTCGTTGGTGGACTGCGAGAGGTTCACGTGGTTGTTCGGGTGGCAGTGCTGGTAGTCCCCCCGCTCGTGGCCCAGCAGCTCCAGCGCGCGGTTCGCGATCACCTCGTTGGCGTTCATGTTCGTCGAGGTGCCCGCGCCCCCCTGGATCATGTCCACGAGGAAGTGCTCGTGGTGCCGTCCCGCGCGGATCTCGGCGCAGGCCACCGCGATCGCGTCGGCGAGGGGCGAGGGGAGGAGGCCGAGCTGCTCGTTCGCGCGCGCCGCGGCCGACTTCACCGCCGCGAGGGCGACGATCAGCTCGGGGAACTCGCGGAGCGGCGTGCCGGTGATCGGGAAGTTCTCGAGGGCCCGCAGCGTCTGCACGCCGTACAGCGCCTCGGCGGCGACCTCACGCTCCCCGAGGAGGTCGTGCTCCTTCCGCGACCGCTCGCTGCCGAAGCCGAGGGTGCGCCCGCGCCCCACCAGGGTGGCGTCGGCGGCGCGCAGCCGCTGCGAGATCGCGCGCGCGGCGCGGCCCACCAGCGCGGCGTACAGCGTGGGGCGCTCCTTCAGGGCGACGCGCACCACCTCGCGCGTGATCACCAGCGTGCGCGTCGGCTCGAGGGCGATGCCGCTCGTCCCATGAATGGAATCGTCGAGGAGGATCCCCTCCCCCACCGCGTCCCCCGCCCCCAGGGTGGCGAGGCGCACCGGGGGCGTATCGGTCCCCGCCGCCTTCTCGATCGCCACGCTTCCCGCCACGACGAGGAAGGCGCCGGTGCGCGAGGCCCCCTGGCGGAAGAGGAGCTCGCCCGGCTGGAAGTCGCGGGCCTCGACGTGCTGGCTCAGGAAGTGGAGGTCACCGTCGGTGAGCCCATCCACGAAGCGGAGCCCCCGCAGCGCCGCGCGGCGCTCGGCGGGGGTGTCCGTGGGAATGCTGATGGAGGCAGTCATGGTGTTCCGTAGTCTACTGGGAGCGGCGCGTGCCGCCAAACCGGCTCAGGGCGCCACCCGCGGGTCTCCCACCCGGTGCGGGGGGGCCAGGAAGGGCAGGACGCGGTCCCCGTCCACCTCCTGGAGCTGCTTCACCAGGGTGCGCCAGGTGAGGGCGAGGGCGTCGAGCTGTGGCGGGTCGAGCTGGTTCCGGCCGCGGATGATGGCGGCGGCGCGTTCCCGCGCCGCGGCGACGCGGGCCACCGTGCGGGAGTTGGGAGCCACGTTGAAGTTCGCGTCCTCGAGCAGCCTGAGGAGATACGCGTCGCCCTTTGCCACCGTCAGCGAGGCCGCGCGGGCGGCCTCGTAGGTGATCGCGCCCCCCAGGCGCAGCCCGAGCCGCGCGAAGGGGAGCATCCAGTTGTCGGGGTGCCAGGCGCCCTCGGCGTTGGGCAGGCCCGTCCAGAGGTGCAGCACCCACACGCGGGGGAGCTGCGAGTCCGCGGCCGTCGCCGAGGCCGTGGGCCGCGCGGGGACGCTGTCCTCCACGAGGACCCCCGCGTGTTCGTGCCACACCCGGGGCCACCCGGGCGCCCCCACGGCCGGTTCGGCGCCGCGCGTGGTGACCACGTAGCCCACGGAGACGAGCGAGACCCGGCCGTTGACCGGGGCATAGAAGAGGAGCACCGGATTCGCCGGGTCCACCGTCTTCCGCGCCAGCGCCCCGAAGCTGATCCAGGGCTCCCCCATGCCGGGGTAGTCGGTGCCGATCCGCGAGTACCCCTCGTCGGCCGCGACCCGCTGGTCGGCGAGGCGGGCCACCAGCGCCGCCGCCAGCTCGGCGACGCTGTCGGCCGACGATTCGGGGGAGACCGGCGGGGGGCCGGCGAGCGAGGAGTCGATCGCCGCCACGCCGAGCGTCGCCGTCGCCGTGGCCGGGAGTCCCTGGGGGAAGCGGCTGATCAGCGACAGCGCCCGGCGCTTGGCGCCGGTCACCACCTCGTGCGGCGCCACGTCGTACGCCGGGCCGAGCTTCTCCACGTCGATCGAGACGATGCGCGCCCACGACACGAGGCGCAACGCGCCGTCGCCCAGCAGGTGGATCCCGGTGCTGTCGACCGCGACGAGCTCACCGCGCGCCGGCACCTGGGCGCCGCGGTAGCTGACGGTGACCGCGGCCCCGGCGGGTGGCAGGGCGGGGGTGGTGGCGACGGGTGGGCGCGGCGCGCAGCCGGCGATGGCCATCGCCGCCGCGAGGGCGAGACATCGGGGGAGGAAGGTGCCCTTCACGTCGTGGGAGGCAGGTGCGGGCGCGGCGTCGCGCGTGCGTGCGTGCGGGTGGGGAGAGCTTCCCGGAATATCGGGGAGGTACCGCCCCTTGTCAGGCCGTCCGCCGCGAGGTCGCGCGACGGTGCCCCGGTCTCAGTCCGCCGCCATGGGCAGGATCGGGCGCGGCTCCGGAGCGGAGGGGGAGGGCGGCGCCGGGGCCGCCGGCGGACCATCGCCGCCGGCCGGAAGCCGGAAGCGGCCCACCAGCGCCTCGAGCCGCGCCGCCGCCGCGGTGAGGGCGCTCGCCGCCGACGCGACTTCCTCGGTGCCCGCGCTCTGCTCCTCGCTCGACGCGGCCACCTGCTGCATCGCGGCGGCGAAGGTCTCGGTGCCCGCGGCCAGCGACTCGAGCTTCGCGCTGGACTGCCGCGTGAGGTCGTAGGCCGAGTCGGCGGTGCGGTCGACGTCGGCGGTCCACGCCTCGAGCTGCGTCACCGCGTCCTCGATCTGTGAGAAGCTGCGGGCGCCGAGCGCGGTCACCTCGCGCACGGCGCCCACGGTGCCGCGCATGCGCGTGCTCGCGTCGCGCACCTGCTCCACCCCGCCGAGCACGCGGCGCACCACCTGTTCCGTGCGGTCGGCGGCGTCGTTCGACATCTGCGCCAGGCGGCGCACCTCGTGGGCCACGACCGAGAACCCCTCTCCCTCGGCGCCGGCGCGCGCGGCCTCCATGGCCGCGTTGAGCGCGAGCAGCTTCGACTGCCGCGCCAGCTTGCGCGTGAGCACGAGGAATTCCTGGATCTCCTGCGACTCGGCCACCAGCGTCGCGGCGGCGGCGACGCTGGCGTCGGCCTCGCCCGAGAGGGTGTCGAGGGCGCGCGCGCCCTCGTCGAGCCGGCCGCGGTTCTCGGTGGCGAGGGCGCGGAGGCGCGCGTTCCGCTCCACCCCCTCGTGGGCCCCCTGGGTGAGCAGGGCGGCCAGGCCGTTCAGCTCCGCGGAGCCGTCGGTGAGCTCCTGGACGGTCTGCGCCATGACGGTCGCCTGCTGGCTCAGGTCCGCGGCGGTGTGCGCCACCTCGCCGGAGGCGGCGGCCATCTGCTCGGTGGCGGCCGTGATGTCGTGGGCCAGGGAGCTCGTCTCCGACGAGGAAGTGTGCAGGGCCCCCACCAGCTCCCGCAGCTCGCCGAGCATGAGGACGATGGATTCGGAGAGCCGGCGCACCTCGTCGATCCCGGAGGGGCGGACGTCGAGGGAAAGGTCGCCGACGGCGATCGCCTCGGCGGCCTTGACCAGCGTGCGGGCCGGGTCGCCGATCCAGCGGGCGATGAGCCGGTCCACGAGCCACCCGCCCGCCAGGATGGCGACGATGATGGCGGGCGCCCCCACGCGCAGGATCCCGCGCCAGCGCGCGAGGTCGCCCGGGCGATCGGCGAGCCAGTCGCCCATCAGCTGCCACGCCCCCCACGCCCAGAGCAGCGTCGCCGCGATGGAGAGGAGCACCCCCGCCACGAGCAGTCGTTTGTGAAGGGGGGTGCCCGTGCCTAAATTGCCTTGCTGGAACCGCTTATCCATGACTGACGCCATCACGAACCGAGCCGCCGACGAGCCCGAGGCATACGACCCGGGTGCGATCGAGCAGAAGTGGACCCGCCGCTGGAGCGAGCAGGGGACGAACCGTGTCGACCTCGAGGCCGGCGCGCGTCCCTTCTACTCGCTGATGATGTTTCCCTACCCGTCGGCCGAGGGGCTCCATGTGGGCAACCTCTTCGCCTTCACGGGGACCGACATCTACGGACGATTCCAGCGCCTCCAGGGGCACACCGTCTTCCAGCCCCTGGGGTACGACGCCTTCGGGATCCACTCCGAGAACTTCGCCCTCAAGATGGGGGTGCACCCCGCGGAGCTGATCCCGCGCAACACCGCGCGCTTCGGGCAGCAGCTGCGGCGCTCGGGGCTCATGGTGGACTGGGACCACGAGCTGTCCACCACCGACCCGCGCTACTACAAGTGGACGCAGTGGGTCTTCCTGAAGCTCTACGAGCGGGGGCTGGCGTACAAGAAGAAGGGGGCGGTGAACTGGTGCCCCACCGACAAGACCGTGCTCGCCAACGAGCAGGTGATCGCGGGCGCGTGCGAGCGCTGCGGCAGCATGGTGGAGCAGCGCTTCCTGGAGCAGTGGTTCTTCCGCATCACCGACTACGCCGGCCGGCTGCTCGACAACCTGGACTGGCTCGACTGGTCCGACACGACGCGCACGGCGCAGCGGAACTGGATCGGCAAGTCGGAGGGGGCGGAAATCGTCTTCCGCGTCCCCGACCTGCTGGGCGACGTGGCCAACGCGACGGTGTCGCTGGGGGGCTCGGGCGAGGTGGTGGTGCCGGCGGCGGAGATCCGCGTCTTCACCACGCGGCCCGACACCCTGCACGGCGCGACGTACATGGTGCTCGCGCCGGAGCACCCGCTGGTGGACGCGCTCACCACCGACGACCAGCGCTCGGCGGTGGAGGAGTACCGGGAGCAGGCGGCGCGGCAGGACCTGGTGACGCGGCGGGTGAACAAGGAGAAGACCGGCGTCTTCACCGGGGCGTACGCGACGAACCCCGCGACGGGGCACCCGATCCCGGTGTGGATCGCCGACTACGTGCTGATGGAGTACGGCACCGGCGCGATCATGGCCGTGCCCGGGCACGACGAGCGCGACTTCGAGTTCGCGCAGAAGTTCGGGCTCCCGATCGTGCGGGTGGTGGCGGGGACGGGGCAGGATGCGCACACCCCGCTCGACGCCGCCGACACGGCGTCGGAGGGGACGCGGCTGGTGAACTCCGACCGCTTCGACGGCCTCTCGGTGGAGGATGGCAAGCACGCCATCACCGCCTGGCTGGCGGAGCACGGCGCGGGACAGCAGGTGGTGAACTACCGGCTCCACGACTGGTGCATCTCGCGCCAGCGCTACTGGGGGCCGCCGATTCCCATCATCTACTGCGACGCGTGCGGCACCGTGCCGGTGCCGGAGTCGCAGCTGCCGGTGGAGCTCCCGCACGTGGAGGACTTCAAGCCCGACGACAGCGGCGTGTCGCCGCTGGCCCGGGTGGAAGCGTGGTACCGCGTGCCCTGCCCGCGGTGCGGGGGCGAGGCGCGCCGCGAGACCGACGTGAGCGACACCTTCCTCGACAGCGCCTGGTACTTCCTGCGCTACCCGAGCACCGACCGCGACGACGTGCCCTTCGATCCCGAGGTCACGAAGCGCTGGCTCCCGGTGAACTCGTACATCGGCGGGAACGAGCACGCGGTGCTGCACCTGCTGTACTCGCGCTTCGTGACGATGGTGCTGCACGACGCGGGGTACCTGGCGTTCGAGGAGCCGTTCACCCGCTTCCGCGCCCACGGGATGATCATCCGCGAGGGCGCGAAGATGTCGAAGTCGCGCGGCAACGTGGTGAACCCGGACCAGTACATCGACGCGTGGGGGGCGGACACCTTCCGCACCTACCTCATGTTCCTGGGCCCGTTCGAGGAGGGGGGCGACTTCCGCGACCAGTCGATCGCCGGGGTGCGCCGCTTCCTCGACCGGCTCTGGGTGTCGGCGCTGGAGGCCACGGCGGAGGGCGCGCCGGATCCCGCGGTGCTGCGCAAGCTGCACCAGGTGATCCGGAAGGTCGGCGACGACATCGCGAAGCTCAGCTACAACACCGCCATCGCCGCGATGATGGAGTACATGAACGTGCTCCGCCGCGCGGAGCGGACCCCGCACGCGGACGAGGTGCGGCCGCTGGTGCAGCTGGTGTCGCCCTTCGCGCCCTTCATCGCCGAGGAGCTGTGGGAGCGCTTCGGGGGCACGGGCTCCGTGTTCGACGCGGGGTGGCCCGTGTACGAGGAGGCGCTCGCCGCCGAGGACCTGGTGACGCTCGCCGTGCAGGTGAACGGGAAGCTGCGCGGCACGATCCAGGTGACGAAGGAGATCACGCAGGAGGAGGCGCTCGCGCAGGCGATGGCCGAGCCGAACATCGCGAAGTTCATCACGGGCGCGCCGCGGAAGGTGATCTTCGTGCCGGGACGGCTGCTGAACATCGTCGCCTGATCCCGGCGGGCAGCCCACGCCGTCACGCCCCCGTGCACCGGTCGGTGCGCGGGGGCGTGATGGCATGGCGGGCGAGGGGCGGCCGGAGCGGACGCGCCGGTCCTCACTCCTCCGGGCGCGGCGCGATGAGGGCCCGGGTGTCCTCGAGCGCGAGGCGCACGACGTCGAGCTCCGCGGGGTCGATCGCCCGCGTGCGTTCGGCGCGGAGCACCGCGGCGTCGGCCTGGGCGAGGGCCCGGCGCAGGGCGCGCGCGTCGTCCCGCGCCAGCGCGCGGTTCACCGCCTCGATCGCGTCGTTCAGGCCGGCGTACG
>DASWVQ010000150.1:0-3789 GCA_036401195.1 Gemmatimonadaceae bacterium
CCCGGGGAAACACTGCCGCACGTGAAGCACGTGTACCGCGAGGGGCACGAGGCCTTCCAGCGCGACGCGGTGGTGGTGGGGGGCGGGAACTCCGCCGCCGAGGCCGCGCTCGACCTCTGGCGCACCGGCGCGCGCGTCACCCTCGTGCACTTCGGGCCCACCTGGGACAAGCGCATCAAGCCCTGGGTGCTCCCCGACGTGGAGAACCGCATCCGCGAGGGGAGCATCGCCGCCCGGTGGAGCAGCCGCGTGCGCGCGATCGAGCCGGGGCGGCTGGAGGTGGTCCCCGTGGGGGCCCCGGAGGGGGCGGCGGGGGAGTGGCTCCCCGCCCAGCACGTGTACCTGATGACCGGCTTCGCCCCCGACCTGGCGCTCCTCCGGGAGCTGGGGGTGACGATCGACCCCGCGACGGGGGTGCCCGCGCACGACCCCGACACCCTCGAGACCGACGTGAAGGGGATCTACATGGTCGGGGTTCTCGTGGCGGGGTACGACGCCAACCAGGTGTTCATCGAGAACGGGCGGTACCATGGGGACCGGATCGTGGCGCACCTGACCGGGCGGGCGGTCCCGAAGGACGCCCCGGTCTCGGGGGACCCCGACGCGTAGGGGGAGTCCTCGACGGGGGCTGACGAGAAGAGCGACGAGCGACGAGCGACGAGCGACGAGCGACGGGCGAGCCCACCCTGCGCCGGGGCCGACGGCGCCTTGGGCCGGGGCGGCGTGTGGCCTCGCTCGTCGCTAGTCGCTCGTCGCCAGTCGCTCGTCTCGTTTGTACGTCCCCGTGGCCCGAATGCCGGTTGTAGGGCACCCCTCGCGTGGCGAGATTACCGGGATACAGACGAGATTCCCGCGCACTCCACAGGTCCTTCGCAATGGCTGACGATCCGCAGAGCAACTATCCCGAGGTGATGGACAAGCTCGTGTCGCTGTGCAAGCGGCGCGGCTTCATCTTCCAGTCCTCCGAGATCTACGGGGGGACCGGCTCCGTCTGGGATTACGGCCCGCTCGGCGTCGAGCTGAAGAAGAACCTGAAGGACCGCTGGTGGAACGCGATGGTCCGCGCGCGGAACGACATCGAGGGGCTCGATGCCGCCATCCTCATGCACCCGAAGGTGTGGGAGGCGAGCGGCCACGTGTCGGGCTTCACCGATCCCCTCGTGGACTGCAAGGCCTGCAAGGCGCGATTCCGCGCCGACCAGCTCGAGCTCGCGTCGTGCCCCCGCAAGCCCTCGAAGAAGCCCGGCGAGCACACCGACTGCCAGCTCACCGAGCCGCGCATGTTCAACCTCATGTTCAAGACGTTCATGGGGCCCGTCGAGGAGAGCGCGGCGACCGTCTACCTGCGCCCGGAAACCGCGCAGGGGATCTACGTCAACTTCCTGAACGTGCAGCAGGCCACCCGGCAGAAGGTGCCCTTCGGCATCGCGCAGATCGGGAAGGCCTTCCGCAACGAGATCACCCCCGGGAACTTCATCTTCCGCACGCGCGAGTTCGAGCAGATGGAGATGCAGTTCTTCGTGGATCCCGAGTCGGACCACATGCACTGGTTCGAGTACTGGAAGGCGCAGCGCATGCAGTGGCACCGCTCGCTCGGGCTCACCGAGGACCGCCTCCACTTCCACCAGCACACGCCGGGCGAGCTGGCGCACTACGCGCGCGCCGCCTTCGACATCCAGTTCGACTTCGGCGGCTCGCTCGGCTTCCAGGAGATCGAGGGGGTGCACCACCGCGGCGACTTCGACCTGGGGCGGCACCAGGAATACTCGGGGAAGAAGCTCGAGTACTTCGACCAGCCGGCGAACCGGCGCTTCGTTCCCTTCGTGGTCGAGACCTCCGTGGGCGCCGACCGCACCACCCTCGCGGTGCTGGTGAACGGCTACCGCGAGGAGGCGGTGGCGGGGGAGGAGGAGGGGCGCGTCGTGCTCGGCCTGCATCCCTCGCTCGCGCCGATCAAGGCGGGGATCTTCCCGCTGGTGAAGAAGGACGGCATGCCCGAGTACGCGCACAAGCTGGAGGAGGAGCTGCGCGGCCGCTTCCCCGTGTTCTACGACGAGTCGGGGGCGATCGGCCGGCGCTATCGCCGGCAGGACGAGGTGGGCACCCCCTTCTGCATCACCATCGACGGGCAGACGACGCAGGACCACACCGTCACGATCCGCGAGCGCGACTCGCTCGAGCAGGTGCGCGTCGCCGCCGACCGGGTGAAGGAGTGGATCACGGAGAAGATCCTCCCGTGACCGCGCCCGGGAGCCCCCGCGCCCGTGGCGCGGGGCTCTCGGTGGAACGACTGCGCCGAGAGGGAGAGGACTTCTTCCAGGCAATCTCCCGCGAGTACTACGAGTCGGGCGCGGGACTCAAGCCCGAGCCGGCGCTCCAGCCGGTGTACGCGGCGCACGCCGCGATCCTCGGCGACGACGCGCTCGGGCTGGTGCTCGAGCGCTTCCGCGGCGCGGAGGAGGGGAGCGAGGAGCGGCGCTCCGCGCGGCTCCTCGCCGACTGGCTGGTGGAGGCGCAGAGCGCGCGCGAGCTCGCCCCGCTCGACGAACGGCAGCTCGCCTGGGAGGCGGGCGCGGTCGTCACCCTCCCCGACGGGCGCCAACTCCCCTTCCAGCGCACCTCGATCGAGATGGCGAACGCCCCCGACCGCCGCGAGCGGCTGGCGGTGGAGCGCGCGCGCGCGGCGGTGATGGAGCGGGAGCTGATCCCCATGCGCCTCGAGCGGCTGCAGCGGGAACGCGACATCACCATGCGCCTCGGCCTCGCCGGCAGCTATCGCGAGACCTGGGAGCTGCTGAGCGGGATCTCCCTCGAGCCGCTGCGCGCGCAGTGCGCCGCCTTCCTGCGCGACACCGCGCCGATGTGGGACGACGTGCTCGCCCCCGCGCTGCGCAAGTCGCTCGGCATCGGCCGCGCCGAGGCGACGCGGGCCGATGCGCTCGCCTTCTTCCGGGTGCCCGGCTTCGACGCCGCCTTTCCCCCCAGCGCGATGCAGGACGCAGTGCTCCGCCAGGTGCGCGAGATGGGGGTGGATCCCACCGCCGGGGGACGCGTGCGCATCGACACGGCGGAGCGGGAGGGGAAGCGCGCGCGCGCCTTCTGCGCTCCGGTGCAGGTGCCGGACGAGGTGTACCTCGTGCTCCGCCCCGTGGGCGGCCAGCGCGACTGGGGGACCTTCCTGCACGAGCTGGGGCACGCGCTGCACTTCGCGTACATGCGCCCCGACCTCCCCGCGGAGTACCGCTGGCTCGGCGACAACTCGGTGACCGAGGGGTTCGCCATGCTCTTTGACCACCGCATGCACGACGCGAAGTGGCTGGCGCGCTACACCGCGCTCGGCGCGAAGGTGGCCGAGTTCCGCCGCACGATCGCGCTCGAGGAGCTGCACTTCGTGCGGCGCTACTGCGCGAAGCTGCTGTACGAGCTGGAGCTGATCGCCGACGACGTGCAGTGGCGCGCCCTCCCCGACCGCTACGTGCAGCTCCTCACCGACGCGACGGGCTTCCAGTACGACCCGAGCGAGGCGTTCGTGGACGTGGACCGCTGGCTGTACGTGGTCCGGTACCTGCGCGCCTGGCAGCTGCAGGCGCTGTTCAACGAGGTGCTCACCGAGCGGTACGACGAGGACTGGTGGCGCAACCCGCGCGCGGGGCCGTGGATCGAGAACGCCCTCTGGGCCGAGGGGCAGCGCGAGCGCGCCGACGAGATGGCCGACCGCGTGGCGGCGAAGCCCCTCGACTTCGCGCCGGTGGTGCGGGCGATCGAGGGGATGCTGGCCTGACGTCGTCC
>DASWVQ010000151.1:0-3167 GCA_036401195.1 Gemmatimonadaceae bacterium
TCCCCGACCCGACCGGCCCCGCCCGGTGCCGATGCCCTGCATCATGCCCGAGGGGGGGATCGAGCGCGTCGCGTCGAACGTGCGGGTCACCCTCGAGGGCCGCGTGCTGCGCTACGAGGTGGAGGAGCGCTTCCTCAACACCGGGGGCCGGGTGGGAGAGGCGGACTACCTCTTTCCCCTCCCGAAGAACGCCGCCTTCCAGGACCTGAAGCTCTCGATCAACGGGGAGATGGTGGCGGGGGAGACGCTCGACGCCGACGAGGCGCGCGCCATCTATGAGGAGATCGTGCGTCGCCAGCGAGACCCCGCGCTCGTGGAGTGGATGGGCTCGGGGATGCTGCGCACGCGCATCTTCCCCATCCAGCCGGGCGAGGAGCGACGCGTCGTGGTGCGCTTCCAGGCGGTGGCCGAGCGTGAGGGCGACGCGCTGCGCGTGGACTACCGGCGCGGCGCGCCGCGCGAGGGTTCGGGCATCCGCATGCAGGGTGGCATTCGCCGCGGTGGCGCGGACGACGCGCGCGACCCGGGCAACGCGGAGTCGCTCATCCTGCGCTATCCCGCCGGGGGCAACTACGGCGACGCGTATTCCCCCACGCACGACGCGACGCTCCGCGCCCGCGGGGGGATGCGCGAAGTGGTGCTGCGCGGCGGCGGCGACGCGACGGTGCTCGTGCCGGTGCGCGGCGAGCGCGCGGGGGAGGGGGCGATCGGCGTGGTGACACAGGCGTCGCTGGGGGAGGATGGCTTCGTCCTGTTCACCATCGGGCTGCCCGCCGCTGGCGGCCCCGGATCGGGGACTCGCGCGTCGATCCGGCCGCGCGACGTGACCTTCGTGGTGGACGTGAGCGGCTCGATGAGCGGGGAGAAGCTGCGCCAGGCGCAGGCGGCGGGGCGGCAGCTGCTGGCCACGCTGCGCCCGGCCGACCGCTTCCGCGTGGTCGCCTTCTCCAGCGACGTGCGCACCTTCGAGGACGACTTCGTGCGCGCCTCGCCGCAGCAGGTGCGCGAGGCGTCGCGGTGGATCGCGTCGCTCGACGCCAGCGGCGGGACGAACATCGCCGGCGCGCTGGCGGAGGCGCTGCGCGTGGGATCGCCGCGCGAGCGCCTCCCGCTGGTGGTGTTCCTCACCGACGGCGAGCCCACGGTGGGGGAGCGCGACCCGCGCGTGATCGCGGAGCGCGCGGCGCGGGGACGTCGCGCGGCGCGCGTGTACACCTTCGGCGTGGGGAGCGACGTGAACGCCACCTTGCTCGAGCAGCTCGCGCTCGACGGGCGGGGGACCGCGCAGTTCGTGCGCCCCTCGGAGGACGTGGAGCGCGCGGTGTCGCTCGTCGCCTCGCGGCTGGTGGACCCGGTGCTCACCGGCGTGCGGGTGCGCGCCGAAGGGGTGCGCCTCTCGCGCATGATGCCAGCGGCGGGGAGCGACCTGTTCGCGGGGCAGGAGCTGGTGGTGCTCGCGCGCTTCAGCGGGCGCGGCGCCGGCCGGGTCATCGTGGAAGGTGAGGGGGTGGACGGGCCGGTGCGGTGGGTGCGCGAGGTGTCGTTCGGCACGGCGCGCGACGCGCGCGACAACGGCTTCGTGGCTCGGCTCTGGGCGACGCAGCGCGTGGGGTGGCTCAGCGCCGAGCGTCGCCGGCTGCTCGCGGAGGGGCGCGACGGGGGGCGCGACGGGGGCCGCGGAAGCGCGGCGCTCCGCGAGGTGGAGCAGGAGATGCGCGCGCTGGGTGAGCGCTACGGGATTCCCACGGAGCTCACGTCGTACTTCGTGAAGGAGCCGGGGATGGTGATGACGCGGCGCGACGTGGCGGGCGGGATCGCGGGGCAGGCACTGCCGCCCACGGTGGCGCCGATGCCCGCCGCGGCGCCGATGGACGCGGCGGTGAGCGCTCCCTCGAGCGGGGCCGGGGCATCGGGCGCAAGCCGGCAGTTCGAGGCGGCCAAGGCGGCCTCGGCGCAGCGCGCGGCGCGCACGATGGCGGAGGTGAACGTGGCCGCCGAGGGCGCGGCCGAGACGCGGATGGCGATGGGGCGCAGCTTCACCCGCGACGCCGAGGGGCGGTGGGTGGACTCGCGCACGACCGCGCCGGGCGCCACGGTGTACCGGGTGAAGGGGTACGGCGCGGGGTACTTCGCGCTGCTGCGGGCCATGCCGGCGCTCCAGGAGGCGTTCGCCCTGGGCGAGCGGGTGAGGATCGCGGGGAAGGGGGTGGTGGTGGAGATTGGGGAGGAGGGATCGGAGTCGCTCGATGCGGGGCAGGTGCGGGCGATCGTGAATGGGTTGAAGTGAGGCCCGCTGGTACCTGTTCCCTGTGGCGCTGAGCGCCTATCACCTGGACCTGACGTGCAGGTCCAGGTGATAGCCGCTCAGGGGCACCGGGACCGGGTTACAGGGAACAAGGACTCAATGGATCTGGACCGACTCTTTCGCGACTACCACGAACCCCTGGTCCGCTACCTCACGCGGCGGCTGGGGGATCGCGACCGCGCGGAGGAGCTGGCGCAGGAGACTTTCGTGCGCGCGATGCGGCAGGCGTCGATCGGGGCGGGGAGCGAGCGCTCGTGGCTGTTCGCGGTGGCCACGAACCTCGTGCGCGACGAGGCGCGGCGCGAGGCGCGACAGCGGGCGCGTCTCGCCGAGCTGGCGGCGGAGGCGCGGGAGCGGGAGGAGGGGAACGTGATCCCCCTCTCGGCGGACCGCGGGGAGCGCGCGGAGCTGGCGCGCGAGGCGATGGAGACGCTGGCGGAGCGGGACCGGGAGGCGCTGCTGATGCGCGAGGAAGGGCTGGACTACACGGAGATCGCGGCGGCGCTGGAGCTGAGCGTGGGGTCGGTGGGGACGACGCTGCTCCGCGCGCGCCGGCGGCTGGTGGCGGCATACGAGGCGCTCGCGCGGGAGCGGGGGGGAGAGCATGCGGCATCCTGAGGAAGGGGTGATCCAGGGGTGGGTCGAGGGGCAGCTCCCCGCGGCGGAGGCGGCGGAAGTGGCGTCGCACGTTGCCGGCTGCGCGGAATGCCAGGCGCTCGCGGCGGAGATCCGCGGGCTGATGGCGCGCACCGCGGGGATCGTGGCGGCGCTCGATGGGGAGGCGGGGGTGCGGCCGGCGATCGTGCCGGCTGCGGCGGTTGAGCCGGCGCGTCCGGAGCATCCCGTGCGTCCGGCGCGGGGG
>DASWVQ010000152.1:0-4844 GCA_036401195.1 Gemmatimonadaceae bacterium
CGGGATCACCGCCAGGTGATGGTGACGATGTGGGTCTCGGGATCGGCGCCGCGGCGCAGGGGGAGCGAGCCCTGACCGATCCCGCGGCTCACGAGGAGCATGCGGCTGCCGTCGCCGCGCAGGTCGAACAGGCCCCCGCGCCGGCACCGGGTGTTGTGCTCTCCGTGCACGCCGATCATGGAGCGCTCACCCACCCAGCACTGCCCCCCGTGCACGTGCCCGCAGCAGGCCAGCGCGAACTCCTCGCCCTCGAGAACGCGCAGCCCTTCCGGCGAGTGCATGAGCACCAGGCGCGTGCCCTCCGCCCCGGCGAGGGCGGCGTCGGCGTCGGGCGATCCTTCCTCGGGATCGTCCAGGCCACACACCCATACGTCGTCGTGCGGCGCGGGGAGGCGGACGTTCTCGTTCACCAGCGTGCGCACCCCGGCCTCGGCGAGTCGCGTCGTGATGTAGTCGTCGTCGCCGATGAGGTCGTGGTTGCCGAGCACCGCGTACTTGCCGAGCGGTGCCTCCACCCGCGCGAGCAGCGGGACGAGCGCGTCGACGAAGCGCGCGTGGAAGGAGACGTAGTCGCCGCCGAGGAGGACCAGGTCGGCGCGCGCGTTGGCGAGGGCCTGGCAGGCGCCGGCGAGTAGCGCGGGATGGGTCGCCGGTCCCGCATGCAGGTCGGAGGCGAAGGCCACGCGCAGTGGCGGTGGCGTGGGGCGGCCGGGGACGGCCCGCAGGGTGAGCGCGTGCGTCGCCTCGCGCAGCGTCCCCTGGAGGCCGAACGGGTGCGCGATCGCCGACGCCCAGCCGCCGCGATAGAGCTGGTCGTAGAAGAACTCCGCGGCGCGCTTCTTCAGGGGGAGCGAACGCGCGCGGCCGAAGCGGCGGATTGTCATTCCGGGCGAAGCGAGGAATCGTGGGGGCGCCGGGCATGGGCCACTGCCGCGGCGGGAGCAGATCCCTCGGTCGCTGCGCTCCCTCGGGATGACAAAAGGCTGGGTGTCACCCTGTCGGGACGCAAGGTCCGTCGTCGCTCCGCTCCCCGGGGTGGACGGGCGGCGTCACCTGCTCGCGTCGGTCTTCGCCATGGACGGGCGGTGTCACCTGCTCGCGTCGGCCTTCGCGATGGACGACATGACGTCGCGCTGCGCTTCCGCGAGGCGGCTCGCGTCCTCGCCGAGCAGCCGCGCGGCGTCGATCAGCGTGGTGAGCGGCGCGAGGTCGCTCGCGCCGGCGTGCAGGCGCAGGAGGTCGAGCCGGATCCCCTCGAGCGCGGCCACGCTGTCGGCCAGGTGCGTCGCGGCCGCCGCGCGGCGCGCCGCGAGCAGGTCGCCGTCGGGCGCATCGGAGGGCCCGAGGGCCGCGAGCAGCTCCACCTCCGCGCGCGCTTCGGCGGCGCGGGCCTCGAGCGCCGCCACCGTGTCCGGGAGCCCCGCGAGCTGCTCGCGGTAGGGCTTCGGCAGCGCGGCGAACAGTTCTGACGCGGCCACGCCGAGGGCGGCCTCCGTGGCGCGAAAGGCCCCGGCACCCACCGCTCGCGACTGCTCCGGCGCACCGAGGCGACGCGCGAGCCACGCGCCCGCGCGGCTGTTCCAGAGGCGGTCGCGGATTCCCGTCTGCCACCACTCGCGAAGCCGCGCGGGGATGTACTGCACGTCGAGCGCGTTGCTCGCCGCCCCCAGCATCATCGTGGTGAGCATGGGCACGATCATGAACAGCATGCTGAGCTGCCGCTCGTGCACCACGCCGGCGAGCAGCAGCCCGAAGGTGGCGGCGAGCCAGGAGGCGGAAGCGACGGTGGCGAGCCGCAGCGCGCGATGCCCGAAGGGCTCGGCGACGTCCACCGTGACCGCGTCCGTCTCGGCGCGCTCGCGGCGGGCCACGCCGAGCGCGGTGCGCAGGTCGGCGAGGGTGTGGCCGGCGCCGAACTGCCGGTGCGCCTGGTTCAGGTGGAAGCCGACCACCGGCACGATCGGCGCGGCGGCGAGCGTCGCGAGGACGACGACGTCCCACCAGCTCGACCCGCGGTTGCCGGTGAGGTTCGCGTACACGTTCCCCATGGTGAGCACGGAGAACCCCGCCGACCATCCCATGTACGGCACGACGAGGGGATTCCGGGCGGCGAGCCATGCGCGCAGCGTCGCCGGGAGGGCGGGGCGCGTGTCCGGCGGGGGCGCGAGCGCGGCCGCGAGTGCCTCGCCGTCGGGAAAGCGCGCCGCGGGATCGCGCGCGAGGCACCGGTCGATCGCCGCGCCGAGCGCGGAGGGAAGTCCGGGGGCGGCGCGCCGCACGCTGGGCGGCGCCTCGGTGGCCTGGCGCACGAGGAGCGCGGGGAGGCTCGAGGTCTCGAAGGGGAGGCGCCCGCTCAGCGCGAGGTAGCCCACTACGCCGAGGGCGTAGATGTCGCTCCGCCCATCCACGGCGCCGCTCGCGGCCTGCTCGGGGCTCATGAAGTGAGCGGTGCCCATGATCTTCCCCGGGCCGGTGTCCGGCCCCGGCGGCCCGCCCCCCTGCGCGATGCCGAAGTCGGTCACCAGCGCGCGACCGGTGCCCGCCTCGAGCAGGATGTTGTCGGGCTTCACGTCGCGATGCACGATGCCGCGCCCGTGCGCGTAGGCCAGCGCCCACGCCACCTCGCGCAGCACGCGCGCCGCCTCGGCGGGGGGGAGGGGGCCACGCGCGCGCAGGCGCTCGCCGAGGGTCTCCCCCTCCACGTAGCTCATGACGAAGAAGACGAAGCCCCCGGCCTCGCCGACGCGATGGATGGGGACGATGTGCGGGTGGGAGAGCCCGGCGGCAGTGCGCGCCTCACGGAGGAAGCGGTCGCGCGAGGCCGCGGTCTGCGCGAGCGCGGCGGGGAGCACCTTGATGGCGACGTCGCGGTCGAGCTGCACGTCGCGCGCGAGGTAGACGACCCCCATCCCCCCGCGGCCGAGCTCGCGCTGGAGGGAGTATTCCCCGGCGAGGGCGGCCTGGAGCTGGAGGAATTCAGGCGAGTGGGAGGGCTGGGTCATGCGGGGTCTGGGTGCGTGCCGGCGTCGGGGGATGATGAGCGGGAAGCTGGCCGGACGCATCCTGAACGCGGGGGTATTTACATACCTAGAAGCTCAATGTATAGTGGTGCTAGGGTACCCTCAAGACCCGGCATGTTCCCATGGAGATCAACAAGGACCTGATCGCCGCCTCATCCACCCCCATCGTGCTGGCCATCCTGGCCGAGCGCGACAGCTATGGCTACGCCATCCTCCAGCGGGTGCGGGAGCTGTCGGGCGGGCGGATGGAGTGGACCGACGGGATGCTCTACCCCGTGCTGCACCGCCTCGAGCGGCTCGGCTACGTGGAGGCGCGCTGGGAGACCTCCGAGACCGGTCGCCGTCGCAAGTACTACCGGATCACGGCGGAGGGCGAGGCCCAGCTCGCCGAGGAACGGCGGCAGTGGCTGGCGGTCGACGCCACGCTGCGCGGCATCTGGCAGTCGCTCTCCGCGCCGGGCGCCATCCTCCCCCTGATCGATACCGCGGCGCTGCCGCAGGGAAGCTGAGCGATGCCCACTCCTGATCGCGCGATCTCGCTCGAGGAGCAGGTCGGCCTCTGGCGGAGCTATCTCCAGCGTCGCCAGGCCATCCACCCGGTGGACGTGGCGGAGCTGGAGGATCACCTGCGCGAGCAGGTCACCACCCTCACGGAGGCGGGGCTCGCGGAGGACGAGGCGTTCCTCATCGCGGTCAAGCGCATGGGGGACCTGGACGCGCTGTCGCGCGAGTTTGCACGCGAGCACTCCGATCGCCTCTGGAAGCAGCTCGTGGTCGTCCAGCCCGTCGGTCCCGGGGGGACCCCCGGCTCGCGCCGGGAGGCGATCGGCGCGCTCGCGTTCGCCGCGGGGGCAGGACTCGGCGTCAAGGCGCTCGGCGCCTTCGGCGGCGCGGCGGACCTCGACGACGCGTTCTTCGCGAAGAACGTCCCGCTCGTGGTGCTCCCCTTCGTCGCCGGCTACTTCGCCTGGAAGCGCCGCCTCGACGCGCGCGTGGTGGGATGGCTCGCCCTGGCGTTCGTCGTCGCCGCGATCGTGGTGAACGCGTACCCGTTCGCGGCGAGGTCGAACACCGAGATGCTGGCCGCGCTGCACCTGCCGATCGCCCTCTGGCTCACGGTGGGGATCGCGTATGCGGCGGGGCGCTGGCACGACTCCGCGGGGCGGATGGACTTCGTGCGCTTCTCGGGGGAGCTGTTCATCTACTTCGTGCTCATCGCGCTCGGCGGCGGGGTCCTGATGGCCTTCACCGCCATGCTCTTCAAGGCGATCGGCATGGACATCGAGCCCGTCTTCGAGCGGTGGCTGCTGCCCTTCGCGGTGCCCGGCGCGCTGGTGGTCGCGGCCTGGCTGGTGGAAGCGAAGCAGAGCGTGATCGAGAACATGGCGCCCGTGCTCACGCGGCTCTTCACCCCGATGTTCGCGGCGCTGCTGCTGGTCTTCCTCGGGACGATGCTCTGGACCGGGCGCGCCCTCGACGTGCAGCGCGACCTGCTCATCGCCTTCGATGGACTGCTTGCCGTGGTGCTCGCGCTCCTGCTCTACTCGATCTCGGCACGCGACGCGGAGGCACCGCCCGGCGCGTTCGACGTGGTGCAGCTGGTGCTGGTGGTTTCCGCCCTGCTCGCCGACGCCGTCGCCCTGTGGGTGATCGCCACGCGCATCTCGGCGTTCGGCTTCACGCCGAACCGGGTGGCGGCGCTGGGGGAGAACGTGATCCTGCTGGTCAACCTCGCCTGGTCGGCGGTGCTCTGCCTCCGCTTCCTGCGCGGCCGCGGCTCCTTCCGCGCGCTCGAGCGCTGGCAGACGCGCTACCTCCACGTGT
>DASWVQ010000153.1:0-2872 GCA_036401195.1 Gemmatimonadaceae bacterium
GCACGTGGAGGGGCGCACGAGCGAGTGGTACAAGGGCAACTACAGCCAGTTCGTGCCGCAGCGCGCCGAGCGGCGGCTCACGCGCGATCGCGAGATCGAGCGGCAGCGCGCGTACGTGAAGAAGGAGGAGGAGTACATCCGGCGGAACATCGCGGGGGTGAACTCCTTCCAGGCGAAGGGCAAGCGCAAGCGGCTGGAGCGCCTGCCGCGGCTCGCGCCCCCGCCGGGCGACCCAGCGGCGATGTCGCTCCAGTTCGAGGTGGCCGACCGCGGGGGCGACCGGGTGGTCGCCATCGAAGGGCTGACGGTGGAGGTCCCCGGCCGCGTCCTCGTGGAGGACTTCTCGGCTGTCATGAAGCGGAATGACTTCATCGCGCTGGTGGGGCCGAACGGCGCCGGCAAGTCGACGCTCATCAAGACCCTCATCGGCGACCTTCCCCCGGCGAAGGGGGAAGCGAAGATCGGCGGGTCGATCACCCCCGCCTGGTTCCGGCAGGACCTCGCCGACCTGCCCCTCCGCATGTCGATGTACGACGCGATCCAGGGCCAGCGGCCGCTCTGGAGCCGCGGGCAGGTGCAGAACTGCCTCGGCGCCTTCGGCTTCAGCGGCGACGAGGTGACGCGGGAGATCGGCTCGCTCAGCGGGGGCGAGCGGGCGCGGATGGCGCTTGCGCTCATGACGCTCGCGCGCGCGAACCTCCTCATCCTCGACGAGCCGACGAACCACCTCGACGTCGAGAACATCGAGGCGCTCGAGGACGCGCTCGAGGACTACGACGGCTCGGTGCTGCTGGTGAGCCACGACCGGGCCTTCCTGCGTGAGGTGGCGACCCGCGTCTGGTGGTTCGACGGCACGCACCTGCGCGACTTCGACGGCCCATTCGTGGACTGGGAGGAGGACCGCGCGCGGCGCGCGGCGAAGCGCTGAGTGCCGGGTGCGACCGCGTCAGGGCGCGGGCGCTGGTGACGCCGCCGGCGCGCCCCCCCGCCGGTCGCCAAGCCGCGTGAACACGATCCCCTTCACCACCGGATTCCCGTAGGTGAAGCCGGTGACGCGGCCGCCGGCGTCGCGACGGAAGCGCACGATCATCATGCGCGCCATGTACGTGTCGCGGTCCACGGGGACGAGCTCCATCGACTTCCGGGGCGCGTCCTCGAATCGCATCGCGAGGGCAGTCGGCCCGGGGACGATCTCGAAGGTCGCACCGAGCTCCGGGCTCTCGTAGCGGCCGTCGACGCCGGCCAGGTCGGCGGGCGAGGGGGCCCACGACTGGGCGCGCCGGTACCGCGTCACGTCACCCTCCAGCGACCGGATCTCGATGTGATCCGGGTCGGTGAAGGTGATGACGGGGTCGTCCTGGGAGCGGAAGAAGATGGTGGGGCGGGGCACGCGGAAGCTGGTCGCGCTCACCGGGACGAGGGGCGGGCCGTTCACGACCATGAGTCGCCCGCTGTTCACCGCCAGCCGCATCGGCTCGCCCGTGCGCTCGTCGAAGAAGAGCCCCGCCCGCCCCGTCACGTCCACCCCGGGCGCCGCCACCGGCCGCTGCGCGCGTGCCCGGGCCAGCGCCTGGGAGTCCGCCGGAGGGAGGAAGACGTCGTCGATGATCCGCCCCGCGAGCGCGGTGGCCGACACCGGATCGAAGTTGCACGACACCGCCACCGAGAGGTCGTGCGCCGGGATGCGGCCCATCCAGGTGCTGAACCCCGCGGCCCCCCCCGAGTGCGAGATCACCACGCCCCCGGGGGTGGAGTCCACGATCACGCCGCGCGCGTAGCTGAGGGTGCGTCCGTTGGCGAGCCGCGTCGGCTCATGCAGCTTCGCCGTCACGAACGTGCCGAGCCTCCCCCGCGCCAGCGCGTCCTGCCAGGTGATCATGTCCCCCACGGTGCTCGCGATCGCCCCGCCCCCCCGGTTGTTGCCGAGGCGCATGTAGGGCTTCCAGCCCGCCCCGTCCTTCTGGTACCCGATCGCGGCGTCCGGCCCGGCCTGCAGGATGTCCGGCACGTAGGCGCTCGACGTCATCCCCAGGGGGGCGAACAGGCGCCGGCGCGTGAACTCGGCGAACGACATCCCGCTCACCCGCGCCACGATCTCCTTCGCCAGCTCGAAGCCACTGGTCGAGTACGACCACTCGGTGCCGGGCACGAAGTTGAGGCCGCGCTGGCGCAGGATCAGCCGCATCACGTCGGTCCCCTCGGGCGCCATCGGCAGCATCCCGGTCCAGTCGCGGATGCCGGCGGTGTGCGTCAGCAGGTGGTTCACGGTCACCACGTGCCCGTAGTCCGGGAGCTCCGGGAGGAACTTCCGGACGTCGTCCGCCAGGGAGAGCCGCCCCTCCTCCACCAGCAGGAGCACCGCCGCGGCGGTGAACTGCTTCTGCGTGGACCCGATGTCGAAGCGCGAGCGCTCGTCCAGCGGGCGCTTGCGCTCCACGTCGGCGAGGCCGTAGCCCCTGGTCAGCACCACCCGCCCCGCCTGCGACACCCCGGCGGCGCATCCCGGGGTCTCCGCCGTGGCGAAGCTGAAGATCCGGTCCACCGCGGCGGCCTTGTCCTGCGCGCGCGCGGCGGGGCCGAGCAGCAGCGGGAGGGCGACCGCGGCCGCCACGAGCGAGGTTCGGTGCATGAGGGCCCTGCCTGCGGGATCGAGGGGACGAGGCGCGGCGCGCTCAGCGGAAGCCGAACGCCAGCGGGAACACCAGGACGACGAGCGCCGCCCAGGCGACGTACACGTGGAGGTAGCGCGTCTGCCAGCGCTCGAGCGCGCGGAAGGAGCCGCGGCCGCGCAGGAAGCGGAGGCAGAGCACCGCCGACCAGGCGAGGTTGACCAGCAGGATCACGTTCTCCCCCAGCGCCGCCACCCGGTTCG
>DASWVQ010000154.1:0-14980 GCA_036401195.1 Gemmatimonadaceae bacterium
CGACGAGCGACGAGCGACGAGCGACGAGCGACGAGCGACGAGCGACGAGCGACGAGCGACGAGCGACGAGCGACGAGCGACGAGCGACGAGCGACGAGCGACGAGCGACGAGCGACGAGCGACGAGCGACGAGCGAAAGGCGACCGACTGGTCACCGAAAGACGGCGCCCCCGGTCCGGTCGTCCGGGACGAAATGGTCTCGGGCGGGCATCCGCACCTTCGGCAGCGACGCCGCGTCCATCACCGCGGTGCGCGGGATGACCTCGTTCTCCGCGAGGAGGAAGGCGGTGACGGCGTACACCTCGTCCGGGGTGAGCGACCCCGGCGCGGTGAGGGGCATCGCCCGGTTCACGTAGTCGTAGATGGTGGTGGCATACGGCCAGTAGTTGCCGACCGTCTTCACCAGCCGGAAGTCCTGCGCGAAGGAGAAGTCGCGCGGGTCGCGTCCGATGAGCTTCGGGAAGGTCGCGAGCCCCTCCCCCTTCGCCCCGTGGCAGGCGGCGCACTTCGCCGCGAACACCCGCGCCCCCTCCGCCGCGGTGCCGCGGCCCGGGGGGAGGTTGTCGCCGCGCGGGTTCACGTCGATGTCCAGCGCCTTCACCGCCGCGGCGGGGGGCACCTGGCCGATCCCGTACCGCGCGGGGGGCGCGGGAGTGGGGGCGGCGTCGCCCTGCGGCTGCGCCACGCCCCCCTCCCCCGCCTCGCCGGCCGGCCGGTCGGCGCGACAGCCGGCGAGGAGGAACGCCAGCACGGCGACGACGCCGATCATGGGCGCGCGCATCAGAGTCCCGCTCCGTAGAACACCGCGCCGTCCGGCTGCACCGTCCATGCGCGGATGTGGTTGAAGTGGAAGTCCGTCCCCTTCCCCCGCCCCTGCTCGAAGGTGGCGAGGGTCGGCTGCATGTACCCGGTCTCGTCCACCGCGCGGCTCATGAGCGTGGCCCCTTCCCCCTTCCACTCCCACATCAGCTCGAAGCGCGTGTGCGCCTTGGGGAGCACCGGTTCCTGCAGCGACGCCTGCACCCAGCGCTTCCCGCCGTCGGTGCTCACGTCCACCCGCGTGATCTTCCCGCGCCCGCTCCAGGCGATGCCGCTGATGCGGTGCCACCCGCGCTCCGGCAACCGCGCCGGGTACGCCGGCGAGGTGATGATGGACTTCGCGTCCATCTCGAAGGAGAACTGCCGCGCCTTCCCGCCGGGGAGCGGGTCGGTGTACTTCGACGTCTCGTCGCGCGACATGTTCGGCTCCGCGATCAGCTTGATGCGGCGGAGCCACTTCACGTTGGTGTTCGCCTCGTACCCGGGCAGCAGCAACCGCATCGGCGCGCCGTGCGCGGGGCGCAGCGGCTCGCCGTTGAAGGCCCACACCACCAGCGCGTCGTCCATCGCCTTCGCGATCGGGATGCTGCGCGACAGCCGCGCCGCGTCGCCCCCCTCGGCGAGGAACCACTTCGCGTCGCCATCCACCCCCACCTCGCGGAGGAGGACGGCGAGCGGGACACCGGTCCACTCGCCGTTGTGCGTGAGCCCGTCCACCTGCTGCGGGGTGAGCTCGCGCTTGGGGTCGCGGTAGCCGCTGCGCCCATTCCCCGCGCACTCCAGGAAGTGGATGCGCGACACGCTGGGGAATCGCTGCAGCTCCGCGAGCGACAGCACGAGGGGGCGCTCCACCAGCCCATGGATGAGGAGGCGGTGCTTCGCCGGGTCGATCATCGCCACGCCGGCATGATGCCGCTCGAACTGGAGGTCGCCCGGGGTGATCGTGCCGGTGAGCTCCTGGATCGGCGAATAGGCGGGGCCGGTGATCACCCCCGTCGGCGCGCGCGTCGCGGTGAAGAGGGGGGAGCGCGCGCTCAGCGCGGTGGTCGGCCCCCCCGGCACCTTCGAGGGATCGGGGGGAAAGAGGGCCGCCGTGGCGGCGGTGCTGTCGGCGGCGGTCGCGGGAATCGTCGCGACGGCGTCGCCCTTCAGGCCGGGGAGCCGCTTGAGGAGCATCCCCCCGGCCACGATGGCGGCACCCTCGAGCAGCTCGCGGCGCGAGAGCAACGGGTCGCGTGGGGCGGGCGCACCGGCCGCGGTCCCTTCGGCGCCGTCGGGTGCGCCGCGCGGATCACGCGCGTCGCTCATTCGCCCCCCTTCGCGCCCGCACTGCGCGCGATCGGCGCCGGCCTGGGGACGATCGTGCGTGCCGGCGTGGCGCGCGGGAGGAGCGGGGGCGGGGCGAAGGCCGCGTGTCCCGTCGTGGCGTACGGCACGTCGGCCGGAGTGCCCCCGGCGGGCCAGTCGTTCTCCTTCCCCGGCGAGTCGATGCGCGGATGGGAGTTCACGAAGACCGCGAGGTCGAACGCCTCCTGCTTCGACAGCGACTTCGGCGCGCCGTTCGGCATGTTGTGCCAGATGAACGAGGCGGCCTTGCCGACGCGGGCCATCGAGGCGCCCACGCTGTACGACTTCGGCCCCCAGAGCGCGGGGATCTTCGCCGCCGGCTGTCCCTGCCCATCCTGGCCGTGGCAGGCGATGCACTTCGCCTGGAAGGTCGCGGCGCCCCGGGCGCTGTCGCCCTGGAGCGTCTCCGGGAGCTCGGCGATGCCGCCGGCGCCGGGAAGGTCCTTCCCATGCCCGTGCGGCACGTTGGTGGAGAGCCAGGCGATGTAGGCGAGGATGTCTTCCATCTCGCGGCTGTCGGCGGGGATGCGGTTCCCGGCGAGCGATCGCGTGAAGCAGTAGTTCACCCGGTCGGCGAGGCCGATCACCGCTCCCGTGCGGTCCATGTACTTCGGGAATCGTGCGTGCGAGCCGGTGAGGGGGGCGGCGTCGGGATTGCGCCCCGCGTCGCGGTGGCAGTTCCCGCAGGTGATGTTGCCGGGCGCGTAGGCGGGGAGGGAGTCGTTGGTGTTGAGCACCAGCGCGAGCCCTCGCCGTATGGAAGCGCCGAGGGAGTCGGCGGGGATCGCCGCGGTGTCCGGCGGCGCCCAGGTGGCGGGGTCGAAGGTGGCCCCGGGGGCCGCCTGCTGCGCCACCGCGGGGGAGTCGGTGGCGGGACCTTCCCTGCCGCAGGCGCCGAGCATCAACAGCGCGGCGAAGACTGCGACGACGTCGGAGATTCTGGAGGAAGAGGGTCGCATATCCGGTTGACTATACAGTTGATTTACCGCGACGCAAGAATCCATGGGCGACGACGAATCCGCGTCTCCTTCGAGCCGGGTCCCGTGCGCCGGCCGGGAGGGGGTGAGAAAACACCCCTCCGGCCGGCGCACCGGAATCGGCCGGCGCAGCGGAACCCAGCCGCCACGATGCGCCAGGCGGGCGTCGGCCGGAAGGGGGAAACCCCCCGACTGCCCTTCCCTTACGCGGTGAGCTCGGGGGCGGGCTTTTCGGCGAGCGCCTGCTGCCGGCGGCGCTTGGCCATGTCGTTCAGGGCGCGATCCTCGGCGGTCTCGAGGCGGAGGGGCCCCACGGCCGCGGGCTTCCCCTCGTCGTCCAGGTGGACGAAGGTGAGCCAGCACTCATTGGTGTGCCGCCGCTCCCCGGTGCGCAGGTTCTCCGCGTACACGTGCGCCACCGTCGAGAGCGACGTGCGCCCCACGAACACCACCTTCGACTCGACGGTGACGAGCTCCCCCACCCGGATCGGCTCCTTGAAGAGGATGCGGTCGATGGACAGGGTGGTGACCTGCCCGCGGGCGTGGCGCATCGCCGAGAGCGCCGCGCACCGATCCACCATGCTCATGATCACGCCGCCGAAGATCGAGGGATTCTTCAGCCCGTTGGCGTGATGCGGCATCATCAGGTCGGCGACGACCGCTTGCGATTCGCGGGGGGTGCGGGATTCCATGAGGCAGTCCTGACGTTCTCGTCGTAGAAGGCCGCCTCGTCGAACGCCCGGGCCAGCGCCTTGCGCGCGGGGGAGCCGATCGCCGGGCGGTCGAGCCAGTAGATCATGTGCACGGGCCCCTGGACGGAGCCCACCACCCAGCGCCTGCCATTCGACTCCAGCTGGAGCAGCGCCCGGCCGCTCGTGTCGGCGTCGGCCGTCACGGCGTATGCGTTGCGCGTCCAGCGCTGCGACGCGGAATCGGCACCCGTCGCGGGGAGCCCCTCCCGCACCTCGCTCCACCAGCTCGGGGGCGCGACCGGGAGCGCCGGGAGGGGGATGGTCACTCCCCCCGCGGCCCCCGGGCCGCGTCCCGGCACGTTGAAGGCGATGGCGGGGGACCCCGCCACGTCGGTGACGCTGAAGCTCGCGTCGTCGAAGGTGAAGTTCCCGATCGACGCGGCGAGGGCCCGGGCGCCCTCGCCCCGGGCGGCGCGCACGGAGTCGAGCGTCGCCAGCCAGGCGCGCCGCGCCCGCACCCCCACGCGCTGCGCCGTCCCACGGCCGAACAGCTCACTCACCGACGCGGGGCGCCCCGCGCGCAGGTCGATCACCCCGCGCCGCGTGGTGTGCCAGCTCGCGACGTCCTTCGCCTCGATGTCGGCGTGGTACTCGAAGGTGATCACGGGGCCGTGCACGTCGAGGACGCTCAGCTCCGCGCTCACCTGGCGATCGGGGTCTTCCCCCTCCTCCTCGTCCGGGTCGAGGGGGCGCGAGTCGGGGTGCGCCTCCCCCCACGCCGCCGCCATCCGGGGGATGAGCGAGTCCTCCCACACCAGCAGGGAGTCCCCCGTCTGGATGTCGCGGCGCCAGAGGCGCTGTCCCACGAAGACCGCGTCCTCGTACGACCGGTCGTCGTCGGTGACGTACACCTCGTAGAAGCGGCCGTCGTAGCGCGCCAGGAGGATCGGCGATCCGCGCATCACCGGCACCCCGGACCCGGTGCGCACCCAGTACGTGGAGTCTCCCGCGCTCACCAGGAACTCGGTGGCGGGCGGGGGCACGCGCGGGCGCTCCCGGCTGCACGCGCCGAGGAGGGCGAGGCAGAGGGGGAGGAGCGGGGCGAAGGAGGGAGTGAGCGCGCGGCGCATCGCTGGCAAATATACTGCGTCTTACGGTGATGATGCCCTCCAACGGACTTGCCATGCCCCGCCCCGCAACCGCCCTTGCAGTTCTCTTGCTTCTTCCCCTCCTCGGGGCGGCCGCCGGCTGCGCCGACGACTCGCGCCAGGCCGCCGCGTCGCCCCCGCTGGCCACCGCCGCGGGGGCCGGGGAGCACCGGGCGACGGACTCGGCCGCCGGGGAGCTGGCGGGGACCGACGCCGGCGCCCCGTCGCGTGTGCCGGGAGGGATCCCCGCCTCGATCGCCGCGCTCCGCGACCCCACGAAGTCGCCCGCGATCCGCGCGCTCTACGTGAACCGCTTCGCCGCCCAGAGCAGCAAGCGGATGCGCTGGCTCATCGGCGTCGCCGACTCAACCGAGATCAACGCCCTCGTGGTGGACATGAAGGACGAGTTCGGGCTGAACTATCCCTCGAAGCACCCGGAGTTCGCGCGCAACGCCGGCTCCGGGAACGGGATGGTGCGCGACCCGAAGGCACTGGTGGACTCGCTGCACGCGCACGGGATCCTGGCCATCGCGCGCATCGTGGTGTTCAAGGACCCGGTGACGGCGAGGGTGAACCCGGCGTGGACGATCCGGCAGCCCAACGGGGAGCCCTGGCGCGACCACAAGGGGTTCACCTGGGTGAATCCGTACCACCATGAGCTCTGGAACTACAACATCGGCGTCGCCGAGGAGCTGGTGGCGCTCGGCTTCGACGAGATCCAGTGGGATTACATCCGCTTCCCGGAACCCTTCGCGAGCCTGCCGAAGCAGGTCTTCCCCGGGGCGGAGGGGACGTCGAAGCCCGACGCGCTGGCGGGGTACCTGAAGGAGGCGCGCGAGCGCCTGCACAGGGTGGGGGTGCGTTCCACCGCCGACATCTTCGGGCTGGTCACCACGGTGCGCGGCCCGCTGGAGGTGGGGCAGGAGTGGGAGAAGGTGGCGCCGGTGACCGACGTGCTCCTCCCGATGGTGTATCCCTCGCACTACCCGCGCGGCTCGCTCGGCGTAGAGCGGCCGAACGCGCAGCCCTACGACATCGTCTACAAGGCGATCCTGCCGACGCGGGCGCGGAACCAGAAGCTGGGGATCACCGCGCCGGAGCACGTGCGCCCCTGGCTCCAGGCGTTCTCGCTCGGCAAGCCGGAGTACGGCGCCGAGCAGCTGGCCGCGCAGAAGAAGGCGGTGTACGACGCCGGCTACGACGGCTGGGTGCTCTGGCACCCCGGGTCGAAGTACGAGCTGTTCCTCCCGGCGCTGGAGCGGGAGCTGGTGTCGCGGAAGAAAGCCCCGTAACGAGCGCGGGGGCGCCGGCCGGATGGGGTGAGAAAACAGGAAAAGGGCGATACGAGCGATGGCCTCGTGCGCAGCCCTGCTTCCGATGCACCGGCCAGACGGGGTGATGATGAGGGGGTACGAACTGTACCTGCTGATTGCTCCTCATCAATCCAGAGTTCCCGGCCCGTGAAACGGAACTCTGGATGTTCTCGGAGGGACGCGGTCTTTTCGCTCTTATCCTGTTTTCTCACCCCATCCGGCCGGCGCACCGGAAGCAGACCTGCGCACGGAACGATCAGGGGTTCCCGCTGGTACCCCCTCATCATCACCCCGTCTGGCCGGCGCGACGCACTCCCCGTGATCGCGTGCGTTCGCGGCGCTACAGGCCCGCCACCCCCTCCACCAGCCGCTCCACCTCGTGCATCGTGGTGTAGCACGAGCAGCCGGCGCGCACGAAGCCGTCCTCGCCCCGCTCGTAGCGCTTCGCCACCGTCGCGGCGTAAAAGTCGCCATTCGATACCCACACGCCGCGCTCCGCCAGGCGCTCGGCGACCTGCGTCGTGGTGAGCCCGGCCACGGTGAATGCCACGGTGGGCGTGCGCGGGGTGCCGGGGCGCGGGCCGTACATCGTCACCTTCGGCATCGCCGAGAGCCCGTCCCACATCGCCCGCAGCAGCTCCTCGCCGCGCGCGTGCAGCGCGGCGAAGGTGCCGGCGAGCTGCCCCCGGCGATCCGCGCCCGCGGGTGAGAGGGAGGCGAGGAAGTTCACCGCCGCCGCCGCGCCCACGATCCCCTCGTGGTTCTGCGTCCCCGTCTCCATGCGGTCGGGCGCCACGTCGGGCGAGGGCTCGAGCTTCGGCACGTCCAGCTCCGCGAGGAGCGCCTCGCGCCCCCAGAGCACGCCGATGTGCGGGCCGTAGAACTTGTACGCGGAGCAGGCCAGGAAGTCGCAGGCGATGCTGCGCACGTCCACGAGCTGGTGCGGCGCGTAGTGCACCGCGTCCACGAAGCTGAGGGCGCCCGCCTCGCGCGCCATCGCGCAGGCGCGCGCCACGTCGGTGATCGTGCCGAGGGCGTTGGAGGCGGCGCCCACCGCCACCATGCGCGTGCGCGGGCCGATGAGGGAACCGAGGTGCTCCAGGTCGAGCCGCCCGTCGTCGGTGCGCAGCCGCGCCATGCGCAGCATCAGGCCGCGCTCCTTCGCGATCGCCTGCCAGGGGGCGAGGTTCGCGTGGTGATCCAGCTCGGTGACGACGATCTCGTCGCGCGTGTCCCAGCGGCGCGCGAGGGCGCGCGCCAGGTGGAAGGCGATCGTCGTCATGTTCGCGCCGAACGAGACCTCGCTCGCGCGGCCGCCGAGGAAGTCGGCGAGCGCCACGCGCGCCGCCGCGATCGCCTCGTCGGTCTCCACGCTCGAGGGATAGGCCCAGTGCGTGTTCGCGTTGTGATGGAACATGTAGTCGGCCATCATGTCCACCACCACGCGGGGCACCTGCGTGCCCCCCGGCCCGTCGAAATACGCCACCGGGTGACCGCCGTGCGTGCGCTCGAGCGCGGGGAACTGCCCACGGATCTCCTCCACCGGGGCCACCGCGGCGGCGCCTGCCTGCATCACGTCGGTCATCCCCGGATCTCCGCGTTGGCCCACCGTTCCACCAGCTGCACCGCTTCCACGTGGTCCGCCTCGTCGCCCAGCTCCATGTGCGCCATCCGCATCAGCTCCGCCGCGAGCTGCAGCATGGGGGCCGCCACCTTCTGCTCGCGCGCCACCTCCGCCGCGATCCCCACGTCCTTGTCGAGCAGGGCGAGGCGGAAGGTGCGGGGGAAGGCGCGCGTCAGCACGCGCTCCGGGAAGAGGTTCTGCGTGGTGTTGGAGCGTCCGCTCGAGGCGTTGATCACGTCGAGCGCCAGCTCCGGCTTCACCCCCGCCTTCGTGAGCGCGACGAGCCCCTCCGCCGCCGACCAGATGTGGATCGCGAGGAAGGCGTTGTTCACCGCCTTGAGCGCGTCGCCCGCCCCCACCGGGCCGCAGTGCACCAGCTTCTGCCCGAAGGCCTGGAGCACAGGCCGCGCGCGCTCGAGGAGCTCGGGATCGCCCCCGCACATCACGGTGAGCGTCCCCTTCTCCGCCCCGATCACCCCGCCGCTCACCGGTGCGTCCATGAAGTCGACCCCCCGCTCCGCGAGCCGCGCCGCGATCCGCCGCGAAGTGGCCGGGTCGCCCGAGGTGCAGTCCACGAAGAGGTTCCCCTCGCGCAGCCCCGCGAGCAGCCCGTCGGGGCCGTCGAGGAGGGACTCCACGTCGCGCGAGGTGGAGAGGCAGGTGACCACGATGTCCGCGTGGTCGGCCGCCTCGGCGGGGGTGTCCGCCGCCCGGGCCCCGGTGGCCGCGGCGAACTCGCGCGCCTTGTCGCGGTTGCGGTTCCAGACGACGAGGTCGAAGCCGGCGGCGGCGAGGCGCACCGCCATGGGCCGCCCGATGGCGCCCAGTCCGAGGAAGGAGACGGTAGGCATGGCAGGAGGAGAGGGAGGGCGGGGAGGGGTGCCCGAAAGCTACGCACCCCCGGCCGGTCTCAATAGCTTCCAGCCATGCCCACACTCGACATCCGGATCGACGGCATGACCTGCCAGCACTGCATCCGCGCCGTCTTCACCGCCCTGGCCGGGGTGGAGGGGGTGGAGCGCGCCGACGTCCAGCTCGGGCGCGCCTCCCTGGAACACGACGGCCGCGCCACCCTCGAGGGGGTGCGCGCGGCCGTGGCGGTCGCCGGCTATCGCGTCATCGACGGGCAGGACGCGAAGCGGCGGTTGCCTACCCTCTGACCCGCTGCTGACGTCACCCTGAGCGGAGCGAAGGATCTGGCCCCGGTGTGCCCCGGCCAGTTCCTTCGCTTCGCTCAGGATGACACCTCAGGGCAGCTCCCCGTAGGTGCGGATGTTCGCCCGGTACGCCGCGATCTGCGACATCAGCTCGCGGAAGGCCGGGAGCTGCGCGTCGGTCACGTGGTGGAAGAAGATGTCCACGAACTCTCCCTCGCGCACCGCCCGCTTCACGTACTCCATCGTCATCGCCCGCCCGTCGGCCGTGGTGAACGGCGCGTACTCCGGCTCGAACCCCGTCAGGTCGAAGGGGGTCGTGATCGGCACCTTCGCGAAGCGCTCCGGATAGAACTGCGTCACGGTGTAGCCGCGGGCGTACTCGTAGTACTTCATGACCACGTCGCGCTCCCGCTGCCCCCACGAGTGGAAGGGCACCACGAACACGTTCGCCGGGCCGAACCCCTTCGCCTCGATCCAGGCCTTGCTGTCGCGCAGCTCGCGGTCCAGCTCCGAGGCGGTGAGCGTGGTGAGGTCGCGATGGCTGAGGGAGTGCGACACGATCGACCAGCCGGCCGCGTGCAGCGCCTTCACCTCCGTGAAGTTCATGTACGCACCCCACTCCCCGTCGATCGCGTCGGGGTTCACCGCGGAGTTCCCCCGCAGCCCCAGCTCCTGCATGATCGGGAAGACCTTCGTGTAGGTCTCCTTCCAGCCGTCGTCGAAGGTGATCGTCACGATCCCCCCCGCCGTCGGAGCCGGCGGCGGCGGCGTGGGCGTGCCGGCGCAGGCGGCGACCACGTAGTTGTGGATCGTCTCCATCGACTTCCCCTGGATGTTGCCGATCCCCCACATCACCATCCACTCCCACGGCCCCTCGTAGTCCGAGCCGTTCTTGGGGTGGACCACGCCCGCCATCGCCGCGACCACGATGCTGTCCCCCGCCCCCTGCGACACCTGCGACAGCGGCAGCAGGTAGGTGTAGGTCTTCACCGGCGGCTCGTGCACGCCCGCGTACGGGAACGACCAGGGCTCCGGGTTGTGCTTGTTGTCCTGCGGCACCTTGAGGTAGGTCTCCGCCACCGCGAGGCGCGTGTCGGAGATGTACCAGTCGTCGGCCGTGATCTCGTAGGTCACGTTCAGGTACTGCGCGTCGTTCGACACGCTGACCGTGCCCGCCACCCGCTTGCCGTCGGTGAGCGAATACGTCGTCGCGGGCGAGCACGACGCGAACGCCGGCGCGCTTTGCAGCAGGGTGCTCAGCGTCGGCGGGCTGATCTGCCGCACCTCCGCCGCCGGCAGCGGCGAGGGCCCCGTGTCGGGGTTGGTGACCTTGTTGTCACCGCAGGCCGCGGCGAGCAGCGCGGCGCAGGCCGCGGCGAAGGGGAGCAGGCGTCGAACAGCACGCTGGGGCACGACGAGACCTCTAAAATGAATTGGGTGCCCATGAGCCAATGCACGCACTGTTCCGGAAATTGTGACGCAAGGCACGAATCTGGCCTCGACGGTCACTGCCGGCGCGCATGGCCGCGGCCGGCTGACCTGCACCGGAACCGCCCAATGCATCGACTTCGTGTCCTCTCCACGGCTGCGCTCCTTGCGCTGCTCCTCGACAGCTCGGCGGTCGCCGCCCAGCAGCTCGTCACCTTCGGCTCGCTCGAGGCCTCGGGCTTCGGGCAGAGCGTCGCGCTCCTCGGCGCCTCGCTCGGCACCGGCCGCGAGGGCTGGTCGCCGGTCGGCACCCTCATGGGGTACACGATCCGCTACAAGGACGTGACCGGCGCCGACGTCACGCAGAACACCATCGCCCCCGCCCTGGGCGTGCGCTACCAGGTGCCCGGGCAGAACTGGCAGCTCCAGGTGGGGCGGTCGTTCACGAACAACGACGTGAGCGGCAACGTGATCGGCCTTCCGGCGGAGAGCCAGGAAGGCACGTTCACCAGCGGCGAGTGGAACTACTGGGGGCAGGGGGAGCGCGTCTCCTCCGCCATCGTCAACTACAACTGGGACGCCGAGTACCTGTGGGCGCGCGCGCGCTCCGGCTGGCGGGTGGGCCTCTCGCCGATGCTCGTGGGGGGTGAGGTGATCGCCCAGGGCACGACCGCCGATCCCGGCCCCGCCGCGCGGAGCCGCTTCGAGTTCCGGGCCGGCCCCACGGTGATGTTCCGCCTCACCCCGAACTTCCGCGTCGACGCCACCGCCGGGCTTCGCACCAACAGCGGCTTCGACCGGCAGAGCGGCTACGCCCGCGCCGACTTCACCTGGGTGCTCGACTTCAACCGTCGCTGAGGCACCGCGCGTTCATGCTCCCGACCCGCTCCCGCGCGGCACGCGTCGCCCTCGCTTCGGCGCTCGCCCTGCTCGCCAGCGGGTGCGGGGGCGACGACGGCCACGCCGCGCTGGCCGCTTCAGATTCGGGGCACGCGGGAGGACCGGCGGGCGCGGCGGTGGTGACCCCTGCCGGCAACGCGCCGGTGGCGACACCGAGCGAAGAGGCCGCCTGGCTCACCCCCGCGCGGCGCGCCGAGGAAGACTCGATCTACCGCGACGCCGCCGGCGCGGCGTGGCGCTTCGCCGACCGCAATTACCTGCCGGCCACCGGACTCACCCGGCCCTTCGATCACTACGCGATCGGGACGATGTGGGACGTCGCCAGCGGGCTCGCCGCCACCTTCTCCGCAGCGGAGCTTGAGCTCCTCCCGCGCGAGCAGGCGGTGCAGCGCCTCTCGACGGCGATCGGGACCCTGGAGCGGCTCCCGCTCTTCGACGCGACCGCGTTCAACAAGGAATACGTCTTCACCAGCGGCGCGCCGATCGACGTGAACCGCCGGCCCGCGCGCACCGGCTACGGGATCTCGGCGACCGACACCGGCCGCCTGCTCCTCTGGCTGCGCATCGTGGCGACCCGGTATCCCGCGCTGCGTCCGCGGGTCGAGGCGGTGGTGCGCCGCCTCGACCTGGAGGGGATGGTGGACGACGGCTACCTGCGCGGCCGGCAGCTCTCGCTCCGCACGGGACGCGTCCGGAAGTTCCAGGAGGGGCGGATCGGCTACGAGCAGTACGCGGCGCGGGGCTTCACCGCCTGGCAGGTGCCCGCGTCGGCCGCGGCCGACATCACGCGCAACATGGAAGGGGAGACGGTGCTCGGCGTCGAGGTGCCGAAGGACCGGCGCGGGGGGGACCGGCTCACCTCCGAACCCTTCGTGCTCCTCGGGATGGAGGCGGGGTGGAACGGCGCCGAGTCGGTGGTGGCGCGCAAGCTCCTCGCGGTGCAGGCGGCGCGGTACGCCCGCACCGGCACCCTCACCATGGTGAGCGAGGACGCGATCGACCTCGCCCCGCACTACTTCTATTTCTATACGATCCTCTCGCGCCGGGGCCCCTTCACCGTGGAGGTGCAGCGGCAGGTCCCGGTGAACGGCCCCCGCTGGGTGAGCACGAAGGCCGCGTTCGCCTGGCACGCCCTCCTCCCCGGCGAGTATACGCGCCGCGTGGTGGACCTGGTGCGCACGAGCGCCCTGGGCGGGGGGGTATGGGGGGCTGGCGTGCTCGAGAATGGCCGCGCGACCGGGAACCCGAACCTGAACACCGCCGCGGTGGTGCTCGAGGCCGCTGCCTATCGGCGGGTGGGGCGCCCCTTCCTCACCCTCCCGCCGATCGGCAGCTGACAGGTTGGCGACCGCTGCCGCACGGCGGCATGCGTTTCGCACTTGGTGCTTCCCGTCACAATCCCGTTGGAGCAGGATGGCGCAGGCTGGTTCCCCACGCCGGCAGGAGCGGCTGACGCGTATCGTCGCCGCCACCAGCCTGGCATTCTCCCTCGTCTACATCGTCTGGCGCTGGGGCTGGACGCTGAACACGGAGGCCCTCTGGTTCTCCGTGCCGCTCGCGGTCGCGGAGACGTACGGCCTGCTCACCGCCTTCTTCCTGGCCTTCACGGCCTGGCGGCTGAAGGAACGCGCCCCCAAGCCCCCGCTTCGCGGCCGCACGGTGGACGTCTTCGTCACCACCTACGACGAGCCGATCGGGATCATCCGCAAGACGGCGCTCGCCGCGCGCGAGCTGCGCTACCCCCATCACACCTGGCTCCTTGACGACGGCAAGCGCGACGAGGTGCGGGCGCTGGCCACCGAGCTGGGGATCGGCTACCTGCGCCGCGAGGGACGGGAGCACGCGAAGGCGGGGAACCTGAACCACGCCCTCCGCAACACGCTCGGGGAGTTCATCCTCCAGCTCGACGCCGATCACGTGCCCCTCCCGCACATGATCGACCGGCTGATCGGCCACTTCGACGACGAGCGACTCGCCTTCGTGCAGTCGCCGCAGGACTTCTACAACACCGACGCGTTCACCTACGACGTGAACGTGCGGCAGCGCCGCATCTGGGAGGACCAGCAGCTCTTCTTCCGGGTGCTCCAGCCGGGCAAGGACCGGGTGAACGCCGCGTTCTTCGTGGGCAGCTGCGCCCTGATCCGGCGCGCGGCGGTGGAGGAGATCGGCGGGTTCGCGACCGAAACGATCACCGAGGACATCGAGACCTCGCTCCTGCTCCACGCCCGGGGATGGCGCTCGGCGTACGTGGCGGAGAGCCTCGCCTACGGGCTCGCCCCGGCGACGGCGCGCGCGTTCCACGTGCAGCACCTGCGCTGGGGGCAGGGGGCGATGCAGGTGCTGCGGCGCTACCGGCCGCTGTTCATGCCGGGGCTCACCCTCGCGCAGCGCATCGCCTACCTGGATTCGCTCAGCACCTACCTGGGCGGATTCCAGCGGCTGATCCTCTACCTCGCGCCGGTGGTCTTCTTCACCACGGGCACCTTCCCCCTCCAGGTGAGCGGGGCGCAGTTCGCGATCTTCTTCCTGCCCTACATCAGCCTCCAGCTCCTCAGCTTCAAGCTGCTCGCCCGCGGGCATGGCTCGCTGCTGCTGGCCGATCGCTACGCGATGGCGAAGTTCTTCACCCACGTGCTGGCGGTGACGGGGTACCTCACGCGGAAGCGGCTCGCCTTCCGGGTGACGCCGAAGGGGGAGAACCAGGTGCCGCTGAGCACCGTCGCCCCGCAGTTCACCGTGGCGGCGGTGACGGGCCTCTCGCTCCTCTGGGCGGTGTGGGAGCGCACGCGCGGCTACACCGACGAGATCCCCGGGTGGGGGGCATCGGCGTTCTGGGTGAACGTGGTGTTCGCGCTCTGGAACGGCGGGGTGGCCTGGCACATCATGCAGCTCTCGCTGGGCGGGCGCCGGCGCCGCTCCGAGCACCGCTTCGCGGAGGCGCTGGCCCTCTCGGTGCGCGTCTTCCGCACCGACGGGAAGCTCACGGCGACGGACGTGGGGGTGACGGAGAACCTGAACCCCGCCGGGCTGGCGCTGCGCACGATGTACCCCATGCCCGAGGGGGCGCGGGTGGAGATGACCCTCCCGCTCCAGACCCGGGCGGTGGAGGTACGCGGGCGCGTGGTGCATCACGGCACCACCGCCACGCAGTTCGGCACGGTGCACCTGCACGGCATCGCCTTCGAGGGGCTCGACCGCGAGTCACGCGACGCGATCGAGATGCACTGCGCCCACCACGCGATGCCGATCGAGCGGCAGCGCTATCGCGAGGGCGGGCTGACCGCACGCGGCGTCCTGCGCCGGCTGCGCGACCTGCGCGCGGTGCCGCGCCTCGCCGTGGCCATTCCCGCGCACGTGGCGATCGGCTCGAATGGAAGCGTCCGCGCCCTCGGCGTGGGCCTGCTCGAAGACGTGAGCCCCCGCGGGGGCCGCGTCCTGCTCGATCACCCGGTGGGCGAAGGCAGCCTGCTCACGCTCAGCATCCCCGGCTCCGCGGTACAGGCGAGCGGACGGGTGGTGGCGGTGCGTGCCCTGGAAACCAGCCTGGGAACCCGATTCATGGCCGGATTCGAAAC
>DASWVQ010000155.1:0-4247 GCA_036401195.1 Gemmatimonadaceae bacterium
CATCCCCGTCGGCGAGCCGGTGGTGCTGGAGCTGGAGTCGTCCGACGTGATCCACTCCCTCTGGATCCCGCGGCTCAACGGCAAGGTCGACCTGGTCCCGATGCACCGGAACCGGCTGCACCTCCGCGCCGACTCCGCGGGACGGTACCTCGGGGAATGCGCGGAATTCTGCGGCCACCAGCACGCGAACATGCGCCTGGAGATCGTCGCCGAGCCGCGCGCCGACTTCGAGCGGTGGTACCGGGCGCAGCTCGGCACCCCCGCGCAGCCCACCGATTCGCTCCGCCGGGTGGGCCAGGGCGTCTTCCTCGGCAAGGGGTGCCCCGTGTGCCACAACATCGCCGGGACGCCCGCGTCGGCACGGTCGGGTCCCGACCTGTCGCACCTGGCCAGCCGGCGCATGATCGCGGCCGGCACGCTCCCCAACACGCGCGGGAACCTGGCGGGCTGGATCCTCGACCCCCAGGGAATCAAGCCGGGGACGAAGATGCCCGCGAACCAGCTGCTGCCGAGCGAGCTCGAGGCGCTGCTGGCCTACCTGGAGAGCCTCCGGTGAGCGTGCATCGCCTCGTCGCCGACGAAGTCGCGCAGGTGCTCGCCGGGAACGGGGAGCGCCGCTTCAGCGAGGAGCGGGTGCGGCTCGCGCACACCTGGGGGGACCGCCCCGGCCTCTGGGGATGGCTCACCACGGTGGACCACAAGCGGGTGGCGAAGCGGTACATCGTGACCGCGATGATCTTCCTCGTGCTCGGCGGGATCGACGCGCTGTTCATGCGCCTCCAGCTCGCGCGCCCCGGGAACGCCTTCATCGGGCCCGACAGGTACAACCAGCTCTTCACGACGCACGGCTCGACGATGATGTTCCTCTTCGCCGTGCCGGTGATGGAAGCGGTGGCGCTGTACCTGGTGCCGCTCATGATCGGCACGCGCAACATCGCCTTCCCGCGGCTGAATGCGCTCGGCTACTGGGTGTACGCGGCCGGCGGGGCGTTCCTGTGGATTTCCCTCCTGGTGAACACCGGGCCCGACGCCGGCTGGTTCGCCTACACCCCGCTCTCCGGCCCCGAGTTCTCCCCGGGGAAGCGGGTGGACGTGTGGGCCCAGATGATCACCTTCACCGAGATCGCGGCGCTCATCGCCTCGATCGAGATCATCACCACCGTCTTCAAGCAGCGCGCGCCGGGGATGTCGCTGAGCCGGATCCCCGTCTACGTGTGGGGGATGCTCGTCGTCTCCTTCATGGTGCTCTTCGCCATGACCACCGTGGCGGTGGCCAGCACGCCGATGCTCGCGATGGACCGGCTGGTGGGGACGCACTTCTTCAACCCGGCGGAGGGGGGCGATCCGCTCCTCTGGCAGCACCTGTTCTGGTTCTTCGGCCACCCGGAGGTGTACATCATCTTCCTCCCGGGCACGGCGCTGGTGTCCACCATGCTCCCCGCCTACGTGCGGCGGCCGGTGTTCGGGTACCCCGCGATCGTCCTCGCCCTGGTGTCCACGGCCTTCCTCTCCTTCGGCCTGTGGGTGCACCACATGTTCGCCACCGGCATCCCGCTCATGGGGGCGAGCTTCTTCACCGCCGCGAGCGTGGTGATCGCCATCCCGACGGGGGTGCAGTTCTTCTGCTGGATCGCCTCCATCTGGACCGGGCGCCCGCGCTTCGACACGCCGCTGCTCTGGGTGATCGGGATGATGGTGGTGTTCGTCATGGGCGGCGTGACCGGGGTGCAGCTCGCGGCCGTGCCCCTCGACCTGCAGGTGCACGACAGCTTCTTCGTGGTGGCGCACTTCCACTACGTGCTGATCGGCGGGGCGGTGTTCCCCCTGCTCGGCGCGCTGCACCACTGGCTCCCCAAGTTCACCGGGCGGATGCCCTCCGAGCGACTGGGCAAGCTCGCCTTCTGGGTGGTGTTCCTCGGGATGAACCTGACCTTCTTCCCCATGCACTACCTCGGGCTGCGGGGGATGCCGCGACGCGTGTACACCTATCCCGACGGGATGGGGTGGAACACGCTGAACCTGCTCTCCACGGTGGGGGCGTTCATCCTGGCCGGGGGCGTCCTGCTGTACGTGGCCAACGTGATCCACGCGATGACGAAGGGGGCGAAGGCGCCGGCGAACCCCTGGGGGGCCGATACCCTCGAGTGGGCGACCCCGTCGCCCCCGCCTGCGTACAACTTCTTCCGGATCCCGGTGATCGAGTCGCGCGAGCCGGTGTGGGAGCGCACCGCGGACAGCCCGGTGGTGACCGGCCTGCGCAGCGACGAGCGCCAGGTGCTGGTCACCACCGCGATGGACGCGAATCCCGACAACCTGCACAAGCAGCCGGGGCCGACGCTGGCGCCCTTCCTCACGGCGCTCGCCGTGACGCTCTTCCTCGTGACGCTGATCTTCACCCCGTGGGGGGCGGTGATCGGGGCGATCGCGCTCTTCCCACCGCTCCTGATGTGGGGGTGGCCGCACGGCGACCGGACGCACGAGATCCCGGCGCGCGAGCTGTTGCACGGCCCACAGCCGCATTCCGACGGGCCGAAGGAGGTGCTCGGATGACGCATCGCGCCCTGGGCTCGGAACGCGAGGCGGTCGGCCGGGGGGTGCTCGACGTCTCCGCGTTGCCCACGGAGGTCTTCGGCAACCGGAACGTTGCCTGGTGGGCGACCGTCGGGTTCATGGTCATCGAGGGGACGACGCTCATCCTCTCCATGGCGAGCTACCTCTACCTGCGACGGAACTTCACCCACTGGCCCCCGCCGGGCTACCCGCTGCCGCGGCTCGCCGTCCCCACCGCGAGCCTCGTCGTGCTCCTCCTCGAGTGCGTGCCCTTCTGGCTCGCGGCGCGCGCCGCGAAGGTGATGGACCTGAAGAAGGTCCGCTTCTGGCTCGTGATCACGACCATCCTGTCCGTCGCGATCGTGGTGCTGCGCGCCTTCGAGTTCCGCGCGCTGGGCGTGGGGTACCGGGACGGCGTCTACGGGTCGCTCTGCTGGCTGATCCTCGGCATGCACAGCAGCCTGGTGTTCGTCGACTTCTTCGAGGGGGCGACGATCACGGCGATGATGTTCCGCTCGCGCCTCGAGGCCAAGCATTTCGTGGACGTGGACGACTCCGCCGACTACAAGATCTTCCTCGGCCTCTCGATGATCCCGATCTACCTGCTGCTGTACTGGTCGCCGAGGTGGTTCTGATGAAGCGGGCGTCCGAGGCATGGGCGGAGACGGGGCACTCCCCGCGGGTGCCGCGTTCCGACGTGGCGCTCTGGCTCTCCTTCCTCGGCGGTCCCGTGGTGGCGCTGGGGTACGAGCTCCTGGTGTACGCGCTCGTGCCCCTCGCCTGTCACCGGCAGGCCACCTGGTTCATGCACCTGGCCTCGCTCGGCGCCTTCGCGGCGGTGCTGGTGGCGCTGGGCGGGTGCGCGCGCGCGTGGCGGCGGGAGGGGGAGCAGCTGCCGCACATGCACGACGCGCCCCATCCCGGCGCGCGCCGCCTCCTCGGGGTGGTGGGGTTGATGCTCGGCGTGCTCTCCCTGCTGGCGGTGGGGGCACAGTGGCTGGCGATCCTCCTGGAGAGCCCATGCAAGCTGTGACGCGCCGCGCGCTCCTCCTGCTCCCCCTCATGCTGGGGATCGTCGCCTGCGACCGGGAGGAAGAGGCGAGGCGCCGGGCGGGGCTCCTCACCGGGGGTGATGCGCGCCGCGGGGCGATGCTGATCCGCAGCTACGGCTGCGGCGCCTGTCACACGATCCCGGGGATCCCCGGAGCGCACACCACCGTGGGCCCCAGCCTGCAGGGGCTGAAGAGGCGGATGTACATCGCCGGAGTGCTCCCCAACGAGCCGGGGAACCTCATCGCGTGGATCGTCGACCCGCCGGCGATCGACCCGAAAACGGCGATGCCACGGCTCGGCGTGACACGGCCCGACGCGCGCGACATCGCGACGTACCTCTACTCCACGCGCTAGGAGCGCCCATGGCGAAGATCCCCGGCCAGCCCCCCGAGCCCCGCGACCTGGAGGCGGCGGCGCAGGAAGAGGCGCGACGCCGCGAGGCGCCGCAGCCCCTGGAGCCGCAGGAGGAGCAGAAGGCCGAAGAGGAGCAGTCGCTCGACGCCAAGACCACCCATGAGGTGATCCGCCGGATGGCCGAGAAGGAGCTCGAGCGGCCGGCGAGCGCGCTCTTCTGGTCCGGGCTCGCGGCGGGGCTGGCGATGGGGCTCAGCATGGTGGTGGAGGGGGTGCTGCGCGCGCACCTC
>DASWVQ010000156.1:0-2076 GCA_036401195.1 Gemmatimonadaceae bacterium
CGTCCGGCGATCGAGCGATGCCCACGCCACGTACGCGATCGCGATGGCCAGCAGGGTGAACCCCGCGGGGCGGAGCCAGGCCGCCGCGGCGGGGCTCACCCACGGGCGCCCGCCCCCCACGACGAGGGACCCGCCGGCGACAGCGACGACCCCGAGCCAGAAGGTGACGGCGGTGAACGTCACTCCCTCGAAGATCGCCGGCGCAGACAGCCCCCATCCGCTCCAGAAGCGGAAGCGCACCGACGCGCCCGTGACCGCCGAGAACCCCACGTTCTGGCTCAGGGCAGCGGCGATGAACGAGGCGAAGAGGGCACGCCGCGGCGGGATGCGCCCGTCCACGTAGGAGAGGGCGAGCAGGTCGTAGCCGGCGAGCACCGCGTACCCCGCCGCGGTGAGCGCCACCGCCAGCCAGAGGCGCGCGGTGGGGATGGCCGCGGCGGCGCGCACCAGGTCGTGATAGGCGATCGCGTGCAGTTCCCGGTGCAGCGCGACGAGCGCCAGGGCGCCCAGCGCCAGGGGGACGGCCATCCGCCAGGGGTGCCCGCGCCGCGCGGGCCCGGTCGTGCCCGCGGGGAGGCGCCGTGGGAGGGGGACGGCGTCGATCCCCGCGCTCCGCGCTTCGCGGCGCACCTCGGGGTCGAGGTGGGCCCGCAGGCGCGACCGGTCACGCGGCGCGACCGTGCGAAGGATCGCCTGCCGCCGCGGCGGTCGCATCGCGTCGAGCAGGGTGGCCGCGTACGCCCCGCTCAGGTGGGGGATCAGCTGTTCCGGGCGGGAGAGCGACTCCTCGTCGAGGACGCGCGCGGCGAACTGCGGCGGCAGGGCGGCGATCACGCGGGCCGCGTCGGCGGGGGGCAGACGGTCGCATGCCGCCGCGACCTCCGGCGGTTCGAGCGTTGGGAGCGCGCTCGCCAGCTCGACCGGATGTGCGACGAGCTGGACGAGCGAGCCGGGAGTGATCGTGGACGGCATGCGAGGCCCGTGAGGTTACTGCTTCTTCGCGCTCGAGTCGTGCGACGCGGCTGCGCGCTTGGCGGTCGCGTGCTTCGCGACCCGGTGCTTCTTCATGGCCTTCGAGGCGCGGTGGGCCCCCTGCTTCGCGGCGAGCGAATCGGGGTGCGTCGCGGCGCGCGCTTCGGCCCGCTCCTCGGCGCGCGTCTCCGAGCGCTCCTCGCGGGCGGCGGTCTTCGCCGCCTTGCGCGCCACCACGGTGGCGGGCACGCGGGCATGCTGCGTCGCGACCACGGGAACCGGGTGCGACGCCGGGATCGTGGACGACTTGTGGGTGGGCTGCTGCGCCGAGGCCACCGAGGCGGCCAGGGTGAGGGCGGTGACGCCGAGGATGTTGCGAAGCATGGGTCGATCTCCATTACTTGAAGGTGTCGGCGTTCGTGGACTGCCTCCGGCACCCGCCGGCTCGAACGCTGACCGCAACGTACGGATCGCCACCTTAACGCAGCCTAAATGCGCCTCCTCGTCGTGGAGGACGACGCCCCGCTCGCCGGGATGCTCGCGCGCAGCCTGCGCGAGCAGGGCTACGCCGTGGACGTGGCGGGCGACGGGGAGCAGGCGCTCTACCAGGCCGCCGTGAACGAGTACGACCTCGTCGTGCTGGACTGGTCGCTGCCGCGCCGCGACGGGCTGGAGGTGGCGCGCGCGGTGCGGGCGCGCGGGGTGCGGATCCCGATCCTCATGCTGACGGCGCGCGATGCCGTGCGCGATCGCGTGGCGGGACTCGATGCGGGCGCCGACGACTACCTCACCAAGCCCTTCGAGCTGGAGGAGCTCTACGCGCGCGTGCGCGCCCTCCTGCGGCGGATGCCGGAGATGCTCCCGTCGGCGCTCCTGGTGGAGGACCTGGTGGTCGATACGCGCGCGCAGTCGGCGAGCCGTGGCGGGACGCCGATCCCGCTCACCACCAAGGAATACGCGATGCTCGAGTACCTCGCGCGGCACGCCGGCCGCGTGGTGGGCCGCGCCGAGCTCACGGAACACGTGTGGGACGAGCATCACGACCCGCTCTCGAACGCGATCGAGGTCTACATCAACCGCCTGCGGCGCAAGGTGGATGGCGCG
>DASWVQ010000157.1:0-21284 GCA_036401195.1 Gemmatimonadaceae bacterium
CCCCTGCGCCCGCTCGGCGGCGCGGATCTCCTTCGTGGCCTCCACGCCGTCGAGCTCCGGCATCTGGATGTCCATGAGCACCAGGTCGTAGCTGCCGGCGAGCGCCGCGCGCACCGCCTCGCGCCCGTTGTCCACCAGCTCTACCACATAGCCGCGCGCGCGCAGCAGCCCGGAGGCCACCGTCTGGTTCACCGGGTTGTCCTCCGCCACCAGCACGCGCAGGTCGCGCCGGGCGTCCATCAGCGTCGCCCGCGTCACCATGCGCGTGGGCGGGGCGCCGCTCCCGTCGAGGAGCTGGGCCACCGCGGCGATGAGGTCGGGGCGCGCGATCGGCTTGGTGAGGAAGGCCGCGATCCCCAGCGCCCGGGCCTGCCGCATGTCCTCCGGCCCGCTCGCGGAGGTGAGCAGCACCACGCGCGTGCCGTCGAGGGCGGGCGAGGCCTTGATGGCGCGCGCGAGCTCGAAGCCGTCGCGCTCCGGCATGTTCCGGTCGAGGATCACCACCTGGAAGGGGTGGCCGGCCTCGCGTGCCGCGCGCAGTGCCTGCTCCCCCTCGTGGGCGCTGGCCGCCTCCTGCGCGGTCGCCCCGGCCCACTCGAGGATCTGGCGCGCCACGAGGCGGTTGAGCGGGTGGTCGTCCACCACCAGCACGCGCGCCCCGGTGAGTCGCGGCGCCGCGGGGAGGTGCCCCGGGATCGCCGCCGGGTCGCCGGCGAAGAGGGGGACCGTGAAGGTGAAGCGGCTCCCGCGCCCCTCCTCGCTCTCGGCGCGGATGGTGCCGCCCATGAGGTGCACGAGCCGGTGCACGATCGCCAGCCCGAGCCCCGTGCCCCCGAACTGGCGCGTGGTGGAGGAGTCGGCCTGCACGAACTCCTGGAAGATCGGTTGCAGCTTGTCGGCGGGGATCCCGATGCCGGTGTCGCTCACGGAGAAGGTGAGGCTCACCGCGCCCCCCGCGTCCTCCACCGCCTCCCCGGGCTCGGCGAGGCCTACGCGGATCACCACCTCTCCGTCGCGGGTGAACTTCACCGCGTTGCTCACGAGGTTGGTGAGCACCTGCTGGAGCCGCACCGGGTCGCCCACCACCACCGCCGGCACCTCGGGGTGGAGGTCCACCACCAGCTCGTTGCCGCGCTGTGCGGCCCGCACGGCGAGCAGCCGCACCGCGCCGTCCACGGTGCGCGGCAGGTCGAAGGGGATCGCCTCGAGGGTGAGCTGCCCCGCCTCGATCTTGGAGAAGTCGAGGATGTCGTCGAGGATGCGGAGCAGCGACTCGGCGGAGCTCTTCACGAGCTGCGCCGCCTGCCGCTGCTCCGGGCTCAGGTCCGTGTCCAGCAGCAGCTCGGTCATCCCGAGCACGCCGTTCATCGGCGTGCGGATCTCGTGGCTCATGTTGGCGAGGAAGGCGCTCTTCATGGCGCTCGCGCGCTGCGCCTCCTGCACGAGCTGCTGCTGGAGCTCCTCCTGGCGCTTGCGCACCGTCACGTCGCGCGCGATGCCGAGCACCCCCAGCTTCTCCCCGTTCGCGCCGAGGAGGGGGGTGCGCATCGTCTCGAGCAGGCACTCCTTGCCGTCGGCGCCCCGGTACCAGGCCTCGGTGGTGACCGGCTCGCCCGTCTCCAGGGCGCGGCGGTCGCCGTCGTCGATCACCGCCGCCTCGGCGGGGCTGAAGATCTCCGCGGGGGTCTTCCCCACCATCGCCGCCTCGGGCACCCCCGCGAACTTCTCGAAGGCGGCGTTGCACCCGCGATACGCCCCGTCGGGATCCTTGTAGAAGATGAGGTCCGTGGAGTTGTTGATCAGCGAGCGCACCAGCGAGTTCTGGCGCACCGACTCGGCGAGCGCCTCGCGGTCGCGCAGCCGCTCCACCACCCCGCGCGCGAGCCGGCCGAAGAGCAGCGAGCCGATGAGGATGATGATGAACGCCGCGACCGCGGCGATCACCGCCGTGCGCACGAAGGGGCCGCGCACCTCGGCCAGGTCGATGGAGCCGATGAGGCCGAGGCGCAGGGTGGGGATGTAGTCGTAGGCGGCCACCACCTCGTGGTTGAGGCGGTTGCGGAGCACGAAGGCGCCGGTGCGGTGCGCCAGCGCGCGCCGCATGGGCTCCCCCGCCTGCACCCCGCGGGCGACCACCGGCATCCCCGGCAGCAGGTAGTGCGACACGCCGTCCACGCGGCGCCCCAGCACGAACTCCCCCGTCTCGCCGAAGCCGCCCAGCTCCGCGAGGGTGCGCGCGGCGGCGAGCTGCCGCTCGGCGAGGGACCGGCCCGGATCGTCGGCGCGCTCCACCATCGCGCGGCGCGTGCGCACCTCCGCGCGGAGGAAGCGCTCGGCGCTCGAGATCGCCTCGGTGTAGAGGGCGATGATCGTCATCGCGCCGATCGCCAGCGAGACGATGTTCATCGTGACCGCGAGGTAGCTGAGCTGCCGGCGATCGCCGCTGGTGTAGCGCACCGTGCCCACCAGCATGGCCCCCACCAGGAGCACGCCGCACCCCGCGATCACCGCCGCAAAGATCGGCGCGCTGGTGGTCATGTGCGGCGGGGCCACCAGCCGCTCCGGCAGGGTGAAGCTCGCGGCCTCGATCGCGGCATAGTGGATGAGGCTCACCGCCAGCGCGAGGAGCATCGCGGCGAGCACGCGGCGGCGCACGGCGCGCCCCCCGCGCTCCCCGCGAAGCCGCACGGCCACCGCCACCCCCCCGGTCGACGTCACCACCGCCACCAGCGCGGCCAGCACGATCCCGCCCGGGGCGAAGTGGAGCTCCGCGTCGAGCCGCATCGCCTCCATCCCCACGAAGTGCATCGTGAGGATCCCGGCGGCCATCAACGCCCCACCCCCCAGCAGCTCCCCGCGCGGCAGCGCCGGCCGCGTGGCCAGGGTGATCGCCACGAACCCCGTGAGCACCGCGAAGCCGGCGGAGACGACCGTCAGGGTGGGATCGTACGACACGGGCAGCGGGAGCTCGAAGGCGAGCATCCCGATGAAGTGCATCGCCCAGGTGCCGAAGCCGAAGGCGAGGGCGGCGCCCGCGAGCCAGGGGCGGCGGAGACCGCCGGCCCCGCGCACGGCGTAGCGGGTGAGGTCGAGCGCGCCGTAGAGGCCCAGCGAGGCCACCAGCCAGGAGAGCACGACCAGCACCGGCTCGTGCTGCGACTCCAGGGCGAAGGCGGCGGGGGTAGCGGGAGCGACGATCACGGGCGCGGGAAGAGGGGGGACGGACCCACCGGCCGGTGCCGGGCCGTTAGAATAATAGGGATACCCTGCCCCGAACCCAGCACCAGTGACCGAGCCCAGCTTCACCGCAGCCCCCGTGCCGGGCGGCCCCGCCGACCCGGTCGGCCGCCGTCGCACCTTCGCCATCATCAGCCATCCCGACGCGGGAAAGACGACCCTCACCGAGAAGCTCCTCCTGTACGGGGGGGCGATCCACCTCGCGGGGTCGGTGAAGGCGCGCCGCGCGCAGCGCCACGCCACCTCCGACTGGATGAAGATGGAGCAGGAGCGCGGCATCTCGGTCACCTCGAGCGTGATGCAGTTCGAGTACGACGGCTACCAGGTGAACCTGCTCGACACCCCGGGGCACGAGGACTTCTCCGAGGACACCTACCGGACCCTCGTCGCCGCCGACAGCGCGGTGATGCTGCTCGACAACCGGCGCGGGGTGGAGGAGCGCACCCGGCAGCTGTTCGCGGTGTGCAAGCGGCGCCGGACGCCGATCTTCACCTTCGTCAACAAGTGCGACCGGGTGGGGGAGGACCCGCTGAAGCTGATCAGCGACGTGGAGGCGGACCTCGACATCATGTGCCACCCCGTCACCTGGCCGATCTTCCGCGACGGCGGCTTCGTGGGGGTGTACGACCGGCGGCTCGACCGCATCTACCTGTTCGGGCGCGACACGGAGCATGGCGCGCGGCGCGCGGAGACCCAGGCCGCGTCGCTGCACAGCGACGAGGCGATCGCGCTGCTGGGGGAGGCGACGTGGGAGCAGCTGGGGCACGAGATCCAGCTGCTCGACGAGGCCGGCCACCCCTTCGACGAGGCGGCGATCCTCGCGGGGGAGCTGAGCCCCGTGTTCTTCGGGAGCGCGCTCACGAACTTCGGCGTCGAGCCCTTCCTCCGCGAGTTCCTCGAGCTCGCGCCGGCGCCGCTGCCGCGCGAGTCGAGCATCGGCGAGGTGGAGCCGCGGCGCCCCGAGTTCACCGGCTTCGTGTTCAAGATCCAGGCGAACATGGACCCGAAGCACCGCGACCGCATCGCCTTCGTGCGGGTGGTGTCGGGGAAGTTCGAGGCGGGGATGCAGGTGACGCACGTGCGGAGCGGGAAGCCGATGCGCCTCGCCTCGCCGCAGACCTTCATGGCGCGCGAGCGCACCGCGGTGGAGGAGGCGTGGCCCGGCGACGTGATCGGCGTGATGGACCGCGGCACGCTGCGCATCGGCGACACGCTGTCGAACGCGGGGCCCCTCGAGTTCCAGGGGATCCCCCGCTTCGCCCCGGAGCACTTCGCGCGGGTGATCCTCAACGATCCCATGAAGCGCAAGCAGCTCGACGCGGGGCTCCGCCAGCTCACGGAGGAGGGCGCGGCGCAGGTGTTCTTCACCTCGCCGACCGAGGTCGCGGGGCCCACGCCGATCGTGGGCGCGGTGGGGCAGCTCCAGTTCGACGTGATGCTGCACCGGCTCGAGCACGAGTACGGGGTGCGCTGCCGGCTGGAGCGGGTGTCGGGACGCTACCCCCGGTGGGTCACGGGGCCGATGAAGGACATCGAGCGCGTCGCGGGGGACCGCGGCCGCACCCTGCTCTACGACGCGTGGGGCGCGCCCCTGCTCCTGTTCGACGACCAGTTCACCCTGCGGTGGGTGATGGAGCGGGAGAAGGGGCTCCAGTTCCACGAGGTGGCGCCGTAACCGCACCGCTCGACGGGGGTGGTGTTCCCGCGACCGGACGGCGCGCCGGCGGCGCGCACGGTCGCCGGGGGGACACCCCTGTCTCGCTCGAGTCCTTCCCGCCGTTCCGGCTCGAGTGAGACACGAGGGGCCCCCGGGAGACCGTGCGCGTCGCAGACGCGCCGGGCGGTCTCCCGGGGGCCCCTCGTGTCGAACGCTTACGCTGCCGTCGTCTGCTGGTGGCGCGCCAGCGCCTCGCGGATCGGCTGCATGCACCGCTCGGCGAGCGCGGAGGAGTCGTACGCGGTCGCGTGGTCGGACTCCGCGCGCCACTTCCAGTCCGCTTCGCTGCTCGCGTCGGCAACCAGCGTCTCTTCCCACAGCGTCTCGGCCGTGCGCGGGGACGCCTTGTTGCCGTTCTCGGGGAGCCGCTTGGAGCCGGAGGCGACCTGGCCCATCCAGGCCATCACCAGCAGCCGGCCATCGGCGGCGGTGTCGGGGGAGGACCGGAGCCAGGACAGCGTCAGGGCCACCGGACCAAGCTGCGCGATGCAGCGGCCGGGGGTGACGCGGCAGTCGAGCTTGTCCTCGATGCCCTGGCCACGCAGCGCGTTCATGTGCGCCGCCACTTCGTCGGCCAGCCGGGTGAACTCGCGCCCGCAGGCGCTGAGCGCGCGGTGCGACTGGAGAAAGGAACCGCGATCCGTGCCGTGCTCCCTGCCGTACGACTCGTCCGAGAAGCTTTCGATCATCGTCCCTCCAAATGACATGGCCGTTCCACCGCAACCGAGGTCGGTCATGAACGCAAAGAGGCCCGCTCGCTTCGGCAGGCCCCTTATCCGGCGGAACTTGTCCACGCGCGCAGGCGCGTGAGTCGCTTACACCTAAATCTATACGGTGTCAGGGTTTCGCACAACCTGATCCCCCGTTTCGCGCCCGCGTACACGACCAGGCCCGGCGGGAGCACGGGCGATCGGGCCCGCCGCGAACTGCCCAATTGCCATGAAGCGAGAAGGGCACATGAAGCGAATCGGTCCCGACCGAGCGAGGCCCATCCGCTTCATGTGCTTCATCCCCATCATGTTAGTTCCCGCCGCCGGGCGGCGGCCCGCTGGTCAGCCCACGACCACGCGGACGACGGTCCCCCATGGGTCCGCCACCTCGACCGAGTTGGTACCGTTCGTTACCACATGGCCCGCCCCCTCCAGGCTGGCCGCCGCGTCTGCTACATCGGACGCGTCCGGCACGACGATCTCCCAGTCGAGGAGGCGCGCGTCGTCCTTCCCCGCGGGCGGAGCGTGCGCCGCCCAGGTGTTCGTGCCCAGGTGGTGGTGGTAGCCCCCGGCGGCGAGGAAGAGCGCTCCCGGATACGACCACACGGTGCGATCGAAGCCCAGCGCCTCGTGATAGAACCGCGACGCGCGGTCGATGTCGCCCACGTGCAGGTGCACGTGCCCGATGGTCGTGCCCGCGGGCATCCCGGTCCACGGCGCGGTGGCGCCCGCGGCGACCACGGCGGGCGCGTCGAGGGGCAGCGTGGCCATGGTGAGCTCGCGCCCCTCGTGGCGCCAGGCGGCGCGCGGCCGGTCGGCGTAGACCTCGATCCCCAGGTTGTCGGGGTCCTGCAGGTACACCGCCTCGCTCACCAGGTGATCCGACATCCCCGCCCGCGCGCCGAGGGTGCCGAGATGCGCGACGAAGCGGCCGAGCGACGCGCGATCGGGGAGCAGGATCGCGACGTGATAGAGCCCGAGCAGTCCGCGCCGCGGGACGGGGTGCACGCCGTCGCGCGCGCGCAGTTCCACCAGCGGCGTGTCGTCCCGGTGCGCGCCGAGCACCGCCACGTCGCCGTCGCGGTGCAGGGTGCGAAACCCCAGCACGCCCTCGTAGAAGGGGAGCGAGCGCTCCAGCGACGCGACCTGCAGGCGCACGCGCCCAAGGCGGGTGGCCTCCGGTAGCCGGAAGCCCGGCGGCGCGATGCCGTAGTCGAAGGTGCTGGTCATGAGGGATCCTCCGGGAAGTTCAGGCCGCGCGGCGGATGCCGCTGGCGTTCCGGCCGGCGCGCTCCGCCACCTGGCGACGGCTCGCGAGGCGCGCGTCGAGCGACCAGTCACCGCCGCCCGCGATGGCGATGGCGACCGACGACGCGAGGAGCGCGAGCGGGAATTCGATGCCGTTCGGCGCGAAGAAGCCGGCCGAGAGGTGCGCGAAGAAGATCGCGCCGATCATGGTGATCGCCAGCCCCAGCCCCGCGAGGCGGGAGAGCAGGCCGATCACCAGCGCGAGCCCGGCGAGGAGTTCCACCACCGCGGTGAGGGGGCCGGCGATCCCCGGGAGGGGGATCCCCATCTGGGCGAAGGCGCCGGTGACCCCGGCGACACCGTAGACGAAGAGCTTCTGCGCGCCGTGAGCGATGAAGGTGGCGCCGGTGACGACGCGGACGATGGCGAACGCCGCGTTCACGCGGGTCGGGACGATGGTGGTCATTGGTTCCGGGGAATGGGATGAATGTGGGAACTTATTATGTTATAACACACTTTAAATGCGCCGCGTCGGTTCGGGCCGTGGGGCGCCGCTGCGGCGCGCGTCGACGCGCGTCGACGCGCCGCACGACCTCGAGGCACTCAGCGCCCGGCGGACCCCGCCGTGGCGGCCACCCGGGCGGCAGCCTTCGCCGCCCCGCTGGGCCCCGCCCTCTCGCCCCCGCCCGCGTCGCGCGCAAGCGCCAGGAGCTCGATCAGCTGCCGGAGCTGCGCGGCCGAGAGGTGGCCGAGGGTCTGCTGGTGCATCGCCAGCACCGGGGCGTCGAGGCTCTTCAGCAGCTTGAGCCCCGCCTTCGTGATGCGGGTGGTGACCAGGCGCCGGTCCCCGCTGTCGCGCTCGCGCTCCACCAGCCCCGCGTCTTCCATGCGGTCGAGCAGCCGGGTCACGTCGGGCACCTGCGCCACGAGGCGGTCGCGGATCTCGTGGCGGCACAGCCCCCCCTCCCCCGCCCCGCGCAGGATGCGCAGCACGTTGTACTGGGTGGGGGTGATCCCGTGCGCCTTCATCGCCTCGGCGAAGGCGTGCCCCACCACGGCGGTCGTCCGCTCGAGGTTGAGGTGGCACTCTTCCTCGAGGCTGGCAAAGGGCCGGGTCTGCTTGATCTCGGAGCGGAGGTCGGAGGTCATGCAGGAACACTAAGTGTTATCACACTATGTGTCAAGGCCGAGGAACGGCGGCGCACGGCAACGAACGGCAACTGACGGCCGCCGGCTCTCGGCCTTCGGCCCTCGGCCCTCGGCACGAGATCGGAGGCGAGCGGCGCGCGGGGGCGCGCGCGCTCGATCTTCCTTACCCGGCGAAGTTCACCACGTGCAGTTGGCGCGCTAAAGGGCCGCGAAGCGGCCCAGGCGCGCTTCCGGTTTCGTGCCGAGGCCCGACGCCCGAAGCCCGACGCCCCTGCCTGTCGTTGACGTTGACGCTCCAGGAGCGAACCGCGAGGACGGGGGCCTCGGCCCTCAGGCGTCAGGCCTCGGCAAAAACTCGGAAACGAGCGGCGCGCGCGGTCGCGCGCGCTCGATTTCCCTACTCGGCGAAGGTCAACCTCGATGCGGTTCGCGCGCCAAAGGGCGGCGCAGCCGCCCAGGCGCGCTTCCGATTCCGTGCCGCGAGCCGAGGGCCGAGGGCCGAGAGCCGGCGGCCATCAGTTGCCGTCCCGCCCCCAACGCCGCAACTTCGCTCGCCCCCACCCTCCCCCGATGCGCCTCCTCCTCGCCGCACTCGTCGCCCTCCCCCTCTCCCTCCCCGCCCAGTCGCGCTCCGCCGACTGGCCCGTGTACGGCGGCGGCGACGACCACACGCACTACTCGACCCTCGACCAGGTTTCCCCCGCCAATGTGCGGCGGCTGAAGGTGGCCTGGACGTACGACACGCGCGACGCCTTCGACGGCTCGGAGATGCAGGCGAATCCCGTCGTGGTGGACGGGATCCTCTACGCCACCACGCCGAAGATGCAGGTGTTCGCCCTCGACGCCGCCACCGGCCGCCAGCTCTGGCGCTTCGACCCGCAGGGGGGCGCGGCGCCCACGTCGCGCATCCGGCACCGCGGTGTGGTCGTCGCCGGCGACCGCGTGCTCTTCAACTACCGCAACCGCCTCTACGCCCTCGACCGCGCCACCGGGGTGCCCATCCGCACCTTCGGCGACAGCGGGTGGGTGGACCTGCGCGCGGGGCTCGGCCGCCCGGTGGAGGGACTGTCGGTGAGCGCGAGCACGCCGGGGGTGGTGTTCGAGGACATGCTCATCATGGGAAGCTCCGTTCCCGAAGCGCTGCCGAGCGCCCCGGGCGACATCCGCGCCTGGGACCTGAAGACCGGTGCCCTGCGGTGGATCTTCCACACCATCCCGCATCCCGGCGAGTACGGCTACGACACGTGGCCCGCCGAGGCCTGGAAGGTGGCGGGTGGGGCGAACGCCTGGGCGGGGGTCACCCTCGACGCGAAGCGCGGGATGGTGTTCGCCGCCACCGGCTCCGCGTCGTACGACTTCTACGGCGCGAACCGCCTCGGCGACAACCTCTTCGCGAACAGCGTCATCGCGCTCGACGCGCGCACCGGCCGGCGGGTGTGGCACTACCAGGTGCTGAAGCACGACCTCTGGGATCGCGACCTCCCCGCGGCGCCGGTGCTGGTGACGGTGCAGCGCGAAGGCCGCGCCGTCGACGCGGTCGCGCAGGTGACCAAGACCGGCCACGTGTGGGTGCTCGACCGCGAACGGGGCACGCCGCTCTTTCCCGTGGAGGAGCGACGCATGCCGGGGGGCGCCCTCGCGGGAGATCGCCCCGCGGAGACGCAGCGCTTCCCACGCCTCCCCGAGTCCTTCGCCAGGCAGCAGCTCACGCGCGCGGACCTGACGCGTCGCACGCGGGCCGCGCACGCCGCCGCGCTCAAGCTCTTCAACGCGTACGGCACGGCGCATCCCTTCGACCCGCCGAGCACGAAGGGGATCCTGATCTTCCCCGGGGTGGACGGGGGCGCGGAGTGGGGGGGGCCGGCCTTCGACCCGGAGACCGGGCTGCTCTACGTGAACTCGAACGAGATGGCGTGGCTGCTCAAGGTGGTCCCGCGAAGCGACCGCTCGCTGTACGCGGCGAACTGTGCGAGCTGCCATGGCGAGGACCGGCACGGGAGCGCGATGGCCCCCTCGCTCGTGGGGATCGCGGCGCGCCGGACCGCGGAGCAGGTACGGCAGGTGATCCGCGAGGGGACGGGGCGCATGCCCGCCTTCGGCGGCGCGCTCGAGGGGAGCGCGGTGAGCGCGCTCGTCAGCTTCGTGATGACGGGCCGCGACTCGACCGCCGCGGCACCCCCCGGCCCCTACTCCCTCCCCTTCCGCACCGCCTACTTCGACATCTTCCTGGATCCGGATGGATACCCGGCGATCGCGCCGCCGTGGGGCACCCTCAACGCGATCGACCTGAACAGCGGGCGGATCCGCTGGAAGATCCCCTTCGGCGAGTACCCGAAGCTGGCCGCGGCCGGCATGCGCAACACGGGGACCGACAATTACGGCGGGGCGATCGTGACGCGGAACGGTCTGCTCTTCATCGCGGCCACCACCTACGACAACCGCATCCGCGCCTTCGACAAGCGCACGGGGAAGCTGCTCTGGCAGGCGACGCTCCCCTTCGCGGGGAACGCGACCCCCTCGACGTACATGGTGAACGGGAAGCAGTACTTCGTGATCGCCTGCGGCGGTGGAAAGAACGGCGCCCCGAGCGGCGGCGTGTACGTCGCCTTCGCCCTGCCCGACTGAGCCGGGAGGGCGCGGACAAGGGCCCCTGGCAAGCGAACGTCGCAACGGCGAGAAGCCGCAAGGGGACGAGGTCGGAACGGCGGGAAGCCGCAAAGGGACAAGGTCGCAAGGGAGCGAAGGTCGCGAAGGGACAGCCGTGCCCTTCGCGACCTTCGCCCCTTTGCGACCTTGTCAGTCACGGCGTTTCGGGGGTGTGCGCGCCGATCTGGTCGCTTCCCTTGCACGACGCGCGGTGATTCCCTGACGCGCGTGTAGGCGAGGATCGGGATGTGTGAAAGTTTTCCGGTTTTCCCTCACAAAAGATCACTATTTGCGCCGACCGTTTGCATCCCTATTCGGGCCCATACTCCGTCCAGTCGCCGACGCGACTTCCGCGGCGAGACACCTCACAGCTCGCACGGACGACTTCAAGGTCACGGATGGATCCGATGCTCTCTCGATTCTCCCTCCCGCTGGCGCTCGTGGCGCTCCTCGGCGCCTCCGCCCCGCCCAACGTCATTCGCCTCTCGTCCCGCGCCGACAGCCGCCTCACCATCGAGGGCGGTTCCAACGTCCACGAGTGGGCCTGCTCCACGTCGCAGATCGACGCGTCGGTGAGCATCGATCCCGCGTACGCCACCGCCCCCACCACCGCGATCGGCGCGATGCTCAAGGCCGTCGAGGTGAAGGTGCCGGTGAAGACGATCAAGTGCGGCAAGGGCGCGATGGACAACAACCTCTACAAGGCGCTCAAGGCCGACAAGTCCACCACCATCAGCTACATCATGGGCTCCTTCACCGTCGCTCCGGGCGCCACCGCCGAGAGCTTCACCGTGAAGGCTCCTGGCAGCCTCACCATCGCCGGCGAGCAGCGCGCGGTGACGGTGGAAGTGAAGGCGGTCCGCCAGGCCGACGGCAGCATCAAGGCCACCGGCCGCGTCCCGCTCAAGATGACCGACTTCGGCATCGAACCGCCGACCGCAATGTTCGGCGCGATGAAGACCAAGAACGACATCACCGTTGTGCTCGACCTCACCCTCGGCCAGTAAGGACCGACGAACATGACCCGCAAGACTCTCGTGGCCCTCGTGGCCCTGACCGCGATCAGCACCCCCGCGATGGCGCAGCTGGCGGAAGGCACCGCGCCCGCCAAGGACTCCACCACCGCCGCGCCGGCGAAGCCGAGCCTGGTGCAGATCAGCGAGATCGCCCGCATCCGCCCGAACGACGCCCGCGGCATCAACGTCTTCGAGGCCCCCAAGACCGAGGACGTCCCCTTCACCGGGTTCAAGTTCCAGATGGGTGGCGCGTTCACCCAGCAGTTCCAGGGGCTCGGCCACAGCAACACCGCGGCGACGGTCACGAAGACCGACGCCACGGGCAAGGCCTACAATGCCAACCAGCTCGTCACGATCGGCCATGGCTTCAACAACGCCGTCGCCAACCTGTACCTGAACGCGCAGCTCGCCAAGGGGATCCGCGTGGCGATGACGCAGTACCTCTCGGCCCGCCACCACAACGAGACCTGGGCGAAGGACGGCTACCTGCTGATCGACGCTTCGCCGATCGACTTCGCGCCCCTCAACGAGGTGATGAAGTACGTGACGGTGAAGGCCGGCCACTTCGAGGTGAACTACGGCGACGGCCACTTCCGCCGCACCGACAACGGCAACGCGATGTACAACCCGCTCGTCGGCAACTACATCCTCGACGCCTTCACCACGCAGGTGGGCGGTGAAGTGTACCTCCGGGCGAAGGGCGCCTTCCTCATGGGCTCCGTCACCAACGGCGAGGTGCGCGGCACGATCCTGAACGCGGCGAAGCGCGCCCCGGCGTTCTACGGCAAGGCGGGCGTGGACAAGTACCTCACCAGCGACCTGCGCGTCCGCCTGAGCGGCTCCTGGATGGGCCAGGCGAAGTCGGCGAACCAGACCCTCTACTCGGGTGACCGCGCCGGCAGCCGCTACTACGACGTGCTCGAGAACACCGTGTCCACCGAGGCGGCGCAGGCCTGGTCCGGCGCGATCCAGCCCTTCAGCGGCCCCACGGGCGGCGTGCACGCGGCGGTGATCAACCCCTTCATCAAGTTCAAGGGCCTGGAGTACTTCGGCAGCTTCGAGTCGGCCAAGGGTCGCGGCGTCGCCGAGACCGCGAGCCGCACCATCAAGCAGTCGGTGAACGAGCTCACCTACCGCCTGCCGGGGAACGCGCTCTACGTCGCCGGCCGCTACAACACCGTCTCGGGGCGCCTGGCCGGGATGCCCAGCGACATCAGCGTCTCCCGCTCGCAGGTGGGTGCCGGCTGGTTCATCACCCCGATCATCCTCACGAAGGTCGAGTACGTGAACCAGAAGTACGACAAGTTCCCGGTGTCGGACATCCGCAACGGTGGGAAGTTCAACGGCTTCATGATCGAGGGCACGGTCGCCTTCTGATCGACGGACCCGGCCCGCAGGGGCCGGCGGCAGGAACGAACGGCGGGCCCCGGGGGGGACCCGCCGTTTCGCTTTCGGGGGGCGGCGCTTCCGGATGCCGCTGGTCGCTGAACGCAGTAGGCTGGGGTAGCTGAAAGCTTGGGTTCCTGCCGCCGCCGGGAACCCTAGCTTTCAGCTACCCCAGCGTTCAGCCTTCAGCGACCAGCCTGCTTCTTCTCGCGCCGCCGCCCGAAGAGGAGCATGAACACGGGCACGCCCAGCAGGGCCTTCGCGATCCCCCCGCTCGCCGCTGTCTCACCCGGTGCCACCGAGGCTCGCGCAGTCGCGGCGGCGGCGCCTCCGTCCGTCGGCGCCCTCGGCCCCCTGATCGTGCCGGCGTCGCGCACGACGACCTCCTGCTCCACCACCCGCACCGCGTCGGGCTTCGGCCGCACGCCGTCGCCGCGCCGCCGCGCCCAGGCCTGCGTGAACTCGGCGCCGAAGAGGATGATCATGCCGGCGTAGTAGGTCCACACCAGGATCACCGCCAGCGCGCTCGCCGCGCCGAAGGCGTTCCCCGGGTTGCTGCGCCCGAGGTAGAGGCCGATGGCGAACTTGCCGATGGTGAACAGCACCGCCGTCACCAGCCCGCCGAGCAGCACGTCCTTCCAGGCGATCTTCGCGTCGGGCAGCACCTTGAAGATCCCGGCGAAGAGGAGCCCGAGCACCACGAGCGAGATCGCCAGGTTCAGCCCCATCAGCACGGGCCCCGACAGCGACCCGCCGAAGCGGTCCCCGAAGGCGGCGAGCAGCGCGCTGACGGCGAGCGACACCGCGAGCAGGAAGCCGAGGCCCATCACCATCCCCAGGGAGAGCAGCCGCCTGGTCACGAAGCGCATGACGCCCCCCTTCTCCGGGTCGGGCTTCACCTCCCAGGCGCGGTTCAGCGCCCCCTGGAGCTGCATGAAGGCGCCGGTGGCACCGAAGAGCAGCCCGCCGATGCTCACGATCGTCGCGAGCCCTCCCTTCCCCCCCATCCGGTCGCCGGCGGCGATCATGTCGTGGACCTGCCGCGCGGCCGAGTCGCCGATCATGCCGGCGAACTGCGTCTCGAGCGCGCGCTGCACCTGCCCCGGGTCCCAGATCATCCCCGCCGCCATGAGCAGCAGGATGAGCAGGGGGGGGAGCGCGAAGATCGTGTAGTACGCGAGCGCCGCCGCGCGGACGGCGCATTCGTCGTCGCCGAAGTCGCGGAAGGCGCCCTTGACGACCTGGAAGATGCTCGACATGCCGCTCGCTGGAGGCAAGCGGAAGGCCAGCCTATCCCGCGCCGAGCGCCTTGCGCACCGCGGGGGCCACCTCGGTGCCGATCAGTTCGATCGCGCGCATCGTCTGCGCGTGCGCCATCGGACCGACCGACACCTGGGCCATGAAGCGCTGGTGCCCGAACAGCTCGTGCTGGTAGAGGATCTTGTCGATCACCTGCTGCGGGCTCCCCACCGCCAGCGCCCCCTGCGGCCCGCGCAACGCCTCGTACTGCGGCCGCGACATCGGGGGCCACCCGCGCTCGCGGCCGATCCGCCCCATCGCCTCCGCATAGCCCGGCCAGAACTCGTCGGCGGCGCGCTGCGACGTCGCCGCCACGTACACGTGCGAGTTGATGCTGACCGGGAGGGTGGCGGGATCCCGTCCCGCCGTGCGCGCCGAGTCGCGGTAGAGGGTGAGGAAGGGAGCGAAGCGCGCGGGCTCGCCGCCGATGATGGCGATCGCCAGGGGGAGGCCGAGCGTCGCCGCGCGGACGACTGAGGCGGGGGTGCCGCCCACCGCGATCCAGACGGGGATCGGCTGCTGCACCGGGCGGGGATAGACGCCGCGGTCGCGGATCGAGGGACGCAGCGTCCCCTGCCAGGTGATCCGCTCCGTCTCGCGGAGCGCGAGGAGGAGGTCGAGCTTCTCGGCGAAGAGGGCGTCGTAGTCGTCGAGGTCGTAGCCGAAGAGCGGGTAGGACTCGATGAAGGAGCCGCGCCCCGCCATGATCTCGGCGCGGCCGTTGGAGAGGTTGTCGACGGTGGCGAACTCCTGGAACACGCGCACCGGGTCGTCGGAGCTCAGCACCGTGACCGCGCTGGTGAGCCGGATGCGCTGCGTGCGCGCCGCGGCGGCCGCGAGCACCACGGCGGGCGCCGAGACCGCGTAGTCGGGGCGATGGTGCTCACCCACGCCGAAGACGTCGAGCCCCACCTGGTCGGCGAGCACGATCTCCTCGACGAGGTCCTGGAGGCGCTCGCGGGCGTCGGTCACGTGGCCGGTCACGGGGTCGCGCCCCATGTCGGCGAAGGAGTAGATGCCGAGTTCCATGGGGCGGAAAGCTACCCGCCCCCCGGGCAACATCAACCAAGTCACGGCGGCCGCCGGCGGGCGCCACGGCGTCACCACGCCGGCCGTCGCGGCCCGACGGCTACCGGACGGCGATGGTCGTCGTCCCCTGCACCAGCGGATTGACCGAGCTGGTGGCGATGATGGTTGCGTCGCCCACGGCGAGGGCGCGCACCGTCCCGGTGCTCGCGTTCACGGTGGCCACCCCCGGGTTGGTGCTGCTGAAGCGGAAGGTGCCGGGCCCGGTGCAGCCGAGTGACGCGTTGACGCGGACCGAGTCGCCGATGGCCAGGGTGGCCGTCGCCGGCGCCATCGTCACCGAGGTGGTGGTGGAGTCGGCGCAGGCCCCGGGGGCGGTGGCGAGCAGCCCCGATGGCCGCTCGTCGCACGCGGCGGCCGCTCCCGCGAGCGTGATGGCGAGGAGCCCGGCGGCGGCGGCGCGGGTGACCCTTCCCTGTGAGGTACGTCGCATGTCCCCTCCTGCGGTTCCGGCGAGGCGGGGCGAATTCCAGGCCACCAGCGGGTGGCCTGACGGGCCCAGCGGTGCTAGCATTGCGGCACCTGCGACTCACATGGAGGTGGACGGGATGTGGAAGGACTTCAAGGCATTCGTGCTGCGCGGCAACGTCATGGACCTCGCCGTGGGCGTGATCATCGGCGCGGCGTTCGGGAACGTGGTGAAGTCGCTGGTGGACGACGTGATCATGCCGGTGATCGGGGTGGTCACCGGCGGGGTGGACTTCACCGACAAGTTCGTGCTCCTGAAGCAGGGAGCGACGGCCCCCGGTCCCTACCCCACCCTGGCCGCGGCGAAGGAGGCGGGGGCGGTGGCGCTGACGTACGGGGTGTTCGTCAACACCGTCCTCACCTTCCTGATCGTGGCGCTGGCCGTCTTCGTCCTCGTGCGCGCGGTGAACCGGCTCTATCGCAAGCCCGCCGAGCCCACCCCCGACACGCAGCCCTGCCCCTACTGCACGATGACCGTGTCGAAGCGCGCGACGAAGTGCCCGCACTGCACCTCCGCCCTCCCCGCGGCGGCCTGACGCTTCAGCATGACGTCGCGCCGAGCACTGCCGGCACGGACATGAAGCGAATGAGTGGAATGCAGTGAAACCAGCTCGCGGCGGCGCTCGTCGCGGCCGCCGGGGCACCCGGTTCGCTTCATTCCGTTCATTCGCTTCATGTCCGTGCCGGCATGTTGCGGGGCACCATTCCGCGTCACGCCGCCGGCGGGGTGCGGCGGCGACGGGGGGCGCCGGACTGGCAGGCGAGGCAATGATCGGTCTCCGGGACGACCGCGAGCCGGCCGAAGGGGATGGGCTGCTCGCACGCGGTGCAGATGCCGTAGCCCCCGTGCGCCATGCGCTGCAGCGCGTCGTCCAGCACCTGCACGCGCACCGCCGCGACGGCGTCGCCGCCCTCCGCGGCGCGCGCGAGCCGCCCGCGCTCCCGGTGCAGCTCCTGCTCCAGCTCGCGCAGCTGCGCCGCGCTCCAGGGCGTCTTCTTCGACATGGCGATCACGTGCCCTCCTCCTGCTCCAGCGGTGAATGGCCGCGCGGCAGTTGCAGCGCGGACCAGAATTCCATGCGCTCCGGCGCGGGAAGGCGGCGTCGTGCCGCCGCCGCCGCGCGGAGCGCCTCGAGATAGCGTTCGTACAGCCGCTCGTTGCGGCTCCAGAAATCCCCCCTCACCTCCATCAGCGCCCGCAGCAGGTCGCCGCGGAACTGCCCCCCGCTGGCGAGGGGGTCGTCCTGCAGCAGCGCCAGGGTGACCGGCACCGCGGCTGCGAGGCAGTCGCGGCGCAGCAGCGCCTCCAGCAGGCCGGGCGCGCGTGCGTCGGCGACCGGCAGTTGCGACGGGGCGATGCGCATGCGCTCAGGCCGCCGGGGGCGGGACCGGATCGTCGTCGCGCGGCACCCGCGCCGCCGCGCCGCCGAAGTGGCCGAAGTGGCCGAAGGCGCGCGCGAGCACCTGCGCCGCCGCGTGCACCACCCCCTCCGTCGCGTAGCTCGGCAGGACGAACTCCAGCGCCAGCTCCCCGCCCGCGTCGCGCCGGCGCGCGGTGGCGTCGCTCGGGGCCAGCGAGGCCGCGGGGCGCTCCCCAGTCGCCACGCTCCCCGCCTGCCGGTGCAGCCGCGCGATAGGCGTGCGCCCGTCGCTCACCCACTCGTACGCGCCGTCGTGCACCAGCCGGAGCGGCCCCTCCGGCGCGAGCCGCAGCGGGCGGCCGAAGTAGTGCCGCCGCAGGGTGGCCTCGAGGGGCTCCCACGCCGCCGCCGCGGCGGCGATGGCGTCGTCGTCGCGCGTCCAGCCGCGAAAGCCGACCGCGTTCGCGTCGATCCAGCCCACCACGTGCCCCCGCCGGTCGAGGATGCGGTAGCGCCGGTCGCCCTGTGCCGTGACGGTGATCATCTCCTCCCTCCTGGTGTGCGCGTGGACGCGCGGTGCCGTGACGACGGCGCGGGGAGGGGGGAGCCACGGGCATGACGCCCGGATGCGAACCGCCCCACCCGCGCGGTGCGCAGGTGGGGCGGTCGCGGGCGACGCCTGTCGCCGGTGCGGACCTGGGGCGGGTCAGTCGCTCGTGTGCGACATCACCCGCAGCCACCTGTGCTGCGCGCTGGAGATCCCCGCGATCGCGCGCCCCAGCGGGGCGGCGGTGCGGGGCGCGGCGGCTCGCATCGCCGACACGCGCGTCTGGCGCGTCCCGGCGGTCGCGAGGTGCGGACGCGGCGTCTGCGTCGCCGACGTCATCGCCGAGCGCCCGGTCCAGGACCGGACACTGCTCGGGGAGTACGTGATGGCGTGGCGCAGGAACATCGGTCGTCGCGGGTGCAGGTGTCGTGGTGCTTCCGGGAAGCTAACCCCCGGGCAGGGGGAGTCAATCAAGGCTACCCCGCCGCGGGGCTCAGGATCCCAGCTTCCCCTGGATCTCCTTCGCGCGATCGAGGTGCTTCTGGATGATCGGCGCCGCCTTCTGGATCAGGTCCTTCAGCTCGGCGTTCTGCGTCGCCTGCAGCGCCTTGTTCGCGAGGTCGAGCACCTCCTGGTGCCCGGCGACTTCCATGGCGATGTAGGCGCGATCCCACGCCGCCCCCTTCGGCACCGCCTGGAGGGAGTCCATCAGCACCTTCGCCTTCGCCTCGCTCGCGTCCCCCGCGGGCGCGGCGGGCGTCACGCCGAGCTTCGTGGCGAGCGCCTGTCCCTGCGCGCGCAGCGCGTGGTGTTCCCCCATCATCATCTGCCCGAACTGCTTCACGTCGGCGTTCGTCGCCTTCGCCTCCGCCACCTTGCCGCGCGCGCTGTCGGCCATGTTCGCGTGGTCGAGCAGGTAGACGATGTTCGCGTCGGTCATCCCCGACGCGGCCTGCGCGGTGGCGGCGGTGTCGGCCCCGATGGCCATCCCGGTGTCCGGCTTCGCCGTGTCGCTGTCCTCGCCCCCCTTCCCGCAGGCGCTCGTCAGCGCCCCGCACGTCACCAGCCCCACCACCAGCGTCGTCGCCCGCCGCACGGCGCGGCGGCCTCCCCGCACGTTCTCGATCATCGGATCCTCCTCGATGGTTGGACGCAGCCGTAACCGGTCGCTCCGCCTGCAATCTCCGCTCCCGTCAGGGAAATCCTGTTGCCCGTATGGGACGCGATACAAATATTTATGGAACTGTTGCGCTCGGTTTCCGTTCGTTCCCTCCCTCGCCATGCCCCCCCTCTCCACCTTGCCGGCCGCGCGCCGCGTGCGCCCCCGGCTCGCCGGCCTCCTCGCACTCCCCCTCCTGCTCCTCTCAGGGCGGCCCGCCCCCGCTTCGGCGCAGATCCTCCAGCGAATGGGCAACGCGGCGAAGTCCGCCGCGGCCACCGCCGCCGACGCCGCCGCTGAAGTCGCCCTCTCGAACGCCGCCCCGGTCGCCCTCGACGGGTGGCCGCTCCAGGTGGTCCCGCTGGCCGCCGGGGTCGGCCTGCGCGTGTCGCGGGTGGACATCACCGACACGGTGGGCGTCCGCCTGCACGCCTTCCTCGACAACGCGCTCGATGCGCCGGTGAAGGTGGCCCTTCCCCCCGACTCGGCCTTCACCCTCACCGACGCGCGCGGGCGACGCCTGGCGCCGATGGCCCGCGTGCGGGTGGATGGCCACGCGGGCGTGCGCGAGGTGACGGTGCCGCCGGGAAAGGGGCTGCCGGTGCGGCTGCTCTTTCGCGCGGGCGACGCCGGCGTCGTGCGCGCCACGTTCCGCGTCGGTCCGCGGGGTGAGGTGGGCGAGATCCCGGTGCGGCTGGCGGGGATCGCGGGAGGGGCCAGCGGCGCATCCGGAGCGGGCGGTGCGCGCGCAGGCAACGCGCGGGACGGAGGCGCCGAACGCGCCGCCGGGCAGGGAACGGGTCGGGTCGCCGTCGGCGACCTCGAGCTCGCGCCACCCGCCGGATGGCAGCGTGCCGACCAGAAGGGCGTGCCGATCTTCCTCGATCCCACCAGCACCAGCCGCGTGGTCTCGTTCATCGCCGTGCATCCCCCGGTGCCACTGCGCGGCACGCTGCGCGACTTCGTGCGGGGCGAGTTCTTCTCGAAGTCCGAGCAACTCCTCGGCGACTTCGGCGAGTCGGTGGGTGCGGACTCGCGCGACGCCGGGGTATGGACGAGCGAGAAGCGCGCCGACGGCATGGAGGTGTTCCGCCGCTACCGCGCCGTGCAGGTGGGCGACCGGGTGGCGCTCCTGATCGGCACGACGAACGACTTCGATCGCGACCGCGCGATGCTCGACCACATGTACGCGGTGGCGGGATCGGTGACGATCGCGGGCCGCGGGCCCGGGGCCGCCGCCGTCGCCCGCCCCGTACCGTCACCGGCGCCAAGGCAGCCGTCGCCGGTGACGCCCCCTCCCCCGCCTTCCCGGTCGCCCACCCCCGCCGCCGGCCACTCCGCGCGGGAGGGGACGCCGGACTTCGTGGGGACCTACTTCAGCTGGGGGATCATCAACACCAAGCTGCTGATCCTCGCGAATGGCACGTGGGAAACCGCGCAGAGCAGGGGTCGGTGGAGTCACGGCGGGGGACGCATGATCGTGCTCGACGGCAACGCCAGGGGTTGGTGCGGGGGCCGCGGCATCCTCAACGCCGAGGGCACGCAGCTCAACTTCGACTGCGTGAGCAAGGACGGTTTCCCGATGAACATCTCGTTTGCCAGGCACTCGAAGGAGATCGAGCGATGATCCGCAGGCTGATCGTGGGGGCGATGCTGCTGGCGACGCCGCTCGTGGGGCGCGCGCAATCGTTCGCCGGCGAGTGGTACAGCAAGGGGCCGATCCAGACGGGACTCGTGATCCGGTCGGACGGCACCTGGACGACGGTGCTGAGCAAGGGCCGATGGACCTCGCCCGGTGCGGGCATCATCTCCATGGATGGCAACATGCGCCGCCTGTGCAACGGGATCGGCACGCTCAGCGATGACGGGAAGACGCTGAGCTTCGGTTGCCAGGCGGCGGACGGCACGCCGCTGGGGCTGTCGTACTGGAAGTACAGGGACGAGGACGACGCCGCCGCGAAGCCGGAGCCCGTGAAGCCGGAGCCGGTGAAGCCCGAGCCGGTGACGCCGGAGCCGGTAAAGCCGGAGCCGGTAAAGCCGGAGCCGGTGACGCGCGAGCCGGTGACGCCGGAGCGAGGTGAGGAACAGCGCCGCGCGCAGGAGATCGAGCAGCGCCGCGCGCAGGAGATCGAGCAGCGCCGCGCGCGGGAGATCGAGCAGCGCCGCGCGCAGGAGATCGAGCAGCGCCGCGCGCAGGAGGTGAAGCCGGTGCAGGCGCAGGAGGTGAAGCCCTCGCGCGGCGGCGGGATCGAGCC
>DASWVQ010000158.1:0-3130 GCA_036401195.1 Gemmatimonadaceae bacterium
GATTTCGGCCCTGATGGACAGGTTGTGAGGTCGCTGGCCACAACTGCGGCCCGGTGAAAAGCCGGGCACCTGCACCGGACCCGTCCGGCAAGGGTAAGACCGCCGCCAGGACTCGAGTGCGACGACCTTCGGGTCGCTCGCGCCGGGATGCCCGAAACGTGAATGACGGCGGTTACCAGCGGAGAACCCCCGCGCGACGTGAGTTGCGCGGGGGTTCTTCTGTTTGCGTCCCCAGGCGCAAGGCAAACCCTTCTTGCCGCACCCATCCGTTCCCCCACTGTTGGAGCATGCCCTTCACGGAGGCGGCGATGCGGAAGATCGTGGTGATGTCGCTGGCGACGGCGCTGGCGGCGTGCAACTCGTCCGTCGATTCGACAAGTCCGGTATCGAGCGGGCTGTCGCAGTCGCAGGCCGAGGCCTTCGCCGGCCAGGTGGCCCGTGCGCTGGGCAACGGTCTGGACAACACGTCGTTCAACGTGGCGGCGGGGCAACGCGTCTTCGCGCCTCCCGTCTCGACCCCGATCGCCCCCACCCTGGTGAACGTGAGCGTTCAGCAGCGCACGAACTGCACGGCCGGTGGCTCCATCCAGGTGTCGGGGAACATGTCCGGCAACATCAGCGACCAGGGGTCGGGGGCGCTGCTGCTGCAGGTGACCGAGACGATTTCCGACTGGCGGTGCATCGGGAACCTCGTGATCAACGGTGACCCCTACGTGTCGGCGGCCGGCACCTTCACCTTCCTCAACGGGAACCTGAACTCGCCCGCGACGATCAGCATCGGCGGGGGCTTCAAGTGGGGGACGGGATCGGCGCAGAGCTGCCAGATACAGCTCACGATGCTGGTGTACGACAACGGTACCGGGCGGGTGAGCGGCCAGGTCTGCGGCCGCGCGGTGAACGAGACCTACTGACGCAGGCCTCGTGAAGCTCGCGGGGGCCGGCTCCGGTGCGCGGAGCCGGCCCCCGCGCGTTCCCGCGCGCCCTCAGTCCGGCTCGGGCGCGCTCCGGGTGACGCCCAGGTCGCGCAGCAACCCGTCGCGCAGCCCGAACACCCACCCGTGCAGGCGCAGCTCCTGGCCGCGGGCCCAGGCACCCTTCACCGCCGGGGTCTCGCTGAGGTGCTGCACCTGCTCCATGGTGTTCAGCTCCACCAGCCGCCGGACCCGTTCCTCCGGCGGGATCGACGCCAGCTCCCGCGCGTGCAGGCGCGCGACCATGCGGGCCGCCGTGAGCCACGCCTCGACCTGGGAGGGGGCGCCGCCGCCGAGCACGGCCCGGATGCCGCCGCATTCCTCGTGGCCGCACACGATGATGTCCTTCACCTTGAGGACGTCGATCGCGAACTGGAGCACCGCCCCCAGGTTCGGGTCGGAGGGGATCACCTGGTTGGCGATGTTGCGGTGCACGAACATCTCGCCCGCCAGCGTGCCGGTGATCTCGTTCGCGGGGACGCGCGCGTCGGAACAACCGATCCAGAGGAACTCCGGCTCGTGCACCGAGGCGAGCCGCTCGAAGTAGTGCGGATCGCGGCCGAGCTGCTCGGCGACCCATTGCCGGTTCCGCTTCAGGAGCTCGTTGTATGGCATGGCGACATTCTAATCGAGTCCCGAGGCGGGCGGGGGTTTGCGCCCGGCGGCGACCGGGGAGAACTTCCCTCCGACCCATTCCAACAGGATCGCACCCGATGCTCCGCTCGATCCGCCTGCTGTCGTTCGCGGTGCTGGCAACCCCGGCCGTGGTGGCTGCCCAGCAGCCCCGCCGCGCCGCCGCCGACGACTACGCGCGCGCCGCCAGGTTCCTCAGCTACAACGTCAACCCGCTGGTGTCGGGAGTGAACGTCCGGCCCACCTGGCTCCCCGATGGGCGCCTCTGGTACCGGAACACCGTGCCCGGCGGCGGCTCCGAGGTGATCCTCATCGATCCCGCGCGGGGCGCGCGGATCAACTGCACCGCCGACACGCAGCGCTGCGCCGGCGCGATCGACCCCGCGGAACTCGCGCACCGTGGTGACACCCCCCTTCGCCGCCCCGGCGCGGGCCGCGCGATGGAGATCGTGGCTCCCGACGGCAAGCGCGCGGTGTTCATCCGCGACTGGAACCTCTGGCTGCGCGACGTGGCGACCGGAGTGGAGACGCAGGTCACGACCGACGGGGTGAAGGACTTCGGCTACGCCACCGACAACGCCGGCTGGATCCACAGCGACCGTCCCATCGTGGCCTGGTCGCCGGATTCGAAGCGCCTCTTCACCTTCCGCCAGGACCAGCGGAACGTGGGCGAGATGTATCTCTACACCACCGTCCCGGGTCACCCGAAGCTCTCGGCGTGGAAGTATCCGCTCCCGGGCGACAGCGTGGTGTCCATGCTCCACCGCGTCGTCATCGACCTCGGCGGCCCCTCGCCGCGCGTCGTCCCCCTCCGGATGGAGCCCGACCAGCACCGCTCCACCCTCTGCGACCACATCACCTGCCGGGGCACCGACTTCGCCGACGTCCAGTGGTATCCCGACGGGTCGAAGGTGGCCTTCGTGTCCAGCTCGCGCGATCACAAGGTTGCGACCCTGCGCGTCGCCGACCCGGCGACCGGCGACGTCCGCGACCTGCTGCGCGAGGAGGTCGCCACCCAGTACGAGAGCGGCCAGACCGCCGAGAACTGGCGCGTGCTCCCCGCGAGCAACGAGGTGATCTGGTACAGCGAGCGCGATGACTGGGGGAACCTGTATCTCTACGACATCGCCGGCGGCACGGCGAAGCTGAAGCGGCAGGTGACGACCGGCCCCGGCAACGTGGCCGAGATCCTCCGCGTGGACGAGCAGCGGCGCGAGATCCTGTTCACCGGCGTGGGGAAGACCGCGGGGCGCGATCCCTACTTCCGGCACCTCTACCGCATCGGGATGGATGGGAAGGGCCTCACCCTCCTCACCCCCGAGGACGCCGACCACGCCATCGAGCTGTCGCCGAACGGGCGCTGGGTCGCCGACAGCTACTCGCGCCCCGAGCAGCCCCCGGTGCACGTGGTGCGCGACGCGCGCACGGGGCGCGTGCTCGTCACCCTCGAGAAGGCCGACGTCTCGCGCCTCGTGGCCGCCGGGTGGAAGGCCCCGATCCCGATCACGGTGAAGGCGCGCGACGGG
>DASWVQ010000159.1:0-3545 GCA_036401195.1 Gemmatimonadaceae bacterium
CCGGGTGGCGGGCGCTCCACGAGCGCCTCGGCGCCGCCCGCCTCGCCGTCACCGTGGACTCGCTGCTCGACTACAGCGAGCGTCGCGCCCGCGCCCGGCTGGCGCTGCTCGAGGGGGCGCACGGCACGGCCGTGGACCGGCTCGAGGGCGACGGCGTGGTGGACGCGGACCTCCCCGTGTCGGTTGCCGTGGTCGTTCGCGGCGGCGTGCTGCACGTGGACCTCACCGGCACGGCGCCGATCGCCCGGGGCAACGTGAACGCACCCATCGCGGTGGCGCGCGCGGCCACCGTGTTCGTGCTCCGGACCCTCCTCGACGACGACGTGCCCACCAACGATGGGATCGCGCGCGCCGTCGCGCTCAGCGTCCCGGAGGGGTGCATGGCGAACGCCCGCTGGCCCGCCGCGGTCGCCGCGGGGAACGTGGAGCTGTCACAGCGCATCACCGACACGCTGTTCACGGCGCTGGCGCAGGCCTGGGTCCCGGTGCCCGCGCAGGGGCAGGGGACGATGAACAACGTCACCTTCGGCGGCGCGCGGTGGAGCTTCTACGAGACCCTGGGGGGCGGGCAGGGGGCCAGCGCGCGCGGGCCCGGGCCCAGCGGGGTGCACGTGGGGATGAGCAACACTCTCAACACCCCCATCGAGTCGCTGGAGCGCGCCTACCCGCTGCGGGTCGAGCGGTACGCGCTGCGCGCCGGCTCCGGCGGGGCGGGAGGGCACCACGGGGGCGAGGGGGTCGTGCGCACCTATCGCGCGCTGGAGCGGTGCACGGTGTCGCTCCTCACCGAGCGGCGCCGCCACGCGCCGCAGGGGGCGCAGGGGGGCGGGCCGGGCGCGGTGGGGCGCAACCTGCTCAACGGCCGCGAGCTGCCCGCGAAGTGCCGCGTGGAGATGGAGCCCGGGGACCAGCTCACGATCGAGACGCCGGGGGGCGGGGGGTGGGGCGGAGCGCCGTCATCCTGAGCGACGCTCGCCGTCATCCCGAGGAGCAACGCGACGAGGGACCTGGCGTCCCGGCAGAGTGGCCACTCCGCCGGGACGCCAGGTCCCTCGTCGGCCGCTGCGCGGCCTTGCCCGGGATGACGTCAGCTCACCAGATCTTCACCCGCTCCTCCGGCGCCCGGTACATCCGGTCCCCCGGCTTCACGTCGAACGCCTTCAGGAAGGCGTCGTTGTTCGTGAGCGGCACGAACGCCCGCGCCATCCCCGGCGAGTGCGGGTCGGTCATGAGCTGGTTGCGCAGTGCCTCGTCGCGCATCTTCGCGCGCCAGATCTGCGCATAGCCCATGAAGAAGCGCTGGTCCCCGGTGAAGCCGCCGATCACCGGCGCCTCCTTCCCCCCGAGCGACATCCGGTAGGCGCGGTACGCCTGCGCGAGCCCGCTCAGGTCCCCGATGTTCTCCCCCATGGTGAGCTTCGGGTTGATGCGCAGGCTGTCGATCGGCATCAGCGCCGCGTACTGCGCGCCCAGCCGGCTCGCCCGCTCGTCGAACGCCTTCGCGTCGTCGGCCGTCCACCAGTCGCGGAGGTTGCCGTCGCCGTCGCTCTTCCGCCCCTGGTCGTCGAAGCCGTGGCCGATCTCGTGGCCGATCACCGCCCCGATCGCGCCGTAGTTCACCGCGTCGTCGGCGTTGACGTCGAAGAAGGGGGGCTGGAGGATCGCCGCCGGGAACACGATCTCGTTGTTGACCGAGTTGTAGTAGGCGTTCACCGTCTGGGGCGTCATCCCCCAGCGCCAGCGCTCCACCGGCTGGCCCAGGCGGGCCACCGACTCGTCGTACTGGAAGGCCGCGGCGCGCCGCACGTTGCCGATCAGGTCATCGCGACGGATCTCCAGCTTCGAGTAGTCGCGCCACCGGTCGGGGTAGCCGATCTTCACCGTGAACCTGGCGAGCTTCGCCTTGGCCTCGGCCTTGGTGGCGGGGCTCATCCACTCGAGGCTGTCGATCCCCACGCGGTAGGCCTCGATCAGGTTCTTCACCAGCGCGTCCATCCGCTGCTTGGCGTCGGCCTTGAAGTAGCGGTCCACGTAGAGCTTCCCCAGCGGCTCGCCGAGGATCCCCTCGGTCTCGTCCACCGCCCGCTTCCAGCGCGCGGCCTGCTCGAGCTGCCCGGAGAGCGCCTTCCCCCGGTAGGCGAAGGCCGCCTCGTCGAAGGCCTTCGGCAGCTCGTTGGCGTACGACGAGAGGAGCCGCGCGGTGAGGAGCTCGCGCCAGGTGCCGATCGGGGTCGCGGTGATGATCCCGTCGAGCGCCTTCACGTAATCCGGCTGGCGCACCACCACCGCCTTCGCCGCGCCGAGCTTCGCCGCCGCGAGGTAGCCCTTCCAGTCGTAGTTCGGGGAGAGCGCCGCCAGCTCGCCCACCGTCATCTTGTTGTACGTCGCGTTGCGGTCGCGGAGGCGCGCCCGGTCCCACTGGACCTTCGCGATCTCCGTCTCGAGCGCCACGATGCGCTGCGCCGCCCCCTCGGGATCGGGCTGCTGCGCGAGGCGCAGCAGTGTCGTGAGGTAGGTGACGTACGCCTGCCGCGCCGCGACGAGCTTCGCGTCGTTTTTCAGGTAGTAGTCGCGGTCGGGAAGGCCCAGGCCCCCCTGGCCGACGCTCACGATGTACTGCGAGGAGTTCTTCGGGTCCTGCGCCACGCCCCCGCCGAACACCCCGCCCACCCCCGCGCGCTGCAGGTAGGCGAAGGTCGCGGGCAGCTGGCTCGCCGAGCGCAGCGCGGCGATGCGGTCGAGCTCCGGCCTGAGCGGGGTGATGCCCAGCCGCTCGATGCGCACCGTGTCGAGGTAGGCGGCGTACATGTCGCCCGCCTTCTGCTGCGTGGTGCCATGCGCCGCCTTCGACGCCGCCGCTTCCTCGAGGATGGTGTGCAGCGCCTCGCGGCTCTGCTCCCGGAGCTGGTCGAAGGCGCCCCAGCGGGAGCGATCGGCGGGGATCTCGGAGCGGGCGAGCCAGCCGCCGTTCACGAAGCGGAAGAAGTCGTCCTGGGGACGGACCGCCCGGTCGAAGTTCGTGGAGTCGACGCCGAGGGCCGGGGTGCCCTGCTGGCGGACCTGGGCGTGAACGGAGAGCGGGAGGGCAGCGGCGAGGGCGACGAGCAGCGCCCCCCGGCGCGTGGGGGTGTGACGCATGGGCACGAGTCCTTGGCGGGTGGGACTGTCCTGGGGCGTTGCCGGCCCCGTACATACCCAGGGAAAGCTAGGGCGGGTCCCGGGGGGCGGGAGGGGGTGGGTGGGGTGGATGGCGCGCCCTTACCAGCTCCTTGCAGGGTGGACTCCCGCACCGCAGGATAGGGACGGACCCACTGGAGGGAGCGATGGAAGGAGAGCACCCGGTACCGCAGCCCGATGGGGGGCTCGAGCCTCCCGACCGGCACCCGCCGACCGCGGTCGCCGCGGCCACCCCCCCGCGGCCCCCCTATCGCGAGGAGGAGTCGCTCCCGGACCGCCCCCGCTGGCTCCGCGTGCTCTCGCGGGCCACCCACCACGTGCTCGACGCGCTCGACTGGGCGGGCGACGGGGTGGCGACGCTCGTCGGG
>DASWVQ010000160.1:0-1989 GCA_036401195.1 Gemmatimonadaceae bacterium
CGCGTCGGGATGGCGCGCGGCGATCACCGCGGCGAGCGCCTCCTCGGCGTCGCGGTCCACGACCGTCACGAAGTCGGCGGCGCCCTTGGCCTGCCAGTCGAGCGACGCGAGCCCCGGGGTGTGGGCGCGGATCACCTCCGCCGCCTTCGCCGCCGCGGCGACGCAGGTGGCCAGCAGGTGACGGTGGCCCCGCGAGGGCGCGTCAGTCATCCGTTGCGTGACCCGGCTGCGGCTTCATAGCTTGCGCGGATGCCTCTCATCTTCAGCGGAATCCAGCCCTCGGGGGAGCTCCACATCGGGAACTACCTCGGGGCGGTGCGGAACTGGGTGCAGCAGCAGCACCAGTACCCGGCGATCTACTGCATCGTGGATTACCACGCGATCACCGTCCCCCAGGAGCCCCAGCAGCTCCGCGCCCGCCGCCGCGAGATGGCGGTGTCGATCCTCGCCGCCGGCGTCGACCCGGAGGTCGCCTCGCTGTACGTGCAATCGGCGGTGCCGGAACATACCGAGCTGGCGTGGTTCTTCAACACCATCACCCCGCTGGGGGAGCTGGAGCGGCAGACGCAGTTCAAGGAGAAGGCGGCGCGGCAGGAGAGCGTGGCGGCGGGGCTGCTGAACTATCCCGTGCTCCAGGCGGCGGACATCCTGCTCTACCGCGCCGACCTGGTGCCGGTGGGGGAGGACCAGATCCAGCACCTGGAGCTCTCGCGGGTGATCGCGCGGCGGTGGAACGGGCTGTTCGGGCGCCCTACTGGGATCACCACCGAGGACGGGCAGGAGGAGCGCGAAGCCTTCTTTCCCGAGCCGCAGCCCCTGCTCACCCCCACGCGCCGCATCATGGGGCTCGACGGGCAGGCGAAGATGTCGAAGTCGATGGGGAACACCATCGGGCTTCTGGAGACGAGCGACGAGATCTGGGCGAAGCTGCGCCCCGCGGTGACCGACCCGGCGCGCGTGCGGAAGACCGACCCGGGGACGCCGGAGGTGTGCAACATCTATCACCTCCACAAGGCCTTCTCGCCCCCGGAGACGGTGGAGCACGTGGCGACGATGTGCCGCACCGCGGGGTGGGGGTGCATCGAGTGCAAGAAGGTGCTGCACGCGAGCATGGAGGCGGAGCTGGTGCCGATCCGCACGCGGGCGGAGCAGCTGCGGGCGGAGCCCTCGCGGGTGGACGACGCGCTCGCCAGCGGCGCGGCGCGGGCGCGGGCGATCGCGAAGGAGACGCTGCGCGAGGCGCGCGACCGGATGGGGTTCGACTGACGCGCCCGGTGGGCCGCATGCGCACACGTCTTGCTTTTCGGGGGGTGGGCAGACGCTTCACCTCCAGGCAGGCCATCCATGCAGCTCATCCGACAGCTCGTCCTGCGCTTCCGTGCATGGCGCCATCATGGCGCCGTGGAGACCATCCCCGCGCTCATCGCGATGGGGCCGCCGATCCTGCGCGACGTCTCGCCCGGCGGGGTGCGGGTGTACTCGCTGTGCGGGAGCTGCGGGAGCCGGCTCGGGGTGAGCGCCACGCTGTGCGACGCCTGCGCGCAGCGGCGCAGCTCGTCGCCCTTCTGACCGGCCCACGGCGGGCGCGGCCCACCGCCGCGACGCCCGCGCCCGCGCCGCGGCGGGGGTAGTCATGTTCGCCGGCCACACCGCCTTCGCGCTGCTGGCGCGACGCGCCCGTCCCACGCTCCCGATCGCCCTCCTCTTCGTCGCGGCCTACGCCCCCGACTTCGTGGAGATCGTGCTGCGCACCCACTACGGGCGCGGGCTCGACCCGGTGCTCTGGTCGCACTCGTGGCCGGCGGTGGGGGCGCAGGCGGCGGTGATCGCCCTGGTGGTGCTGGCCGCATGGCGCGACGCGCGAGGGGCGGGGATCGCCGCGCTGGCGGTGCTCTCGCACTGGCCCGCCGACGTGCTCACGGGGATCGACAAGCCCACCTGGCCCGGGGGGCCGGCGTACGGGCTCTACCTGTACCAGCACCAGCTGGC
>DASWVQ010000161.1:0-11206 GCA_036401195.1 Gemmatimonadaceae bacterium
CGCCCCGGTCCTTCCGGGCGGTCCCGGGGACCCCCCCCTGGATCCGGAGCTGCGCCGCGAGCGCGCGGCGCTGGCGCGGCAGTGGCTGTCGGGGGTCAGCCTCCCCTCCCCCGCGCGCGGGGCGGTGGGGAAGGCGATCGACGCCACCGCCCTGGGCGCCCCCCCGGCCCTGCGCGCGGCGCTCGATGCCGCGCTCTCGGCCCTCGCCCCGCTGCTCGACCCCTCGGGCCGCGCCGAGCTCCAGCAGCTCGCCGCCGCGGTGGGAGGGTGATCTCCGTCACGACCCCGGCGTCGGGGTTTTTCTTGCTCGCCCCGCCTCGAGTCCTCTATAATGGGGGCCATGCCACGGGGCACTGACATCTCCCCCCTCGCCCTGCTGCTCCGCCGCATCGACGCCATCGCCGACGGGGACCACCAGCAGGACGGGGTGCCGACCGGATTTCCCAGCATCGACCGGGTCCTCGGCGGAGGGGTGCGCCGCGGGGACCTGGTCGTGGTGGGCGGTGACGTGGGGAGCGGCAAGTCGGCGCTGGCCCTCGCCATGGCCTATCGCGCGGCGGAGGCGGGGCAGCCGGTGGCGTTCTTCTCCGGCGAGATGCCGCGCGAGCGGCTGCTCGAGCGACTGCTGGGCATCGAGGGGCGTGCGCGGGTGGACGACATGCGGCGCGGCACCCTGGATGATGCGACGCGCGCGACGGTGGGGGCGGCGGCGGTGCGCCTGCGCGAGCTGCCGCTGTCGCTGGAATGGATCCCGGGGCGCGGGATCGACGGGATCGCCGAGGAGCTCGAGGGGCGGGGGCGCCGGCGTCCCGCCCTGCTGGTGGTGGACCCGCTGCAGATGCTGGCGCTGGGCGAGGGGCCCACGGACGAGCTGCTCGCCGTCGCGGTGCGGCGGCTCAAGCGGCTCGCGGTGGAGGCGGAGGTGGCGGTGCTGCTCACGTCGCACCTTCCCGGGCTCTCGGCGCGCCAGGACCCGCGGCCGCAGCTCGACGATTTCGGGGCCCGTGGCGCGGTGAAGGAGCACGCCGACATCGTGCTCGGGCTCTTCCGGGAAGGGATGTACGATGGCCTGCGGGCCCTCGAGGGCGCGACCGAGGTGCTGGTGCGCAAGAGTCGCAATGGCGCCACCGGGTATGTGGACCTGTATTTCTACTCGCAGTGGATGCGGTTCGAGGACATGCTCGACCCGGACCGCTGATGACCCCACAGGGAGAACGTTGCATGCGAGCACTCCGCCCCCTCCTCGCCGGCCTGACGGTGGCCGCCGCCCTCCAGGGCTGCGCCACCGGGCGCGTGCCCGCGGGGACCGCCATCCAGCGGCTCGAGGCCGCGCGGGCCCAGTCCCCGCAATCGGCGCAGGCCGCCCGCGCGCTTGGCATCGCCTATTACAAGGCCGACCGCCTCGCCGACGCGCGCACCGCGCTCACGCAGGCCGCCGCGCTCGACCCGCGCGACGGGACGACGGCGCTGTACCTGGGGCTCACCGCGGAGAAGCAGGGCGACCTGGCCGCCGCGCGCACGGCGTACGAGGGCTACCTGCAGTTCGGCCGCACGCGGAAGATCCGCGCGCAGCTCGAGTCGCGCCTCGCCGCGCTCACGCGGCTGGAGCTGGCGCAGGCGGCGAAGTCGGCGATCGCCCGCGAGGCCTCGCTCTCGTCGCAGCCCCCGCAGCCGAACACGGTGGCGGTGATGCCCCTCCGCTTCAGCGGGGCCGACTCCACGCTGCAGCCGCTCGAGCGCGGGCTCGCGGAGCTGATCACCACGGACCTGAGCCGCTCCTCGCGCCTCACCGTGGTGGAGCGCGCGCGGCTCTCGGCGCTGCTCGCGGAGCTGGAGCTCGGGCGCACCGGGGTGGCCGACACCACGCAGGGGCTCCGCGCGGGCCGCATCCTCCAGGCCGCGACGCTGGTGCAGGGCTCCATCCTGCAGGTGGGCCCCGAGCGGCTGCGCGTGGACGCCGCGCTCGTGAACGCGCAGACCGCGCAGGCCGCCGGCGGCTCGACGCAGGACGACCAGCTCGACGCGCTGTTCTCGATGGAGAAGCGGCTGGTGCTCGACCTGTTCCGCGCGCTGAACGTGTCGCTGACCCCCGCCGAGCGCAACGCGATCGAGCAGCGGCCGACGCGGTCGCTCGCCGCGTTCCTCGCCTACAGCCGCGGGCTCACCGCGGAGGACCAGGGGAAGTACGACGACGCGTCGCGCTTCTACAACGACGCGCTGCGCATCGACCCGGCCTTCGGCGCGGCGCGGCAGCGCGGGCAGGAGACGCAGCGCATCGAGGTGGGGGCGCAGGTCACCCCCGCCACCGTCGAGGCGACCGCGGTCGGCACCACCGAGGGAAGCGTCGCCACGGCGGCGCAGCAGGGATCGGTGACGCCCGCGACCACGAGCACCTCCACCGCGTCGTCGGCCGCCAACACCGCGGCGAACCTCAACCCCTCGGCGGCGGGCAATGCGGCGGTCGGGACGACCGCGAGCTCGGCCGGCACCACCGGCACCACCTCGCAGGGGGCGAACCCGCCGGCGCGCGACCCGGTGGCCGACGCCACGGGCAGCGAGTCGCCCACGCCCACCACCGGGCGCGTCGTGATCGTCATCAAGCTGCCGACCCCCTGAGGAGACCGCGATGCGCCGACTTCCGCTCTTCCTCGCCGCCCTCGCCGTGGCCGCGCCGCTCCGGGGGCAGGACCGCCCCACGGTGCGCGCGGGCGCGCAGTACGTGCAGTACACGCTGGGCGACAGCACCGACCAGACGATTTCCGAGCTGGCGATCCCGCTCTTCGTGGTGGTGCCCCTCGCCCGCGGGCTCACGATGGACGTGGGCACCGCCTACGCCCAGTCGGAGGTGAAGGGGGGGAAGGCCACCAGCCGCATCAACGGGTTCACCGACACGCAGGTGCGCGCCAACCTCTCCCTCGGCACCGACGCGGTGATCCTCACCGCCGGGGTGAACGTGCCCACCGGGCGGGAGACGGCGACGCTCCAGGAGTTCGACGCCGCCACGCGCATCGGCAGCGACCTGCTCAGCTTCCCCATCTCGAACATGGGCACGGGACTCGGGGGGACCGCGGGCATCGCCTTCGCGCGATCGCTCGGCGCCTGGAACCTGGGCGCCGGCGGCAGCGTGCGGATGACGCGGGCCTATCGCCCCCTGCGCTTCGCCCCCGATTCCTCGCTGCGCTACCAGCCGGGGAACGAGTACCGCGCGCGGGTGGGGCTCGATCGCACCGTGGGTGAGGGGATGGTGTCGCTCGGCTTCACCTATTCCACCTTCGGCCGGGACAGCATCGCCAGCTCCGTGTACAACAGCGGCGACCGGTACATCGGCCAGGTGGCCTACTCCACGCGGATGCCGATCGGGCAGGTGACGCTCGTGGCGTGGAACCTCTATCGCGGCGCCGGCATGCAGGGGCGCACGCAGCGCGTGCCCTGGGAGAACCTCGCCAGCGGCAGCGTGGGCCTCGCCTTCCCGGCGGGGCGCCTGAGCGTGGAGCCGAGCCTCGCGGCGCGCTACTGGCTCCAGCGCATCGACGCGACCGGGTCCAGCGCGGCCCGCACCAATCGCAGCGTGCTGGGCGACGGGGAGCTCCGCGTGCGCATCCCCACCGGCCGCTTCGCGGTCGTGCCGGCGGTGGGCTACTCGACCGGGCGACTGGCCGTGGGAGCCGACAAGACGGTGCCGATCACGGGATTCCGCGGGTCGATCGGGCTGCAGATCAACTGACGCCGCCGGATGCGGTGACGGGGGCCAGGCGCACGGCGCGCCTGGCCCCCGTGCGTTGCGGGGGGGGCGCTCGGGTGGCTCCCCCCGGGCGGGGCGGACTATATTCCGGCATTCCCTCCAGCGATTTCCCCGAGGATCAGGAACGAGCATGGCTGGTCACAGCAAATGGAAGCAGATCAAGCATTACAAGGCAGCGACCGACGCGAAGCGCGGCGCGCTGTTCACGAAGCTGATCCGCGAGATCACCGTCGCCGCGAAGCAGGGGGGTGGTGATCCCTCCGGCAACGCGCGGCTGCGCACCGCGATCGAGACGGCGCGCAACAACTCGATGCCGAAGGAGAACATCGAGCGGGCGATCAAGAAGGGGACGGGGGAGCTGGAGGGGGTCGATTACCAGGAGGCGGCGTACGAGGGCTACGGCCCCGGCGGCGTGGCGCTGATCGTGGACGCGCTCACCGACAACCCCACGCGCACGGTGGCCGAGGTGCGGCACAAGTTCTCCCGCGCCGGGGGCAGCATCGGCACCCCGAACTCGGTGGCCTGGATGTTCGAGAAGAAGGGGGAGCTCCTCGTGGACGCCGCCGGCCAGGACGAGGACGCGCTGCTGGAGCTCTCCCTGGAGCTCGGCGCCGACGACTTCCGGCGCGAGGACGACCAGTTCGTGGTGACCACCTCCCCCACGCAGTTCCACGCCGTGCGCAGCGGCCTGGAGGCGAAGGGGGTGAAGGTGCTCGAGGGGGAGGTGGCGATGATCCCCAAGAACTCGGTGCGCGTGGAAGGGCCGGTGGCGCAGCAGCTCCTGAAGCTGATCGAGGAGCTGGAAGACCTCGACGACGTCCAGAAGGTCTGGGCGAATTTCGACATGGACGAGGCCGAGCTGGAACAGGCGTGATCGTCCTCGGGATCGACCCCGGCACCGCCAACACCGGCTACGGGGTCGTCGTGGGGGACGGCTCCCAGCGGATGCAGCTGGTGGAGTGCGGGGTGATCCGCACCCGGCCCCGCGATCCCCTTCCCTCCCGGCTGCGGGAGATCTACGAAGGGGTGGAGGAGCTGGTGGCGCGCCACCGCCCGGAGATGCTCGCGGTGGAGGACGTGTTCTACGCGAAGAACGTGCGGACCACCGTGGTGCTGGGCCACGCGCGCGGGGTGATCCTCCTGGCGGGGGCGATGCACGGGCTGCCGGTGCACGAGTTCCCCCCCGCCGAGATCAAGAAGGCGGTGGCGGGCACCGGGGCCGCGACCAAGGAGCAGGTGCAGTACATGATCACGCGGCTCCTCCGGCTCAAGTCGGCGCCGACGCCAACCGATGCCGCCGACGGCGTGGCCGCGGCGGTGGCCTGCCTCATGGGGGTGCGCGTGCGCGCCTTGACCGCCCGATGATCGCGCTGGTGCGTGGCCGCCTCGTGGCGCGCGACCTCGACCGCGCCGTGGTGATGACCGACGGGGGGATCGGCTACGAGCTCGCCATCCCCCTCGGCGTGTACGAGCTGCTGCCGAAGCCGGGGGAGGACGTCACCCTCCACACGCACCTGGTGGTGCGCGAGGACCAGTGGCTCCTCTTCGGCTTCGGGAGCGTGGGTGAGCGCCGGCTGTTCGAGCGGCTGCTCACCGCCAACGGGGTGGGGCCCGCGCTGGCGCTGGCGATGCTGTCGCACCTCTCCGCCGAGCGGCTCGTGCGGGCGATCCGGGACAAGGACATCGCCACGCTGCAGGGGGTGCCGCGGGTGGGGCGCAAGAAGGCCGAGCGCCTCGTCCTCGACCTCGCGGACAAGCTCGACGACGTGCTCACGGAGGGGGCGGGGAGCGCGGGGGCGCGCCCGGCCGGCGCGGGGGCGGGCGCGGAGGATGCGATCCGGGCCCTCGTGTCGCTCGGCTACTCCACCGCCGACGCGGAGAAGGCGGTGCGCGCCGCCATCGACGCCGGGGGGCGTGGGCTGTCCGTGCCCGAGATCATTCGCGGGGCGCTCGCCAGCATGGGAGGGCGGTAGCCCGGGCTGCCCCCGCCGCCGGACCGGGGTGCGCGATGGCGCGCCCCGCCTCGACCCTGATTGGAGGCTCGATCGTGTTCATTGCCCGCCGCACGGCCACGTTCACGGAATCGGTGATCCGCGAGATGACCCGGATCGCGCAGCTGCACGAGGCGGTGAACCTCGCGCAGGGCTTCCCCGACTTCCCCATGCCGGAGCCGATGAAGGAAGCGGCGTGCACGGCGATCCAGGCCGACATCAACCAGTACGCCGTCACCTGGGGAAGCGCCGCGCTGCGGAACGGGATCGCCGAGAAGTACCGCCGCTGGTACCACATGGCGGTGGACCCGGCGAAGGAGGTGACCGTCACCTGCGGCGCCACCGAGGCGATGGCGGCGGCGTTCCTCGCGCTGCTCGATCCCGGGGACGAGGTGATCGTCTTCGAGCCCTTCTACGAGAACTACGGTCCCGACGCCATCCTGGCCGGCGCGACGCCGGTGTTCGTCCCCCTCGAGCCCCCGCACTGGACGATCGACCCGGAGCGGCTGGCGAAGGCGTTCACGCGGCGCACGCGGGCGATCATCGTGAACACGCCGCACAATCCCACGGGGCGGGTCTTCACGCGGGCGGAGATCGGGCTGATCGCGGAGCTGTGCGTGAAGCACGACGTGTGGGCGATCACCGACGAGATCTATGAGCACATCCGTTACGCGGGGGAGCACCACGTGCTGGCCACCTGGCCGGGGATGCGCGAGCGCACGGTGACGATCTCGGGGCTCTCGAAGACCTTCTCGTGCACCGGGTGGCGGCTGGGGTACGCGGTGGCGCCCGAGGCGCAGACCTCGGCGATCCGGAAGGTGCACGACTTCCTCACCGTGGGGGCACCGGCGCCGCTGCAGGCGGCGGGGGCGGTGGGGCTCTCCTTCGACGCCGACTACTTCAACCACCTCGCGCTCGACTATCGCGCGCGGCGGGGGATCCTGGTGGAGGCGCTCACGGAGGCGGGGTTCCGCTTCACCATCCCGGAGGGCGCCTACTACATCCTCGCCGACTTCTCGGGGCTGAGCGACCGGGACGACGTGTCGTTCGCGAAGTGGATGGCGGAGGAGGTCGGCGTGGCGACGGTGCCGGGATCGAGCTTCTACAGCGACCGCGCGCTGGGGGCGAGGCTGGTGCGCTTCGCATTCTGCAAGAAGTTCGACACGCTGCGGCGGGCGGGGGAGCGGCTGGCACGGTTGCGGGAGGCGGTGTAGCGGGGCGTCCCCTCGTGGGGGGGGACGCACGAGGGGCGGGCCGCCCGAAGGCGACCCGCCCCTTGCCGTGCACCGGACGGTGGCGCTTACCGCGCGCGGGCCGCCGAGGTCACGATCGACTGCAGCGCGGCGTGAATCGCCTGGAACTCGCCGGGGGCGTTCGCGAGGAACTCGGCGCTGGCCGACTTCACGATCTCGTTGAAGGCCACCACCGCCGCCTGCACCTGCCCCGGGGTGGGGTTGGTGAGCAGGTTGGTGATGTTCTGCATGAGGACGGTGATCGCCTGCGACGGGGCACCGCTCGCCTGCAGCGCGGACAGCACGGCGGCGCGCGCCTCGGGCGTGGAGCTCCCGGCCATCATGTTGAGCACGTTCGCCTGCGCCCCGGCGGAGATCGGCGAGCCGGTGATCACGTTCGTGAGCGAGCCGGCGGAAAGCTGCGCCTGGACGGTGGTGGCCGCGCCACTGATCGCGCTGGCGACGCCGGCGCTCACCGGGACCGAGGCGGTGCCCGCGCCCATGGGGACGAAGATGCCGCCGGCGATGCCGGAGCCGGTGGTGATCACGCCGCCGTTGTCGGAGCCGTTCACCTGCGCCGCGGCGACCGGCGCCACGGCGATGATCGCGATGACTGCGAGAGAGAAGATCTTCATATACGACTACCTCGGGGGGAGGAAGATGTTGCGGATGCCATTCCAACGGAACCCGAGCCCGACGCCGATGCTGAAGCGACGGCCGCCGTTGGGGTCATCGGCCTTGTTCGTGAGGTCGACGATCGCGGGGGTGATCACGAGCGGCACCCAGCGGAAGGGCGCGATCGAGAGCCCCGCGGCGAATTCGCCGGAGGACCAGTCGCCGATCACGGAGACCGGCTGGAAGATGCGCATGGCGACGCTGGCGAACGGATAGATCCCGTTGTCGCCGGCGGCGAAGTCGCTCCACTGCTGGAAGCGGCCGTTGCCCGCGCCGAGGTTGAAGGTGAGGGCGCTGAAGGGGTCGCCGTCCTGGTTGCGCAGGTGCACGACCCGCGACAGCACGCCGTACCAGCTCGCGTCGCCCGGATCGGTGTCGCCCCAGTTCACGATGTTCTCCGCGCCCACCGCGACGCCCCAGTTGCGGGGCAGCACGCGATGCACCTTGGCGCTGATCGTGCCGTTCTTGCCGAAGCCGCGACGGAAGGTCGAGACCGAGGTGGCGGCGACTTCCAGGCCGAGGAAGTCGCGGGCGTTGCCGATGCCCAGGCCGGCGACGACCGAGCCGTCGTCGACGTCGTTGGTGAAGCGCACGCGGTTCTGGTAGCCGGCGCCGATGAAGCCATCGCCCCAGTTGGCGCCGTAACCCGTCGGCGTGCCGATGGCGATGCCCGGCGCGGCGCGCCCGGCGACGCTGGAGACTTCGACCGTGGGCAGCAGGCCGAGCTCGTAGCGCTTGCGGTAGTCGATGGTGTCCGGTGCCTGGGCAACGGGCGCGGGAGCTGGCGCGGGCGCCGGCTGCTCGACGACCGGCGCGGGCGCGGGGGCCGGCGCAGGCGTCGTGTCGCGGACCGGCTCCTTGCTCACCGGGATGCGCACCTGTGACCGGCGGGGTGTCCGCTTGGTGGTATCAGGTGCCGCTTGTGCGCCCGCCACGGATCCCGCCACGAGTGCGAATCCGACGGCGAGAGCCACAGTGGACGAACGGGTGATTCGCATAGACACCACACCTCCCTGGCTTTGTGCTCCTGTGAGCCGCGGGGCGTCGTGCCCCGCAACGTGCCGAATATGGTCGCTCCGGTGCAAGGCCGCTAGTCACGGCGTCACACGGTTTCGACCGCTTCCTCCCTCCCACCCTGCCTTGCGATTCGGTATATTTTCGGGTACCGCCACCCGCCTTTCGCGCGGCCCCTCACCGCAGGTAGTGTTGCAGCACCATGACACGCGCCGAGATCACCACGCCCGAAGTCCTCGCGGAAGAGTCCGTCGTGGAACTCTCCCTTCGCCCGCAACGGCTGGCGGAGTTCATCGGGCAGCAAAAGGTCAAGGACAGCCTGCGCATCTGGATCGATGCGGCCCTGGCTCGGCGTGAGCCGCTGGACCATGCGCTGTTCTTCGGCCCTCCCGGGCTCGGCAAGACCACCCTGGCGGAGCTGATCGCCCGCGAGCTCAGCGTCAACATTCGTACCACATCGGGCCCGGCGCTCGAAAAACCGGGAGATCTCGTGGGGACGCTGACGAACATGCGGGAGGGGGACATCCTCTTCATCGACGAGATCCACCGGCTCCGCCCGATCATCGAGGAGTTCCTCTACCCCGCGATGGAGGACTACCGGATCGACATCCGGCTGTCGGAGGGCCCCAAGGCGCAGACGATCACCATGCCGATCGAGCGCTTCACCCTGATCGGGGCCACGACGCGCTTCGGGATGCTCACCGCCCCGATGCGGGCGCGGTTCGGCATCGTGGAGCGGCTGAACTACTACCCCGCCGACGAGCTGGCGATGATCGTCCGCCGGTCGTCGGAGGTGCTCAAGGTGGAGGTGGAGGAAGGGGGGGCCGAGGAGATCGCCCGCCGCTCGCGCGGCACCCCCCGCGTCGCCAACCGGCTGCTGCGCCGGGTGCGCGACTTTGCCCAGGTGAAGGGAGACGGCGTGGTGACGCGTGCGCTGGCGCACCAGGCGCTGGCCATGCTCGACGTGGACGAGTTCGGGCTCGACGACATGGACGCCCGCATCCTGCGCACGATCATCGAGAAGTTCGAGGGGGGCCCGGTGGGAGTGAACACCCTCGCCGCCGCCACCGGCGAGGACACGAGCACGATCGAGGAGGTGTACGAGCCCTTCCTCGTGCAGAACGGCTTCCTCCAGCGCACCCCGCGCGGGCGCGTGGCGACGCCGCTGGCGTACCGCCACTTCGGCTACACGCCGCCGGGCGCGGTCGGGGGGCAGTCGTCGCTTTTCTAGCGCCGACGGCCGCCGATCCCGGCGCCGCGCGCCGGCGTCAGCTGCTCCAGAGGGTCACGAAGAAGAGCCCGGGCCGGTACGCCTGGACGATCAGCCCCATCGCCAGCACGAGGATCGTGGCCTTGGCGATGGCGACCCCGCGGGAGTCGCCGTAGGCGACGCGCTGCGCCACCGCGACGAAGGCGAGGACCGCCACCGCCTGGATCAGGCTGAAGGGGCCATCGCGCAGGACCAGCTCGCGGCCGGTGACGAGCCAGTAGCCCACCACCCCCAGGTAGATCGCCGCCCAGGTGCCCACGAGCAGCCCGAGGAGGGCGGCGTAGGTGTGCAGCGCGAAGGTGAGGTGGTGCAGCGCCGGCCGCCGCTGGCGCGCGTTCACCAGCGCCGCCACCAGCGCGAACACCGGCACCATCACGATCACCAGCGACCGGGCCAGGGTGGTGGTGCGCCCGTCGAACTCCCGCGCGTACTGCGTCATCGTGAGCCCCGTCCCCGCAAGGTGGGCATGGACGATCGGGGTGATCCCCTTCGAGTACCACTGCATCGTCATCTGCACGTGCAGCGGGGTGTCGAAGACGCGGATGTGGAACCGGTGCGCGAGCACGAAGAAGACGATGTTCATCAGCAGGAAGAGGCGCAGCGGCGGCACCCACCGCACCCGCTCCCCCCGCATGTAGCGCACGGTCAGCTCGCCGGGACGGTTGAACAGGGTGCGCAGCGACCGCAGCAACCGCCCGTCCACGTCGCTCAGCGACTCGAACGCCTCCTCGGCGAAGCCGCGAATGGTGTAGTGCCGCGCCTCCGGCCGCCGCTCGCCGCACCACGTGCAGTAGGTGCCCACGGCCTCGCGCCCGCAGCTCACGCAGGGGGAGGTTCCCACCCGTTCCCCGGGGGGCACGAGAGGCGGCCCCTCCCTCGCGAACGCCTCGGCGGGCGCGTCGAACGCGCGGGCGCGCGTGAGCAGCGTGAGCAGGGAGAGCGGGTCGGGGGAGGAGTCGCTCGGCGGCATGTGCCATCCTGCGCCGCGCCGCGCTCCCCCGCAAGGGCGGGCACGCCCCGCCCCCGTTATCCTTTGGGGATGCCCCACGGCACCCGCGCCTCCGACTACGACTTCCACCTCCCCCCCGACCTCATCGCCCAGGCGCCCGCGGCGCGCCGCGACGAGAGCCGGCTGCTCGTAGTGCACCGCGAGGCCGGCACGCTGGAGCACCGCCGGTTCCGCGACCTCGCGGCGTACATCCCCGCCGGGGACCTGCTCGCGGTCAACACCACGCGCGTCTTCCGCGCCCGCCTCCTCGGCCACCGGGACTCCGGCGCCCCC
>DASWVQ010000162.1:0-5082 GCA_036401195.1 Gemmatimonadaceae bacterium
CGCCGCGGCGGCCGCCGGGCGCGCGGCAGCCGGGGGGGGGAACACCGGGAGCGGCGGCAACGGGGGCGAGGCTGGCCCAGGCGCCCCGGGCTCCCAGGACGCACGGGGCGGGGGCGCATCCGGCTCCCCTCCCTCCGCGCCGAACGACTGAACCAGGCCATACGTGTCGCGTTTCTACCTGACCACCGCCATCGACTACGCGAATGGCGACCCGCACATCGGCCACGCCTACGAGAAGATCGGCGCCGACGCCATCGCCCGCTATCGCCGCCTGCGCGGCGACGACGTGCACCTGCTCATCGGGATGGACGAGCACGGGCAGAAGGTGGCGCAGACCGCCGCCGACCAGGGGCTGACCCCGCAGCAGCAGGTGGACGAGGTGGCGGGCCGCTTCCTGGCGATGTGGGAGCGGCTCGGGATCTCCCAGGACCAGTTCATCCGCACCACCGCCGCCGACCACAAGGCCGGCGTGCGCGCGCTCATCAAGCGCATCTTCGACAGCAACCCCGACGACTTCTACGAGAAGTCGTACGAGGGGTGGTACTGCGTGGGCTGCGAGGCGTTCAAGCAGGAGTCGGAGATCGTCGAGGGCAAGTGCGTCATCCACCCCACGCGCGAGCTCCAGTGGGTGGAGGAGCGCAACTGGTTCTTCCGCCTCAGCAAGTACCAGGGCTTCCTGAAGCGGCTGCTCACCGAGCGCCCCGACTTCGTGCAGCCGGAGCACCGGCGCAACGAGATGCTCGGCCTCCTCGAGCAGGGGCTCGAGGACATCTCGGCGAGCCGCTCGCGCTTCGACTGGGGGGTGCCCTTCCCCGCCCCGCTGTCGAACGGCGAAACGCAGACCACCTACGTGTGGTTCGACGCCCTCCCCAACTACCTGACCGGCACCGGCTTCCCCGCCAGGGGCTACAAGGACCGCTGGCCGGCGCAGCTCCACATCGTGGGGAAGGACATCAACCGCTTCCACTCGATCATCTGGCCGGCGATGCTCCAGGCGGCGGAGCTTCCCCTCCCCGAGCACGTGTGGGTCCACGGATGGGTGCTGTACGGGGGGGAGCGCTTCAGCAAGTCCGCGGGGGTGAAGCTCGACCTCGACGAGGCGATCGACCGCTTCGGGCCCGACGCCTTCCGCTACTTCCTCCTGCGCGAGGTGCCCTTCGACAGCGACGGCACCTTCTCCTGGGAGCGATTCGAGGAGCGCTACAACGCGGACCTGGCGAACGCCCTCGGCAACCTCGCGAGCCGCGTGATCGCGATGGTCGAGAAGTACTTCGAGGGGGTGGTGCCCGCGGGCGACGCGACCGCGCTCGACGCGCAGGACGCCGAGACCGTCGCGGCCTACCACGCCGCGCTCGATGGCTCCCGCGGCTACCTCCTCCATGACGCGCTGGCGCAGGTGGGGCGGAGCGTGCAGCGATCGAACGAGTACGTGCAGGCCTCGGCGCCATGGGCGCTGGCCAAGGATCCGGCACGGCGCGGGGAGCTCGAAGCCGTGCTCTCCGCCCTGATCCGCGCCCTGGCACGGCATGCCGTGCTCCTCTGCCCCTTCATGCCGAACAAGGCGCAGGAGCTCTGGTTCCAGCTCGGCGGTCCTGCGTCGGTCTCGCAGCAGCGCTTCGACGACCTGGCGAAGCTCGACGTCTCCGGCTGGCGCGTGGCGAAGGGGAAGCCGCTGTTCCCGAAGGAAGAGCCGCCGAAGTCGTCCTGAGGCGCCCGACGTCAACACCTCATGGAGAGCGATCTCCCGGGATGTCGCCTGGTGGCTTCGCCCTTTCCGCCCTTCTCGATGTGTTCCACCACGACAGCCCGGCGCGATGGAACCTGGAGGCGCTTGGAGTGATGATGGGGTGCGGCTCGCACCCCATCATCGTCACCCCGTCTGTTCGGCGATCGCTTACGGCGTCGCCGGCGCCGGCGCGGCGGGCGCGGGCCCCGTCGGCGCGGGCTTCGAGAAGTCCACCGTCGGCGCCTCGCGCGCCCCGGCGTTCGTCACCTCGAAGTACTTCTTCGCCTGCGCCCCCGTCATCTTCGCGGTGAGCACCTGCGGGAACTGCCGGATGTAGGCGTTGTACTGCCGCACCGCCTCGTTGTAGTCCCCGCGCGCGGTTGCGATCCGGTTCTCCGTGCCCGTGAGCTCGTCCTGCAGCGCCATGAAGTTCCGGTCTGCCTTGAGCTGCGGGTACGCCTCCACCGTTGCCAGCAGCCGACCGAGGGTGCTGGTGAGCTGGGCGTTGGCGTTCGCCATCTGCTCCATGTCGCCCCCCTTCACCGCGTTCACCAGCCCGCCGCGCGCCGCGGCCACCTGCGTGAACACGGCCTCCTCGTGCTGCGCGTACCCCTTGACCGTGTTCACCAGGTTGGGGATCAGGTCCGCGCGGCGCTGGAGCTGGTTCTCGATCTGCCCCTTCGCGGCATTGGCCTGCTCGTCCAGCGACTGGATCCGGTTGTATCCGCACCCCGGCACCGCCAGCACGAGGAGGGCGAGCGGAAGGGCGAGCCAGCGTCGAATCATGTTGCGCATCTCCACAGGAAGAGAGGAACCGTTGAGCCGCCGCGGCGCTCGGTCGCGCCCCGGCGTCCTGCCGGGGCCCTACCGCGCCCCGGCGTCGTGCCGATCGAGATACTGCACCAGGGTTTCCATCCCCTTCAAGTACGTACCGAGCACCGCGCCCGTTTCGTCGCGCGACAGGGTGCCGCCCCCCTTGGCGTGGCGCACCACCCGCTCGAAGGGCGCCGGGTCCAGCCCGGTCAGCGTCGCCACCTGCCGGCACACCGCCACCGAATCCTCCGCGGGGACCTCGCCCACGAGCCGCAGGGTGGCCCGGAAGATCACCAGCACCACGCCGCGGCTCGCTTCCAGCAGCGCGAGCTGCCGCTTCGCGTCGCCCGCCGCGGCCATCGCCCCCTTCCGCAGGTGCAGCAGCTTCCCCATCGCCTCCAGCTCGAGCTGGCGACGCAGGTCCCCGCGCTCCACCACGATCCCCTCGAACGGGGGCGTCCCCGCGAGCACGCGGTGGCGGTCGAGGATGTCGGCGTACTCCATCGGGAAGATGTCGGCCGAGCGCCGCCACTCCTCGTGCGTGAGGATGAAGGGCGCCGGGTGCCCCGCGTCGACCCAGGCGCGCACGGTGGCACTCGCGGCGTCGAGTCGCGCCAGGTCGAGCTCCCGCACGATCACCAGGACGTTCAGGTCCGATTGCTCGCGGAAGTTCTCCCCCCGCGCCGCCGACCCGTAGAGCACGGCCGCTTCGAGGTTGTCACCGAAGGCGCCGCCAAGCTGCGCCACGAGCTGATCGAGTGTCATCTTCGCCATGGGTCACCAGCTCCGGCTCGAGCCACCACCACCGAACCCGCCTCCGCCTCCGAACCCGCCGAATCCACCGCCACCGAACCCCCCACCACCGAAGCCGCCACCGCCGAAGCCCCCACCACCCCCGCCGAAGGGGATGAAGATCGGGAGGCACCCGCGCCGGCGCCGGCCCCCGCCCAGCATCGACAGCAGGAAGAAGAACAGCATCAGCCACACGAAGGGAGGAATCCCCCCGCCGGTGTTGCGCCCCTGGCGACGCACCGGCGCCGGCGCGGCGAGCGAGGTGTCGAGCTGGAAGCCGTACTCCCCCGCGAACCGTTCGGCCACGCGCAGGGTGATCAGCTCCGCCGCGCTCCCGTAGTCCCGCGCCTGGAAGGCGGGGAGCGCCTCGTCGAGGAAGCGCCCCGTCATCGCGTCCGTGATGAACCCTTCCGACCCGGTGCCCGTCTGGATCGCCACGTGCCCGCGCCCGTCGGCGCTGGTCTCCTTCGGCACGATCAGGATCACCACCCCGGTGTTCCGCTTCTGCTCCCCGGGGTTGGCGGCGATCCCCACCCCCCATTGCCGCCCGATGCGGAGGGCGACGTCGTTCGCCTCGCGCCCGCCGAGGTCCTTCAGGGTGACCAGCGCGATCTCCCCCGACGACTTCGCGCGCACGTCCTCCGCGATGCGGGTGATGCGCGCCTGCGCGTCGGCCGGCAGGACACCGGCGAAATCGTTCACGTATCCCTGCGGCGCGGGGAACTGCTGTTCCGGCGCCTGCAGGGCCATCAGGAGTGCCAACGTCGCGAGCAGCATGCGATCACGATACCCGGCGGAGGCGGGCGCAGGAAGCTGAATCGTACATCAGCGATGGCCGAGTCGCACGTCGGGACGATCACAGAGCGCGTTCACGAGCCGGGCAGAAAGCGCCGCGATCCGCGACTCGGCCCGCGTGGCGCGCGTCGCCAGCCAGCCGTACGCGAAGGCGAGGATCGCGGCGATGAGCAGGCCCAGGGCGAGGGGATCGAGCGCCTCGGCGGGGACGGGATGCCCGGCACGCCAGGCGTGCTGGATCCCCATCACGGCCCCGGCCGCGCCGAGGGTGGCCACGCCAATGCCGACCTCGGGAAGCCACCGCTCCCCGCGCCCAAGCGCGGGCTGGACCGAGAGGCGCGCCGCCTCCGCGAGGCCGCGCAGGTCCGCCTCGTCGCGCACGCGGCTCCGCAGGATCACCAGCGCCACGTCGGCCATCGGCGAGCGCACCGCGGCGCAGCGGGCGATCGCGTCGTCCACCTCCCCCGCCCCAACCAGGCGCACCACGTCGTCCAGGAACTCGTCCCCCGGGTCGCGCGCGCGCGCCATGCTCCGCGCCAGGCGCATGGCGGCATAGACGAGCGCCGGGATCCCCACCGCGAGGATGAGCAGGGTGGGGGCGGCGGCAGGGAGCCAGGCGGTGAGGGAGGGCATGTCGCGGATGGGGAGAGCATGAGGCATGCCGGGCTCGGCCTGCCGGAAAGGCACGAACGCCCACCCCAACTGACGGCTACCGGCCCTCGGCCCTCGGCCCTCGGCCCTCGGCACGAAATCGGAAGCGAGCGGCGCGCGGGGGCGCGCGCGCTCGATCTTCCTTACCCGGCGAAGTTCACCAGATGCGGTTTGCGCGCTAAAGGGCGGCGCAGCCGCCCAGGCGCGCTTCCGGTTTCGTGCCGACGCCCCAAGCCCGAAGCCCCTCGCCCTTGGCTGTCGGTCCCGAGACCCATGCCGGTCGTTGACGTTCCCCAACCAACGGC
>DASWVQ010000163.1:0-11341 GCA_036401195.1 Gemmatimonadaceae bacterium
CCCATCGAGGGCGTCCACACCCTCACCCGGTCGCGCCCCGTGCGCTTCGCCGCGTACAGCGCCTGGTCGGCGCGGTGCTTGAGCTCATCCCCGAGCCGGTCGCTCATCCGCCCGTCGCTCGCGACCGCACCGAGGCTCACCGTGAGCCGCACCGCACCGCCGGCGACCACGAAGGAATGCGCGCGGAAGCTGTCGCAGAGGCGCGTCGCCAGCTGGTACGCGCCGGACGATCCGGTGTCGGGGAGGAGGATCGTGAACTCCTCTCCCCCCGTGCGCGCCACCAGGTCGCCGGTGCGCACCGTGCGGCGCAGCAGCTCCCCCGTCTCGCGCAGCACGGCGTCGCCCACGAGGTGGCCGCGCGTGTCGTTCACCGTCTTGAAGTGGTCCAGGTCGAGCGCGAGGAGCGACACCTCGCTCCCCGCGCGCCCCGCGCGCGACAGCTCGCGCGCCAGCGACTGGTCGAAGCCGCGGCGGTTGAGGCACCCGGTGAGGGGGTCGGTGAGCACCATGCTCGCCAGCTGCTCGCGCACCCGGTTGTACGCGTCGCCCACCGCCGTCACCGGATCGGGACGCGGGTCGCCCTCCACCACGTAGGACTCGGCGAAGTCCCCTTCCTCCGCGCGCTCGAATAGCTCCACGAGCCGGCGCAGCCGCGCGCTCATGCCGCCGTACACGTGCACGTAGGTGCCCCCCGCCACGAGGTACAGCGCGAGCGTCCACAGCTCGAGGCCGAACGACACCGACGCCCCCCAGGTGCTCGCATACCACGCCATGACGGCGTGTCCCAGCGCCGTGAGCGCGAGGGCGAGCATCCCCACGCCGGCCCCGAAGGCATACACCGCGAGGTGCAGCCCCAGGAAGGCGAGCACCAGCGACCCCGCGTAGCCGTCGGGGGGGAGGATGATCACCGTGGTCGCGAACACGAGGAACGCGTCGGCCAGCAGGGTGCAGGCGATCACCAGGGGGGAGACGCGGAGCGTCTCGCGCACCACCACGTACATCACGCTCACCGCGGCGACGTAGGCGACGACCGCCTGGAGGAGCGAGTCGGGGGCGCCGGGGAGGTGGCCCGTCGCCTGGAGCACGGCCGCGATGACCCCGAGCAGGATCGCGGTCACGAGGCGGATCCTGGCCTGCCAGAGAAGGATCTCGGCCGTGGAGCTGGGCCGGGGCGATCGGTATTCGAGTGGGGTCACGGGGATCTTGGCCAGCTGCGTCGCCAGCCGCTCGGGGAGGGGCACGGGAGCAACGACTTTGCCCCCGTCCTGTCCGCCAAAGCGACCCTCGTGCCACTATCGGGGTGGTCCCGTATTTCGTTATTTCACAACGCGTTACGAATAATCATGTGACGCAGGACACACCACCCGTGTACCGCAATACGCCAGACGTTTTGTCCTTCGCGTGTTGCAACTTCTTGCGTACTGACTAGAAACGTGACTCCAGGGAGAGGTCCACGCGAACCTGCTTCCCCGGATGGATCCCCCGCGCCACGTCCATGCGGATCATCCCGTCCATGAAGGAGGCGCCCACCCCCACCCCGCTCAGCGGTCGCCCCACCGCGGTGAAGTCGCGGCGGTCCCCCGCCCATCCGAGGTCGCCGAAGATCGTGGGTCGGAGGAGCTTCAGCTCCCACCCCAGCTCGGCACGCCCCAGCCAGTACGCATCGCCGATCGCGGTCCCCGGGGCCTGCCCGCGCACCGTCTGCAGCCCCCCCAGGTACCACCAGCGCTGCGTCGGCAGGTGGCCAACCGAGGTGCCCGCGGCCGCCGTCAGCGCCGCCACCCCCTGGTGCCCCAGCACTCGCCCGATCCCGTGGGACAGGGTGAGGTCGGCCGCGAGGCGACCGTAGCTCACCCCGCCGCTGTCGGCGCGCGCGCCCCCCTCGAGCCGCACGTCGCGCAGCAGGCGGAAGGCGAGGGGATCGAGCCCGTGCGACCCGCTCCACCGCAGCGCGCCCCCGGCATACATCCCTTCCTCCGCCTGGACGTTCCACGGCGTGTCGGTCGAGCGCACCAGCGCCCGCGTCGTGCGCACGCGCGCGGTGGCCTGCCGCTCGCCGAACAGCCGCAGGTCGAGCTGCCCGCCCACCCCGCGATCGCGCAGCCATCCGAGCTCCGCGCCGGTCGCGCGGTAGTAGAACCCCTCGTCGCGCCCCCACAGCATCGCCGAGAGCGAGCTCCCGAGCGAGAGCGGGTTGCCGCGGTCGCCCACCGCCACGAGGCGGTGGTAGCCGCCGAGCCGCACGGTGCGCAGCAGGTCGCTGCGCCGCCCGAACAGCTCCACCACCGGGTCGCGGTCGGCGAAGCCGAATCGCGCGGTGAGCGACGCCTCATATCCCGCGCCGAACGATTGCTGGACCTCCGCGCCCACCGAGAGCCCCTCGACGCGATTGTACCGCAGGTAATCGACGCCGTACTTCAGCTGCGGCGGCTGCACCCCGAACGCCGGCTGGGCCCCGAGGGAGATCGCCTGCGCGATCAGCTCCTCGCGCTCCTTCACCCCGAACACCTCCTCCCCGGGGTCGTAGATCGAGGGGGGCAGCTCGGGCGACGCGGCCAGCTGCTGCACGTCGCAGGGCACGCGCACCGCCACGGGGAGCCGCGTGTCGCCGTAGCGATAGCGCGACTGCACGACGTAGCCGGTGGTCGACGTGTCGCACGCCTCGCTCACCCCGGTCCTGCGCGGCATCGTGTCCCCCGCCGCGCGGCGCGCGGTGCGCACCGAGTCGCGCCAGGCGCGCCGCGCCGCCGCCGACATCGTGTCGAGCCGGGCCACCTCGTCGGGGCGCTCCACGACCGTGATCGCGGGGATGCTGTCGGCCCCGTTCACCGACGCGTAGCGGAAGGTCTGCTCCATCTTGAACGGCACGTGGATGAACCCGGCCTGCGCGTCGCCCTCGGCGTACTGGAGCCGCGGGAGCCAGAACCGCCCCTCGTGCAGCCCGTACTCCACCGCCACCGCGCGCACCTGCGCCTTCATCGGCGTGATGATGCGCTTCACCCAGTTCAGGTCCTTCGCGTCCTCCGGCTCCTCCTCGGCCACCGTGACCCACAGGTCGATCGGTTCCGCCATGCGATACGCCGCGCGCACCAGCGTGCCGCGGTCGGCGTCGAACCAGAGCGACCCCACCGCCACGTTCCACTTCACCTCGCGCGGGCGCACCTGCACCTCACGGATGCGCACCGTGCGCCCGGTGGGAAGGCGGAAGCTGGCGGAGTCGCCGGTCGCGTAGGTGTAGTACGCCTCGGCGCCCTCCCCGAGCGGGTGGACGATGAAGATCCCGTCGTCCTCCCCCTCCTCCCCGGGGCGCGCGGCGCGACGCACCTGGGGGCCGCCGATGAAGAGCGTCTCCGAGCCGGGGAAGTAGGGGATGGCGGACATGTCGCCCGCCTCGCTCAGCACCTCCTCGCGTTCCTCCTTCGCGTCCTGCGGGATCATGGGGAGGGCGCGACGCTGCCCCATCACCTCGATCCACACGCCGCGGTCGCGGCTCCAGCGCACGCGCGACGCGCTCTCGGAGCGATACAGCAGCCGCTCCCGCCCCACCTTCCCCATCGCCATCCCGGCGGAGACGCGGCCGTACGACATCGCGTCGTAGGCGCGCAGGGCGGAGTCCTGCTGCAGCCGCGCCTCCCGCGCGCGCGCGATCATGGCCCGCGCCTGCGGATCGCGATAGGCGGTGGCGCTGTCGCGCCCCGTGACCTGCTTCCGTCGCTCCTTGCGCGGGCCGATGTTCACCGACGTCCCGGCCCCGCCGGCGCTGTCCTTCGCGGCACGCGTGGTGTCGCGCACGCCCACCTGCGCGGGCATGGAGGCGGGGAGGGCGGCGAGAGCGGCGCTCGCGAGGGCGATCAGCAGGGGACGGGGCATGGCGGGGGGGAGAGGGACTCGGTCCCTACGAGGCGGGAGAGCGGGGGGTTTCCGGGGGCGGCCAGGGAACGTCAACTGACGGCCGCCGGCTCTCGGCTCTCGGCCCTCGGCCCTCGGCACGAAAACGGAAGCGAGCGACGCGCGGGGGCGCGCGCGCTCGACCTTCCTCATCCGGCGAAGTTCACCCTCATGCGGTTGGCGCGCCAAAGGCGGCGAAGCCGCCAGGCGCGCTTCCGGTTTCGTGCCGACGCCGGAAGCCCGAAGCCCCACGCCCTTGGCTGATGGTCCCGAGACCCGTGCCTGTCCTTGACGTTTCCCAACCCAACGGCCAACTGCAACTGCGAGGGCAGGGGCCTCGGCCGTCGGGCGTCAGGCCTCGGCACGAAATTGGAAACGAGCGGCGCGCGGGGTCGCGCGCGCTCGATTTCCTCGGCGGGTAACCTCACGAGGTTTGCGCGCGAAAGGGCCGCGAAGCGGCCCAAACGCGCTTCCGATTTCGTGCCGAGGGCCGAGGGCCGAGAGCCGGCGGCCATCGGTTGACGTTCACTTCGGCGGCCCTCCCCTCCCCCTCGAAGCCCCCGCCGCCGGAATCCCCCGCTTCACCGAGTCCGCCTTCGCCCTCTCCGCCAGCCGCCGCTCGTTCGCCCGCCGGAGCATCAGCACCCGCTCCCGGATCTCCCGGTCCCTCGCCCGCTCCCTCGCCCACCCCGGGGCCACCGCGAAGAGTGCGAGCGACACCGCGATCGCCCCCGCGGGAAGCGTCCATCCCCCCGGCAGCCGGGGCGGGTCGCCCACCCGTCGCGTCGCCCGTGCGCCGAGCCCCGGGAAGCGCCGCTGCACCCACACCGCCGCCAGGATGATCACCAGCCCCACCGTGGCCAGGGCGATGGGAAAGCCGAGCGCCCGGCGGAAGACGCTGAAGCCGAGCCATCCGACATAGACCGCGAAGGCCAGCGCCGCCCCCACGAGGAACACCCGCCGGCGCAGGGTGAGCGCCGCCCCGGCCAGCACCACGCCGAGCGCGAGGAGCGCGTGCCGCCCATGATGCAGCTCCGGCCAGGTGACCATCATGCCGAACATGACCGCCGCCACGGCGACGGCGTACACCGGCCACGCGTAGTCCTCCGTCTCTCCCGCCGTCCGCCGGTCGAGCGCGTACCCCGCGGTGGCCAGCGTCGCCGCCACGACGAACGCCATCCAGCCCTGCATCGCGCCCATCACCGGGGGGTCGAACGCCACCTGCACGAGCTGCGCGCACACCGACCAGGCCACGACCGGCAGGGGGAGCACGAGCAACCCGAATCGCACCCGCCGGAGCGCCACCAGCGCGCTCAGCGCGGTCGCCAGCTCGATGGGGATCCACCGCAGCGACTCCCAGTCCCGCCGCCATCCCGGGAACCAGGGCTCGCTCCCCAGCTTCGGCGTCCACACCCCCGCCAGCTCCAGTACCGCCCAGGCGGCGATGGGGGTCATCCCCACCGCGGCGAGCACCATGAGCCCGCGCGCGACGGGGAATCCCTCCCGTTCCAGCCAGCGCGCCACCACCAGGAAGAGCGCCGCATAGGCGACCGCCACGGCCAGGACGCCCCCCGGGCCGAGCACCTTCCACCGGTCGGCCAGGAACCACCCGAAGGCGAAGAGGATGGCCGCCGCGCCGGCGTAATAGGCGATCGTCACCCCGGTCACCTCGCCACGGAGCACGTCGGCGGAAGGGCGACCTTCCGTTTCCAGCGCGAGGATCCCCTCGCGCTGCTCGGCGGTGATGATCCCGCGCGCCACCGCCAGGTCGAGCCGCGAATCGGGGGTGGACAAGGAGGGTTCCGGGGCAGAGGATGGAGGAGGCGCCGGCGAACACGTCCATCCTCTGCCCGCACGGAGACATGCGCAAGCCTTTCCGCTCCGCCCTTGCAATCCTCGTCCTCCTCGGCGCCCCCTCCCTCGCGGCCGCGCAGCAGCCGGTCGACTGGCCGGCCCTCGAGCGGGAGGCGGTGGGGCGGCTCCAGGAGTACCTGCGGCTCGACACCACCAATCCCCCCGGTCACGAGCTGGAGGCGGCCCGCTGGTTCCAGCGCGTGCTCGCCGCCGAGGGGATCGAGGCACGCGTGCTCGACACGGCGGAGCTGCAGCCCGCCGGCCGCGCCAACCTGTACGCGCGCCTGCGCGGGAATGGCGCGAAGAAGGCGATCGCCCTCGTGAACCACATGGACGTGGTCCCCGCGTCGGCGAGCGACTGGAGCGCGCCCCCCTTCAGCGGCGAGCTCCGCGACGGCTACCTGTACGGCCGCGGCGCGCTCGACATGAAGGGCAACGGGCTGGTGCAGCTCATGGCGATGATCGCCCTCAAGCGCAGCGGCGTCCCCCTCACGCGCGACATCGTCTTCGTCGGCAACGCCGACGAGGAACTGGGCTCCACCGGCGCGATGCTCTTCGCCGAGCGCCACGCCGACCTGCTGCGCGACGTGGAGTTCCTCCTCACCGAGGGGGGCGGAAACGTGGTGAGCGGCGACACGGTGCAGTTCATCGGCGTGGGGGTGGCTGAGAAGCGCACCTTCTGGCACCGCCTCACCGTGCGCGGCACCGCGGGCCACGGCTCGCGTCCCCTCCCCGACAACCCGGTCGTGCGCCTCGTGCACGCCCTGGACAAGCTCGCGCGCTACGAGACGCCGCTGCACGTCTCGCCGGGCGTGGCGAAGTACTTCCGCGACCTGAGCACGAAGTACACGGGTGAGCGTCGCCGCTGGCTCGCCGACGTGCGCGCCGCGGTGCGCGAGCCGAAGGGGCGCGCCTGGATCCTCGCCGACCCGGGGTGGAACGCCGTGCTGCGCAACACGATCTCGTTCACGGGACTCACCGGCTCGAACAAGACCAACGTCATCCCCGCCGAGGCCAGCGCGGAGCTCGACATCCGGCTCCTGCCGGACACCGATCCGGAAGCCTTCCTCGCCACGCTGAAGCGGGTCGTGGGAGACAGCAGCGTGCACTGGACGCCCCTGCTCGAGCCCAAGGCGCCGCTGGAGAGCCCCATCGACACGGAGCTCTTTCACGCCATCGAGCGCGCCGCGGCCGACCGCTTCCCGCGCGCCACGGTGACCACGCCGATGCTGAGCGGGGCCACCGACCGGCCCGCGTACCGCAAGCTCGGCATCGTAACCTACGGCTTCGATCCCTTCCTCGTCCCGCGCAGCGAGTCGGCGCGCGGGGTGCACGGGGTCGACGAGCGGATCTCGGTGGCCAACGTCGGCTTCGGGGTGCGCTTCCTGTACGACGTGCTCCGCTACGCGCAGTAGGCGCCGCATGACGACGCGGGAGCAGCGCGCGACCTTCGGCCCCACCTACGGGCACCCCCCCGGGGGCGGGCTGGCGATCGTGCTCACCGGGGGCGGGGCGCGCGGGGCCTACCAGGTGGGGGTGCTGCGCGCCCTCGCCCGCCGGCTGCCGCAGCTGCGCGTGCCGATCGTGACGGGAGTGTCGGCGGGCGCGGTGAACACCGCGCGGCTCGCGCAGCACGGCGGGCTGGTGGCGCCGGCGGCGGCCGACCTGGAGCGGCACTGGCGGTCGCTCACGGTGGACCAGGTCTTCCATGCCGACGCCCTCTCCCTGCTGCGGAAGGTGTTCACCTGGGGCTCGAAGCTCACCAGCGGTGGGATCGAGGTGGACGGTCGCACGCGCGGGCTGGTGGACACGGCCCCGCTGCGCGAGTTCCTGCGCGGCGCCCTCGAGGTGGGCGACGACGGGCGCATCCCGGGGATCGCCCCGCACATCGCGAGCGGGGCGCTGCGCGCCGTGGGGATCATCACCACCGACTACGCGAGCGGCGAGTCGATCACCTGGATCGAGGGGAACGACCAGTGCGCGCCGTGGGTCCGGCCGCAGCGGCGCGGGGTGATCGCGCAGCTCGGGCTCGACCACGTCATGGCCTCCGCCGCCCTCCCCTTCTTCTTTCCCGCGGTGCGCGTGGGAGATCGGTGGCACGGCGACGGGGGAATCCGCCTCACCTCGCCCCTCCAGCCCGCGCTCGCGCTGGGGGCGGACCGGATCATCGTGGTGAGCACGCGCCCCGAGCACGCCACGCCGGTGCCCGCGTCAGCCGGGTATCCCGCGCCGGCACAGATCCTGGGCGTGTTGTACAACGCCGTGTTCGTGGACAACGTGGACGAGGACGTCCACCGCCTGCGTCGCACGAACGCCCTCCTCGACCGGCTTCCCGAGGGGGAACGCGAGGGGCTGCGCACGGTGGAGATGCTGGTGGTGCGCCCCTCACGCGATCCGGGGAGCATCGCCCGCGCCTACGAGCACCTGCTCCCCAAGGCCTTCCGCTGGCTCACCCGCGGCCTCGGGACCCGCGACCGCACGGCGAGCGGCGACGTGCTCAGCCTCGTGCTCTTCCTCCCGGAGTTCCTCGCGCAGCTCATCGCGCTCGGCGAGGAGGATGGCGACCGGATCGCCGACCAGGTGGACCGGCTCGCGGCATCCGCGGCGGCACCGCCCGCGGCGGCACCGCCCCCGGCGCGCGCGCCGGCGGTGTAGCTTCCCGGCATGACGCAGACCCTCGCCCTCTCCGTCACGGGGCTCCGCAAGCGCTACGGCGCGGTGACCGCGGTGGACGGACTCGACCTCCAGGTGCCGCGCGGCCACTGCTTCGGGCTCCTCGGCCCGAACGGCGCCGGCAAGACCACCACCATCGAGATCTGCGAGGGGCTGAACACCGCCGACGAGGGGGACGTCGAGGTCCTCGGCCGCCGCTGGGACAGCGACGCGCAGGCGTTGCGGCAGCGGCTCGGCATCCAGCTCCAGGAGACGCAGCTCGCCGACAAGCTCACCGTGCAGGAGACGGTGCGCCTCTTCCGCTCCTTCTACCTGCTGCAGCGGGACGTGGACGAGGTGCTCGCCCTCGTGCAGCTCGAGGAGAAGCGCGGGGCGCAGGTCCGCGAGCTCTCCGGCGGGCAGAAGCAGCGGCTCGCCCTCGCCTGCGCCATCGTGGGCGACCCCGAGCTGCTCTTCCTCGACGAGCCGACCACGGGGCTCGACCCGCAGTCGCGGCGCCAGCTCTGGGAGCTGATCGAGCGCTTCAAGAGCGAGGGACGCACGATACTGCTCACCACGCACTACATGGACGAGGCGGAGCGGCTCGCCGATCGCGTGGCGATCGTGGATCATGGCAAGGTGATCGCGCTCGGCACGCCGCAGGAGCTGATCCACTCCCTGGGCGCCGAGCACGTGGTGGAATTCGCCACCGACGAGGGCTCGCCCGAGGAGGCGGCGCTCTGCGCGCTGCCGGGGGTGCGCACGGCGCGGCCGCTCGAGCGCGGGTGGCGGCTGCAGGTGGCGCGGCTGCACGAGACGGTCCCCGCGCTGCTCGCGCTCCTCGCGGCGCGCGGGCTGGCGCTCGCCGAGCTGCGCACGCACTCGGCGACGCTGGAAGACGTGTTCGTGTCGCTCACCGGGAGGCAGCTGCGCGATGGCTGAACGGCGCGATCCCGCACTCGGGCAGCTCATCTCCGTGCGGTTCAAGGAATTCATCCGCGAGCCCGAGGCGATCTTCTGGACCTTCATCTTCCCCGTGATCCTCGCCGTGGGGCTGGGGATCGCCTTCCGCAACCGGCCGCCGGAGGTGCAGGTGGTGGGAGTGGTCGCCCCCGCGGGGCGCGCCGCCGCCGCCGATTCGCTCGCCGCGTCACTGGCCACGTCGAAGCAGCTGCGGGTGGCCAGGCTCCCCGACGACAGCGCCGCGCGCACCGCGCTGCGCACGGGACGGGTGGCGCTGGTGGCGGTGCCCGGCGACGCGGGCGCGGTGGAGTACCGCTTCGACGACACGCGCCCCGACGCGCGGCTCGCGCGGCTGCTCGCCGACGACGCGATCCAGCGCGGCGCGGGGCGGGCCGACCCGGTGCGGGTGGGGGAGCGGCAGGTGCGCGAGCGGGGCTCCCGCTACATCGACTTCCTCATCCCCGGGCTGCTGGGGATGAACATCATGGGGGGCGGGATGTGGGGGGTGGGGTTCGCCATCGTGGATGCGCGGCGGAAGAACCTGCTCAAGCGGCTGGTGGCGACGCCGATGCGGAAGAGCGACTACCTGCTCTCGTTCATCATCTCGCGCCTCGCCTTCCTGGTGGTGGAGGTGGTGTTCCTGCTCGGGATGGCGGCGCTCCTCTTCGACGTGCCGGTGCGCGGCTCGCTCCTGCAGCTCGGCGGGATCGCGCTCGTGGCGTCGCTCGCCTTCACGGCGCTGGGACTGCTCACGGTGTCGCGGGCGAAGACGATCGAGGCGGCGAGCGGCCTGATGAACGTGGTGATGCTCCCGCAGTGGGTGCTGTCGGGCGTCTTCTTCTCCTCCGCGAACTTTCCCCAGGCGGCCCAGCCCTTCATCAAGGCGCTCCCCCTCACCGCGACCATCGACGCCCTCCGCGAGACGATGATCCAGGGCCTCGGCTGGTCGGCCGTCGCGCCGGAGCTCGCGGTCATCGCCGCGTGGCTCGTGGGGAGCGTCCTCCTCTCGCTGCGGCTCTTCCGGTGGCGGTGAGGGGGCGTCGCGAGGGGAGGTCCTGCGCGGACCGGACGGCGCGCCTGCGGCGCGCACGGCCCGCGCAGGACCTCCCCTCGCTCCTCGCAGTCATTCCGTCCGCCCTCATCCCGAGCGAGGCCGCGCCGCGGCCGACGAGGGACCTGGCGTCCCGACAGAGTGGCTCGCCGCGCGATGAGCATCATCCCTGCGAACGATGACTGACACGCCCATCCCCGGCGACCTCCCCACCGCCGAGCTCCAGCACCACGGCCGCGCGCTGCTCGACTGGATCGCCGCGTACCTCGAGCACCCCGAGCGCTACCCCGTGCTCTCCCGCGCGACGCCCGGCGAGATCCGCGCGTCGCTCCCCGCGTCGCCCCCGCGCGCCGGGGAGCCGCTCGATGCCATCATGCGCGACATCGAACAGAAGATCATCCCCGGGATCACCCACTGGAACCACCCCGGCTTCTTCGCCTACTTCTCGATCTCCGCCTCGATCCCCGGCATCCTCGGCGAGCTCCTCGCCGCCGCGCTCGACACGAACGCCATGCTCTGGAAGACGTCGCCCGCGGCGACGGAGCTGGAGCAGCTGGCGATGGACTGGCTGCGCCAGCTGCTCGGCCTCGAGCCGGGGTGGTTCGGGCTGATCAACGACACTGCCAGCATCTCCTCCATGCTGGCCCTCGCCGCGGCGCGCGAGGCGAAGCAGGAGCTGGGGATCCGGGCGCACGGGATGGCGGGGCGCCCCGAGCTCCCCGTGCTGCGCGTGTACTGCTCCGAGCACGCGCATTCCTCGATCGACAAGGGGGCGCTCACCCTCGGGATCGGCCTCGGGAACGTGGTGAAGATCCCGGTCGACGCCGAGTTCCGCATGCGTCCCGACGCGCTCTCCGCGGCGATCGCGGCCGACCGGGTGAGCGGCTTCCTCCCGCTGGCCTGCGTGGCCACGGTGGGGACCACCAGCACCAC
>DASWVQ010000164.1:0-3481 GCA_036401195.1 Gemmatimonadaceae bacterium
GACGTGGTGGTAGAGGGGAGCATCCCCGGGCTCGTGGCCGAACTGCGGCGCACCGGGGCGCGTGCCGGCGCCGGCGCGGCGACGCCCGCGGCGTGACTACCTGAGCGCGAGGTACCGCTCCACCCCGATCGCCTCCAGGAACTCCGCGTCGTGGCTCACCACGAGCAGCGCGCCGTCGTAGCCGCGGAGCGCCGCCTCGAGTGCGTCGAGGGCGTCGAGGTCCAGGTGGTTGGTCGGCTCGTCGAGGATCAGGAACGACGGGGGACGCGCGCCCCCCAGCACGCAGGCCAGTGACGCGCGCAGCCACTGCCCGCCGCTGAGCGTCCCCACCCGCTGGAGCGCCCCTTCGTCGGCGAAGAGGAAGCGGGCCAGCGCGTACCGCGCCTGCGTCGCGTCGAGCCGTGGATGGTGGGCCTGGAAGTTCTCCAGCACCGAGCGCCCCGGATCCAGCGACGCCCCACGCTGGTCCAGGTACGCCACCTCGCCCTCCGGGAGGCGCCGCACCGTGCCCGCTTCGGGGAGGAGGGTGCCCATCGCCACCTGGAGGAGGGTGCTCTTCCCGCTCCCGTTGCGCCCCGTGATCGCCACCCGCTCCGGGCCCACGATGCGCAGCGATAGGCAATCGAGCACGGGGCGCGGAGCGCCGGGATGGCGCACCGTGACCGCGTCCATCTCGAGCACCGTGCGACCCGCATGCAGCTCCGTGGACGGCAGCACGAAGCGCGGCAGCTCCCGCTGCTCCACCCGCTCGCGCGCGGCCGCGGCCCGCGCGCGCCGCTCCTCCACCTCGCGCTCGGTGATCGCCCGCACCTTCGCCCCCGTCGCCTCCGCCTGCCGCTTCCGCCCGCCGAGGAGGATCTTCGGCATGTTCGCCGTCGCGGCGGACCGCTTCCCCTGCGCCTCGCGGCGCGCTTGCCGCTCGCGCGACGCGCGCGTCTCGCGCTCGGCGAGCTTCAGCGCGGCGCGGGCGCTGTCCAGCTCGCGCGCGGCCGCCGCGTCGTCCTCGTCGCGCCGCGTGCGGTAGAAGTCCCAGTTGCCCCCGTAGGTGCGCGCGCCGAGGGTGGAGAGCTCCACGATGCGGTCCATGCGGCGCAGCAGCTCGCGGTCGTGGCTCACGCAGAGCAGTCCCCCGCCCCACTCCGCCACGAACTCGTACAGCGACGCGCGACTCCCCGCGTCGAGGTGATTGGTGGGCTCGTCGAGCACGAGGAAGTCCGGGCGCGCGAGCACCAGCCGCGCGAGGGCGACGCGCGTCGCCTCCCCCCCGCTCACCGCGCCTAGCGGGCGGTCGAGGGAGAGGTGGCCGAGGCCGAAGCGCGCGAGCGTCGCCACCGCACGCGCCGCCGCGTCCCAGTCGTCGCCGATGACGTCGAGGTCCGCGGCGGATGCGGTGCCCGCGTCCATGCGCTGGAGTGCCGCGAGTCGCTCGTGGATCCCCAGCACCGCCGCGAGCGGCGCCCCCGGCGGCGGCCGGTACTCCTGCGGCAGTACCGCGATCGTGCCCGAGCGGTGCACCCGCCCGCGCGACGGCGCCAGCTCCCCCGCCAGGAGGCGGAGGAGCGTCGTCTTGCCGGACCCGTTGGGCCCGATCAGGCCGGAGCGTTCCCGGCCGAAGGAGAGTGTGAGGTCGTGAAGGAGCGCGCGGCCGTCAGGCAGCGCGTACGTGACCCGCTCGGCGACGAGGCGCGCGGCGGCAGGGGTCGTGATTGGCATGCGAGGACACTCCGATCCTGTCGGTTGACGTGAGGTGGACACCGATCAGGACCATGCGCATGCGGACCCTCTGGAAGCGGGTGGGAGCGCCATCCGGGCCGGCGCCAGGAGAGCTGGCGCCGCCGGAGGGTGCATGGACGTTCGCAATGCCGCGGGGGGATGTCAACGTCATCCCGGATCCCCCCGCGGAAGCCGCCTTACCGCAACCGGAAGATCGTCACCCGGCTGGAGGCGGGATCGAGGGGCCAGATGGGGGAGATCGAGCCGCCCGCCGCGGCGACGTACTGCCGCCCCCCCACCGCGTAGGTGATGATCCCCGCGCCCATCGGCGCGCCCGTCTCCACCTCGGTCGCCACGCGCCCCGTCTGCGCGTCGAGCACGATGAGTCGCCCGGTCATGTCGCCGGTGAGCACCACGCCCCCCGCGGTGGCGGTGACGCCGGCGAGGATCGGGGTGCGCGCCTGGTAGCGCCAGCGGATCTCGCCGGCGTCGGGATCGGCCGCGGTGATCCACCCCTTCCACTGCTCCTTCGGGTCGAACTGCCCGAAGCCGCCTCCCGCGTTCCCGGTGAAGTCCATCGGGAGGGGGCGCGGGATGCTGTCGGGATGCACGAGCCGGATGCTCGCGCACCAGTCCACCGCCCCCGCGAACACGAGGTTGAGCGCGGGGTTCCACGCGGGGCCGTTCCACTCCGTGCCCCCCTGCGTGCCCGGGCAGAAGCGCGTGGCCCGCAGGTGCGTGAGCGGCGCCTCGACGTTGCTGCGCGTGGTGGTGGGCACCGACCAGGCGATGCGCATCGGCGACGGGTCGATCCCGTGCAGCTGCCCGTCCTTTCCCGCGAGCGCGAGCAGCGACTTCCCCGCGCGCGTGCGGATCAGCGCCGGCGTGGCGCTCACGTCCCAGTCGTGCCAGTCGCGCCGCCCGTCGAGCACCTGCACGTAGTCGCGGAGCTTCCCGGTGCGCGCGTCGAGGGCCACGAGGCTGTTCGCGTAGAGGTTCTGCCCCTCGCGCAGGTGCGGCATGAAGTCCGGCGCGGGATTGCCCGCGGGGACGTACAGCGTCCCGGTCGCCGGGTCGAGGGTGAAGCTGCTCCAGAGCCCGCCCCCGGTGGGGGTGGCCGAGTTGGGGCCGGAGCCCCACGTCGCCCGCGGCGCGCCCGTGTCGGGCACCACCTCGAAGCGCCACACCTCGCGCCCGGTCGCCGCCTCGAGGGCGTGCACGTGCCCGCGGACGCCCATGTTGTCGCCGCCGCTGTTGCCCACGAAGACCAGGCCATTCCAGGCGATCGGCGCCATCGGCGCCCCCTCGCCATCGCGCTCCCTGAAGGAGACGTCCCAGAGCAGCTGTCCGGTGGCCGCGTCGAGCGCGTACGCGTGCACCCCGCCATGCACCCGGAAGAGCCGGCCGTTCATGTACGCAGCGCCGTGGTTGTTCTTCAGGAAGCCGATGTTCGGGTAGGCGCGCGCCGTGTGCCAGATGCGCCGGCAGGTGGCGGCGTCGATCGCGTAGGTGCTCGTGTCCGTGGTGAGGAAGAGCACGCCGCCGACCTCGATCGGGCCGCTCTGCATGGACATCTGCTCGCCCGTGTCGAAGGTGCAGGCGCGCTCGAGCGTCGCGGCGTTGGCGGGGGTGATCTCGGTGAGCGGGGAGTAGCGGGTGCCCTCGAGGGCGTTGTTGTACGAGGGCCAGTCGGCGCTGGGGGCGGTGGTGCCGACCGGGAGGGTCGCGCAGGCCAGCGAGCCGAGGAGGAGGAGCAGGGCCGGCAGCA
>DASWVQ010000165.1:0-2876 GCA_036401195.1 Gemmatimonadaceae bacterium
CTCCCCGTACAGGCGGTAGCCCGACTCCGTCCGCTGCCCGGGACGGAGCAGCCCGATCTCGTCGTAATGGTGCAGGGTCCGGACGGTGAGCCCGGTCTCCCGCGCGAGGTCGCCGATCTTCCAGGAGGTCATCGTGGAGTCAGCGTAAGGCCTCACGTTGCGTGAGGGTCAAGGGGTGTTGCAGTCATCCTGAGCGACAGCGAAGGATCCGGCGCAGGCGGACGGTCAGTTGGCAGTTTTGAGCGACAGCGAAGGATCCGGCGCAGGCGGACGGTCAGTTGGCAGTCATCCTGAGCGACAGCGAAGGATCCGGCCGCGGCCGATCGCGGCCGGGCTACCGTGCGATGGTTCTTCAGCGAGGAAGGCCGGCGGTGATGATCAGAGCAATGATACGGTACCAGTCCGCCCCGCGTCGAGCGCCACGTTCCCCCGATGCCACGCTGCTGGTGGGTATACATCCTGACGAATCGCTCCGGGACCCTGTACATCGGGGTCACCGGTGACCTGGGCCAGAGACTCAGGCAACACCGGGAAGGGTTGGGCAGTCGATTCGCGCATAGGTACCGGATGGGTCGCCTGGTATTCGTCGAGGAAGCGCCGGATCCGTACGCGGCGATCAGTCGCGAGAAGCAGCTCAAGTCGTGGACCAGGGCACGGAAGATCGCGCTGATCAATGGCGCGAACCCTGGATGGGAAGACCTGGGGAGGTACGTGCTTCCGGACTCGGATCCTTGAAGGGAGGAAGGGCCGCCCACCGAGCGCCTCTGCGCCGGGCCAGATCCTTCGCTGTCGCTCAGGATGACGGCATGCGCCGGGGCCGGATCCTTCGCTGTCGCTCAGGATGACGGCATGCGCCGCGGGGCGGATCCTTCGCTGTTGCTCAGGATGACGGCATGCACCGGGGCCGGATCCTTCGCTGTCGCTCAGGATGACTGCCTAGAAGTCGACGGGGCGCAGGTACGACTCGCCGATGGCGGTGCCGGAGAGCATGGCCACGGTGGGCAGCCGTCGCTTCCAGTGCGTGCTCGCCAGCCGCTTCCGCACCACGTCCACCTCGGCGGGATCGAAGCCGCGCGCCACCAGGTCGTCCGCGGTGTAGCCGCTGAGCATCCAGTTCAGCAGCTCGTCGGCCCGCGCGTAGCTGATGCCGAAATCCCCCTCGTCGGTCTGTCCCACCACCAGGTCGGCGCTCGGCGGCTTGCCCACGATCACCTCGGGCACGCCGAGGTGCCGCGCCAGGGCCCACACCTGCGTCTTGAACAGGTCGCCGAGGGGATTGATCGGGGGAGAATCGTCGGCGTGCCAGGTGAAGTAGCCGAAGAGCCGCTCGGTCTTGTTCCCCGTCCCCAGCGCGAGCGCGCGATGCTTCGCCGAGAGGTCGAAGAGGACGATCATGCGCATGCGCGCCATCACGTTTCCGCGGCGCGCACCGTCGGCGTCGGGCTCCGCCGCGAGGTAGCCGTCCACGGCGGCGGTGATGTCCACGGTGCGCGACTCGATCCCGAGCGCATCGATCACGAGCTGGGCGTGGTCGAGCGAGTCGCGGCTCGAGGTGCGATAGGGCATCCGCACGCCGATCACGTTCCCCGGCCCGAGCGCGCGCGCGGCGAGGTACGCGGTCACCGCCGAGTCCACCCCGCCCGAGATGCCGACGATCGCCTTCGTGAAGCGACGCTGGGCCAGCTCATCGCGGATGAACCGCACGAGCCAGTCCTCGACGAGGGGTCCGTCGAGGGTGAGGGGGGCGGGCGACGCGGTCGGAGCCGCCACCTCCACGCGATACGCCTGCGTGGCCGACCGTTCCGGCGGCCGGGGAGGCGTCGCGTCGGCGTCGCCATCCCCCGCGGGGCGCGGGGTGGTGGTCGTGTCGTAGGTGAGGGAGAAGCGCTCGCGCGCCACCGCGCGATCCATCGAGGCGCGCAGGTGCGGGAGCATCACGTCCAGGTCCGCGATCAGCGGCATGTCGGCGCGCGCGCGCGACACGTCGCCCAGGTCGATCGTCGCGGTGAGGATCGCGTCGTCCCAGAGCGGCCCGCGCCCCCGCACGTCGCCCCGGGGACCGGCGAGGAGCGAGGCGCCGGGGAACATCTTCCCGCCCTCGGTGCCCACCAGGTGCGCGAGCGCGACGTACACGCCGTGCTCCTCGGCGACGTCGCGCGCGAGCCGCTCCCACCGCGCGGCGCTGGCGGGGCCGGGGGTCTCATCGTGGCGCGGCCAGGCCCCGCGGGCGGGCGGAGCGGTGGGGACGATGAGGAGCTGCGCGCCGTCGAGCGCGGCGATCGTGGCGGTCATCGAGTGCCACAGGTCCTCGCACACCAGCATCGCCGCGCGCCCCCACGGCGTGTCGAACGCCGCCACCTCGCGCCCGCGCTCGGCGAAGCGCTCCTCGTCGAACAGGCCGTAGGTGGGGAGGAACACCTTGCGGTGCACGTGGCGGATGACCGGCTCCCCCTGCCCGAGGGTGACGTAGAGCGCCGAGTTGTAGAGGGTGTCGCGCCACTTCTCGTAGAAGCCGATCGCCACGTCGAGGGTGCGCGGGTTCGGCACGTGCGCGCGGTAGCAGGCGTCGAGGTCGCGCGCGAGCGCGCCCGCGGTGACCGCCACCTCGCGCACCCCGCCCTCCAGGAAGTAGCCCGTGAGCGCGGTCTCGGGGAGGCAGAGGAGCTGCGGGCGCGGCTCGAGCGCCGCCACCTGGGCGAACAGCGCCCCCAGGCGCTCGACGTTCTCGCGGTAGGCCGCCTTGGTGGGGCGGAACTGGGCGATGGCGAGGTGCAGGAGGTTCGGCATTGCGGATAAAGCTGGGGAGTCGGGGCGGGAGGGGCAACAGAGGGGAACGGCAACTGATGGCCGCCGGCTCTCGGCCCTCGGCCCTCGGC
>DASWVQ010000166.1:0-36189 GCA_036401195.1 Gemmatimonadaceae bacterium
GTCCGTGCCCCCGCGGCCGCGGCGCCGGACGTGCAGCTCGCGCGCGCCGGCGCGGAATCGCTCGCCGTTCCCGCGGCCGCCGCCCCGCCCCCCGTGGCGGAGCGTGACGGCAGCGTCCCCTTCGTCGCATCGCTCCCCTACGCGGCCCCCGAGCCCGCCCCCCCGCTCCCCCCGCGCCCGGTCCCCGAAGTGACGGGGCTCACGTTGCGCGACGCGGTGCGGGCGTTGCATGGAGCGGGGTTCCGCGTGCGCCTCACCCCCGGCGCGACCGGCACGACCCCCGCCGCGGGCGCCCTGGCGTCCCCCGGGGCCGTCGTGCGCCTCTCGTACCAGCCCTGATGCCACTCGATCCGCAGCTCATCGCTGATTCGCTCGACCGCGCCGGCCTGCTCGTCGAGCGGCGCGGCACGATCCCCCGCGCGCTCACCGCCCTCGTGGACGACAGCCGCGCGGTCACCCCGGGTGCCTGCTTCGTCGCCCTCGCCGGGGCCGATCGCGATGGCCACGCCTACATCCCGCAGGCGCTGCAGGCCGGCGCCGCCCTGGTGATCGCCGAGCAGGCGGGCGCCGTGGCCGATGCTCCCGCCGCGCTCATCGTCCGGCACGGCCGGCGCGCTGCTCCCCTCGCCGCCGCGGTCGCGTACGACTGGCCCGCCCGCGACCTCATCCTGGCCGCGGTCACCGGCACCAACGGGAAGACCACCACGGTCAACCTGCTGCGCCACCTCCTCCACGGCGACGAGGCGCCGAGCGCCTCGATCGGCACCCTCGGGGTGCTGGTGGGGAGCGCGGGCGACGAGCTGCCCGGCGGGGGCGGCCTCACCACCCCGGGCCCGATCGAGCTCCAGCGCGTGCTCCGCGCCCTCGTCGGCCGCGGCGTGCGGGCCGTCGCCATGGAGGCCTCGTCGCACGCCATCGACCAGCGCCGCATCGACGGCGTGGAGTTCGACGTCGCGGTGTTCACCAACCTCACCCGCGACCACCTGGACTACCACGGCACGATGGAGCAGTACTTCGCCGCGAAGTCCCGGCTGCTGGAGTACCTCAAGCCGCACGGCGTCGCCGTGGTCAACGCCGACGATCCCGCCTGGCAGCAGCTGCGCACCGATCGCCGGCGCGTGAGCTTCAGTACCCGCGTCGCCGCGGAGGTGCACGCCGCCGACGTGCGCTTCGGCCCCCTCGGCAGCGAGTGGACGCTGGGGATGGCCGACGAGCGCCACGCCGTGCGCCTCCCCCTCATCGGGGACTTCAACGTCGCCAACGCCGTCGCGGCGGCGGCCGCGGCGTACGCGCTCGGCGTGCGGGGCGAGGTGATCGCCGCGCGACTCGCGACGCTGCCGCAGGTGCCGGGGCGCCTCGAGCGCATCGCCGCCGATCCCACCGTGCTGCGCGACTACGCGCACACCCCCGACGCCCTCGAGCGCGCCCTCGCCGCCGTGCGCCCCTTCACGCACGGGCGCCTCATCGTCGTCTTCGGCGCGGGGGGGGATCGCGACCGCGGCAAGCGGCCGGAGATGGGCGCGATCGCCGCGCGCGGCGCCGACGTCGCCATCGTCACGAGCGACAACCCGCGCACCGAGGATCCGCAGCGCATCCTCGACGACATCGTCGCGGGGATCCCCGCCGGGGAGGGCGCCGCCGTGGAACGCATCGAGGATCGCCGCGACGCGATCGCGCGCGCCCTCGCCCTCGCGCAGCCCGGCGACGTGGTGCTCCTCGCGGGGAAGGGGCACGAGACCTACCAGGTCCGCGGCACCGAGAAGCTTCCCTTCGACGAACGCCAGGTGGTCGCGGAGCTGCTCGCCGCGGGGGTGGCCCGATGACCGCCTCCTGGACCGCCGACCGGGTCACGCATGCCCTCGGCTCGCAGCTCGTCGGGGACCGGCCGCAGGGGGGCGGTGCCTTCACCGGCGTCTCCACCGACACGCGGCACATCCCCCCGGGCGCGCTCTTCGTGGCGCTCGCCGGCGAACGGTTCGACGCGCACGACTTTCTCGCGGACGCCGTGACGCAGGGCGCCGCGGGGCTCGTGGTCTCGAAGCCCGATCGCGCCGCGAACCTCGGCGTGCCGGTCTTCACCGTGGCCGACACCCTCGTCGCCCTCGGCGCGCTCGGTCGCGAGCGCCGCCGCGCGTGGGGGGGACGCGTCGTGGCCGTGGTGGGCACCAACGGCAAGACCAGCACGAAGGAGCTGTTGCGCGCCGCCATCGGGAGCCGCTTCCGGGTGCATGCCACCGAGGGCAACTTCAACAACCTCGTCGGCGTCCCCCTCACCCTCCTCGCCATCCCCGACGAGGCCGAGGTCGCGGTGATCGAGATGGGGACCAACCATCCCGGGGAGATCCCGCGGCTGCGCGCGATCGTGGAGCCCGACCTCACCGTGGTGACCTCGATCGCCGAGGAGCACCTCGAGGGGCTGGGCGACCTGGAAGGGGTGCTCCGCGAGGAGCTCGCGGGGTGCGAGGGGGTGCCGGTGTGCGTGGTCCCCGCGTCGCAGCCCGACGTGGTGCACGCCGCGCAGTCGCGCGCGCGCCGCACGGTGGCGGCGGGGCTCGACCAGGGCGACCTGCATCCCACGTCGTGGAGCATCGCCCCGGACGGGCTGGGCTGCCTCGTGGTGGAGGGGGTGGAGGTGCGGCCGCCGGTGCGCGGCGTGCACAACCTGCGCAACGCGACGCTCGCGCTCGCCGTGGCGCGCGAGCTCTCGATCCCGGTCGCGGACGCGGCGCGAGGGATCGCGGCGATGCGCATCCCGCCCATGCGCGTGAACTACGAGGCGTTCGGCGGCCTCACCCTGATCAACGACGCCTACAACGCGAACCCCGGGTCCACCCGGGCCGCCCTCGAGCTGCTCGAGGCGGCGGGGGAGGGGAGGCCGCGCCTCGCCGTGCTCGGGTCGATGCTCGAGATGGGCGACCATGCGGAGCGCCTCCACCGCGAGGTCGCGGAGGAGGCGGTCGCCGGCCCCTTCGACCTCGTCCTCGGCGTGGGGATGATGGGGCCCGCGGTGGAGGCGGCGGCGCAGGGGAGCCCGCGCGGCCGGTCGGTGCCCGACGCCGACGCCGCCTGGCCCCTCCTCGAAGCCGCCCTCCGCCCGGACGCGGTCGTCCTCCTCAAGGGCTCCCGCGGCGTCCGGCTCGAGCGGCTGGTGCCGCACCTGGCCGACTGGGCCCGGGCCCACGCGGGCTACCGGGGAGCAGCGCCGGAGCCCCAAAGCCACTAGTCATTCATCGCCGACCGCGGGGATCCGCCCCCCGCTCGCTCCCCGACCGCCCTCCACCCGTCCCGCGTGCTCTACCACCTGTTCTCCCCGTACGCCAGCCAGTACGGCGGCCTGTTCAACCTCTTCACGTACATCTCCTTCCGCGCCGTCGGCGCGGCGGCGACGGCGCTGCTCATCGCCTTCGTCGTGGGGCCCATGTTCCTCGCGGCGCTGCGCCGGCGCGCGGTGAACCAGGTGGTGCGTGAGGGGACCCCGGATTCGCACGCCGCCAAGGGGAGCACGCCCACGATGGGCGGCGTCATCTTCCTCACCGCGGCGATCGTGTCCACCCTGCTGTGGGCGCGCCTCTCCTGGTCGAGGCCCTACGTGTGGCTCGCCCTCTTCGTGACGGCGTGGATGGGGATCATCGGCTTCCTCGACGACACGCTCAAGCTGCGGCAGAAGCGCCTGGGGCAGAAGAACACGGGACTGGTGGAGCGCTACAAGCTGGGCGGGCAGGTGACGGTGGGGCTCGCCCTGGGCTTCTACCTGTGGCAGGTGCCGATGTCGAACCTGCCGGGTGCCTCCACCACGCTCCCCTTCTTCAAGTACGTGCTCGTGGTGCCGGCGGCGGGCATTTTCGCCTGGGTGTACGTGCTCTTCACCACCTTCGTGCTCACCGGCACGAGCAACGCGGTGAACATCGCCGATGGGCTGGACGGGCTCGCGGCGGGGCTCTCGGCGATCGCCTTCGCCACCTTCGCCGTGTTCTCGTACGCCGCGGGACGCGTGGACTTCTCCCGCTACCTGGGGCTCTTCTACCTCCCCGGCTCCGGCGAGCTGGCCATCTACTGCGCGGCGATGGTGGGGGCGCTGATCGGCTTCCTCTGGTACAACAGCTATCCCGCGCAGGTGTTCATGGGCGACACCGGCTCCCTCGCGCTCGGGGGGGCGCTGGGCGCGGTGGCGATCCTGCTCAAGACGGAGTTCCTGCTGGTGTTCGTGGGGGCGGTGTTCGTGGCGGAGATGCTGTCGGTGATCCTCCAGCGCTTCGTGTTCAAGTACCGGCGCCGGCGCTTCGGGCTCGAGTACGCGCAGCAGCACCGGGTGTTCCGGCGAGCGCCCCTGCATCACCACTTCGAGGTGAAGGGGTGGAGCGAGCAGCAGGTGGTCGTGCGCTTCTGGATCATCGGGGTGCTCAGCGCCTTCGTCGCCCTCACCACGCTCAAGATCCGCTGATGCCCCGCGGGCTGGACGAGGCGCTCCCCGCGGCGTGGACGCGGGGCGAGGTGGCGGTGGTGGGCCTCGGGCGGAGCGGGCGGGCCGCGGCGGCGCTCCTCGCCCGCGCCGGCGCCCGCGTCTACGCCTCCGATGCGGGAGGCGGTGAGGCGCTCGGGGCCGCGGCGCGGCACCTGACCGATGCCGGGGTGCACGTGGAACTGGGCGGCCACGACCTGGCGCGGATCGCGCGCGCGTCGCTCGCGGTGGTGAGCCCCGGGGTGGACCCGGCGATGCCCGCCATCGCCGCCGCCCGCGAGGCGCGGGTGCCAATCGTGGGGGAAATCGAGGTCGCCCTGCGCTTCCTCCCGGGACTGCGCTACATCGGCATCACCGGCACCAACGGCAAGACGACCACCACGGCGATCGCCGCGCGACTGCTCCAGGCGGTGGGGCGCGACGGGATCGCCGCGGGCAACATCGGCACCCCCCTCGCCGAGCTGGCGCTCCGCGACGAGCCCCCGCGCTGGGTCGCCCTCGAGCTCTCCTCCTTCCAGCTGCACGACACGCCAGGCGTCACGCCCACGGTGGGGGTGCTGACCAACCTCTCCCCGAACCACCTCGACCGGTATCCGTCGGCGGCGGAGTACTACGCCGACAAGGCCCTCCTCTTCCGCAACGCGACCCCGCAGTCGACGTGGGTCCTCAACGCCGACGACGCCGAGGTCCGCTCGATGATGCCGCGCATCCCGGCGGGACTTCGGCTCCGCTTCTCGGTGCAGCAGGAGGTGGACGCGTGGTGGGATCGCGCATCGGGGCAGCTCATGGTGCTCGGCGCGCCGCTGATCCCCCGCCACGAATTCCCGCTCATGGGCCACCACAACGTGGAGAACGCCCTCGCCGCCGCGCTGGCGGTGATGCACGCGCACCCGGACCACCGCACCCCCGAGGCGCGCGCGGCGATCGCCGGCGCGCTGCGCGGCTTCCACGCCCTCGAGCACCGCATCGAGCCGGTGGGGGAGGTGGACGGGGTACTCTGGATCAACGACTCCAAGTCCACGAACGTCGCGTCCACCCTCGTGGCGCTCGAGGGGATGACGCGCCCCACCGTCGTCCTCCTCGGCGGGCGGCACAAGGGGGAGCCGTACACCGCGCTGGCGGAGCCCCTCGCGCGGGTGGCGCGCGTGGTGATCGCCTTCGGCGAGGCGGGGCCACAGGTGGCGGAGGACCTCGCGGGGAAGGTGCCGCTGGTGCGGGAGACCGGGGACTTCGAGGCGGTGATGGCTCGCGCGCGCGCGCTGGCGCAGCCCGGCGACGCCGTGCTCCTCTCACCCGCCTGCTCGTCGTACGACATGTTCAGCAACTACGAGGAGCGGGGCGCCACCTTCCGCACCCTGGTGCACGCCGCCCGGCCGGCGGCGTCGCCGCGATGACCGCCGTGGGAATGTCGCAGCCGCGCGCGCGCGCGCAGGCCGACGCCCGGGAGCGGTGGCGCATGTCGCCCGAGGCGCGGGGGCTGGTGATCGTCACCGCCGTGCTCCTCTTCTTCGGGCTCGCAGTGCTCTACAGCGCCAGCGCCATCCTCGCCGTGCAGGAGGGGCGGATGAGCGCCTACTACATGCTGCGCCAGATGAGCGGCGCGGTGGTGGGCACCATCGCCTTCGCCATCGCGGCCAAGCTCGACGCGGAGCGCTGGCACGACTGGGCCTGGCCCCTGATGACCTTCACCATCGTGGCCCTCCTCGCCACCCTCGTCCTTCCCGAGAGCATCGCGCCGCGCATCAACGGCTCCAAGCGCTTCCTCTTCGGGTCCTCGTTCCAGCCGTCGGAGCTGGGGAAGCTGGCCGTGGTGGTCTGGTGCGCGATGCTCATCGTGAAGAAGGGGGAATCGCTCCGCCGCCTCACCAAGGGGCTGCTCCCCTTCCTGGTGGTGATCGGCCTCTGCGACGTGCTCGTGGCGCTGGAGCCCGACCTGTCGGTCGCCATGCTCTACACCCTGCTCATGGGGCTCCTGCTCTTCGTGGGCGGGGCGCGCATGGCGCACTTCGTCTTCCTCGCCGCGCTGGGGATCCCGGTGTTCTGGCACAAGATCGAGAACGTGCAGTACGCGGTGCTGCGGCTCTCCGCCTTCCTCGATCCCGGCGCGGCGCCCCAGCGGGTGAGCTACCAGCTCCAGCAGTCGCTGGTCGCCGTGGGGTCGGGGCGCTGGTTCGGCGTGGGCTTCGGCCAGGGACGGCAGCAGTACGGCTTCCTGCCGTACCCGTACAGCGACTTCATCGCCAGCAACATCGGCGAGGAGTGGGGGTTCGTGGGGCTCACGGCGGTGCTGGTCGCCTTCGCGGCCTACGGGTTGCTTGGGTTCCGCATCGCGCGCAAGGCGCGCACGCCCTTCCTGCAGCTCGTGGCGGTCGGACTCACCTTCACCACCGTCCTCACCGCGTACCTGCACGTGGGCGTCGTGATCGGGCTGCTCCCCACCACGGGGCTCACCCTCCCCTTCGTCTCCTACGGCCGCTCGAACCTCGTGCTCTCCCTCTTCTTCACCGGCATCCTCGTGAACATCGGCAGCAGCCGCGAGCGCGTCCTCGGCGAGGGGGCCACCAACCCGCTCACCCCGGCGGAGGGCTAGCGACATGCGCGTGATCTTCGCCGGCGGCGGCACCGGAGGGCACCTGTACCCGGGGCTCGCGATCGCGCGCGCCCTCGTGCGCCTGGACCCGCGGGTGCAGCCCTTCTTCGTGGGCGCGCGGCGCGGGATCGAGCGCGACGTGCTCCCGGCCACCGAGTTCCCCCACGTCCTGCTCGACCTGCACCCGCTCTACCGGTCGCGCCCCTGGGAGAACTGGAAGACGGCGCGGGGAATGGTCAGCGCCTGGCGCCGGCTCGGCGCCCTCCAGGACGACGCGGCCGGCCGCGCGCGGCTCGTGGTGGGCACCGGGGGCTACGCCTCGGGGCTCGCCCTCGCCTGGGCCGCCGCGCACCGGGTCCCCTATGTGCTCCAGGAGCAGAACTCACATCCGGGGCTCACCATGCGGCTCTTCGCCCGCGGGGCCCGCGAGATCTACCTCGGCTTTCCCGAGGCCGCGGCGTCGCTGCGCACGGGGCGCGGCACGCAGGTGGTCGACGCGGGGAACCCGATCGAGCCCCCCACGCAGCCCCGCCCCTCGCGCGAGGCGGCGCGCGCGCGCTGGCAGCTCCCCGCGCACGATCGCGTGCTGCTCGTCTTCGGCGGCAGCCAGGGGGCGCGGGCCATCAACGACGCGGTCGCGGCCTGGGTGGGCGCGGGCGGGCTCCCGGACGGGATCTCCCTCCTCTGGGTGACGGGGAAGGGAAGCTTCGAGCAGTATCGCGGGCACGAGGGGCCGCGCGTGCGCGTGCTGCCGTACGTGTCGCCGATGCGCGAGGCCTACGCCGCCGCCGACGTCGCGATCAGCCGCGCCGGCGCCATGGGGACGGCGGAGCTGTGCGCGTGGGAGATCCCCATGCTGCTCGTCCCCCTGCCCACCGCGGCGGCCGACCACCAGGTGGTCAACGCGCGCGCCCTCGAGCGCGCGGGCGCGGCGGAGGTGCTGCTGCAGCGCGACGTGACGGCGGAGCGGCTCGACGCGAGCGTGCGCGCGCTGCTCGGCGATCCCGCGCGCCTCGAGGCGCTCGCCGAGGGCGCGCGGCGCCGCGCGAGGCCCGACGCGGCCGATGCGATCGCGCGGCGCATCCGCGCACTGCTCGACGACGCGCGGGGCCGCTCTTGAGCGGGGATCGCGACGCGACCTATATTGCGCGCCGTCCCATGACACTCCTCGATCCCGCCGACTCGCGCCCCATCCACTTCGTCGGCATCGCCGGCGCGGGGATGTGCGCCCTCGCCGAGCTGTTCGCGCGCCGCGGCATTCCCATCTCCGGCTGCGACGGGGTGATCGAGGGGGCGGCCGGCCTCGCGCGCTACGGCGTGTCGCTCCAGGTGGGCCACGACCCCGCGCACGTGCGGGGCGCCCGGGGGGTCGTGTACACCGCCGCCATGCGCGAGGATCATCCCGAGCTCGCCGCCGCGCGCGCCGCGGGGCTGCCGGTGATGAAGCGCGCCGCCGCCCTGGGCGAGGTCACCGCGGGCCGCGAGCTCGTGGGGATCGCCGGCACGCACGGTAAGACCACCACCACCGTGCTCACCGCCGAGGCGCTCGCCGCCGCCGGCCGCGATCCCACCGCGCTCGTGGGGGGGCGCGTCGCCGCCTGGCAGGGAAACCTGCGCGCCGGCAGCGACGCGCTGTACGTGGTGGAGGCGGACGAGTACGACCGCTCCTTCCTCACGCTGCAGCCCACCGTGGCGGTGGTCACCAACATCGAGGCCGACCACCTCGACATCTACCACGACCTCGCCGACATCGAGGCGACCTTCGCCGACTACGCGGGGCGCGCGCGGTGGATCGTGCTCTGCGCCGACGACGCCGGCGCCAACGCGCTGCGCACGCCGGCGAGCGCGGAGGTGATCCGCTACGGCGTCACCTCCCCCGACGCGCGGCTCCGCGCCGAGTCCCTCGGCCACGCCGACGGGCGCCAGCGCCTCGCGCTGCGCTACGACGGCGACGCGATCGGTGAGCTCTCCCTCCGGGTGCCGGGGCGGCACAACGCCCTCAACGCCCTCGCGGCGGTGGGCACCGGGCTGGCCATGGGCCTCACCCTCGACGCGATGCGCCCGGGGCTCGAGGCCTTCACCGGCGTGGCGCGCCGCTTCGAGCGGGTGGGGGAGGCACGCGGCATCCTCGTGATCGACGACTACGCGCACCACCCCACCGAGATCGCCGCCACCCTCGCGGCGGCGCGCGGCGCCTTCCCGGGCCGGCGGATCGTGGCCGCCTTCCAGCCGCACCTCTTCTCGCGCACCCGCGACTTCGCCCGCGAGTTCGGCGAGGCGCTCGCCGGCGCCGACACCGTCTTCCTCACCGAGATCTACGCCGCGCGCGAGGCGCCGATTCCCGGCGTCAGCTCGGCGCTGGTCGCCGACGCGGTGGGCCGGGCCGGGGGGGCGCTCGCCTGGCGCGGGGAACGGCCCGCGCTGGCGCCCGCGCTGGCCGGGGCGGCGCGCGAGGGTGACGTCGTGCTCCTCATGGGGGCCGGCGACATCACCCACACCGGCCCCGAGCTCCTCGCCCGGATCCAGGGCGGATGACCGGCCCCGCCGAACCCCGCCCCGCCGCACCCCGGCGCATCGCGACCTGGAAGCTCGTCCTCCTCGCGATCCTGGTGGCCACGGCGGGGAGCGCGCCGTGGTGGGGGCCCCAGGTGATGCGGCGGATGGCCTTCTTCCGCGTGCGGCGCGTGGAGATCGTGGGCGCCCGCTATCTTCCCCCGAGTGACATCCTGCGGCGGCTGGCCGTCGATACGCTGGCCTCGGTCTGGGACGACGCTGCCCCCCTGGAGCGGCGGGTGGCCGCCCACCCCGAGGTGCGAAGCGTGCGGATCTCCCGCCGCCTCCCGGGCACGCTGGTGGTGCAGGTCAGCGAGCACCTCCCGGCGGCCCTGGTCCCTGCGGCGGACGGCTTCCGCGTGTATGATGCCCGTGGCGTGCCGCTGCCCATCGATCCCGCCCGGACCCCCGTGGATGCCCCCATCCTCGCCCAGCGCGACACCGCGATCCTCCGCTTCCTCGGGGAGCTCCGCGATGTGGCGCCGGGGATGTACGGCAAGGTGAGCGCGGTGCGCCGTACCGCCCCCGACGAACTCCTGCTGTACGTGGCCACCCTGCAGGTGCGCGCCGGCGCCGACCTCACCGTCGCCCGGCTCGCCGAGGTGGACGCGGTGGACCAGGACCTCGCACGACGCCAGCTCCGCGCCGCGGAACTGGATCTCCGATACCGTGATCAAGTGATCGCCCGACTGCCATGAATACCGAACGGCTCGTCGCCGGCCTGGACATCGGCTCCGCGAAGACGACTGCGATCATCGCCGAGGTGGTCGGTGATCTCCCCAAGCACCCCACCATCAAGGTGCTCGGGGTGGGGCAGGCCCGCACCACCGGGATGCGCCGCGGGGTGGTCTCCGACATCGAGGAGACCACGCGCTCCATCCGCAAGGCGCTCCAGGACGCCGAGCGCATGGCCGGGGCGCAGGTCACCGAGGTGTACACCGGCATCGCCGGGGAACACGTGCAGGCGATGATCTCCAAGGGGATCGTGGCCATCAGCGGCGACGAGATCGCCCGCGGCGACGTGGAGCGCGCCAACGAGGTCGCGCGGGCGCAGGCGATCCCGCAGGACCGCGAGCTGCTGCACGCGATCCCGCAGGAGTATACGGTGGACCGCGACACCGGGATCCGCGACCCCATCGGGATGAGCGGCACCCGCCTCGAGGTGGAGATGTACCTCGTGACCATCGGCAGCGCCCCCGCGGTGAACCTCCGCAAGTCGGTGGAGCGCGCCGGGTACAAGGTGAAGGAGCTTGTGCTCGAGCCCCTCGCCAGCGCCCTCGCCGTGCTCACCGAGGACGAGAAGGAGCTGGGGGTCGCCCTCGTGGAGATGGGGGCGGGCACCACCGACCTCGCCGTCTTCCACGAGGGGAAGATCCGCCACCTGGGCACCGTGGCCTTCGGCGGCAACAACGTCACCAGCGACATCGTGCACGGTCTCGGCGTGACGCAGGTGGACTCCGAGCGCCTCAAGGAGCGGTACGGCTGCGCCTACGAGCCCCTGGTGGATCCCGCCGAGGTCATCGCGCTCCCCAGCACCGTGGCGCAGGGCGACCGGCAGATCCCGCGCGAGCTGCTCGCGCACATCATCCACCAGCGCATGGACGAGATCTTCGACATCGTCCAGCGCGACGTGCAGAACGCGGGCTTCGCGGGGAAGCTGAGCGCCGGGGTGGTGCTCACCGGGGGGGCGGCGTCGATGCAGGGGGCCGCCGAGCTGGCGAGCGACGTCTTCGGCACCGGGGTGCGGGTGGGGCTGCCCACCGACAACCTGTCCGGGCTCGTGGACTCGGTGGAGTCGCCGCGCTTCTCCACGGTGGTGGGGCTGGCGCAGTACGGGGCGATGCGGGTCGCCGCCGGGGGCGCGGGCTCGATGGCGCGCCGGCTCAAGATCGGGGGGCCGGGGATGGATGGGATCGCGCAGAAGGTGAAGCACTGGCTGCAGGACTTCTTCTGACGGCTGGCGGCTGACGGCTGCCGGATGACGTCCAGGGCGGTCCTCGGCTGGTCATTGGCCCTGAGTCGGTAGGCTCTAGGCTCTCGTCTTTGGCTCCATTCGACGAGGCGCCGCATCCCGGGTTTCCGGTACCCCATCGAGCCAACGACCAGAGCCCAGAGCCTATCGACTGACGGCCAACGACCAGCCGAGGACCGCCCTTCGCCGTCCGCCAGCGTCGCCTCACCCCACATCAAAAAAGTGCTGTCGGCGCCGGGTCCTGTGGATAACTCAACCCGTTGCGGATGTTGTCTTTCCGCCCCTGATTCGTCCATGTCGCGGGGGTGGTGAGGACGCCCGAAAACGTTATATTCACGCGGCGTTTCCGACCCACGCACGATCCCCGGATCGTGTCCCACCCGCGGTCGGAGCGCCACTCGCCCGCGCAGTTCGTTTCCCTCCCAGCGAAGCACCGGAGCCTCGTTCGCCATGATCTTCGAGTTCGAAGAGAGCGCGACGCAAAACGCCCGCATGAAGGTCGTGGGTGTCGGTGGTGGCGGCGGCAACGCCGTCAACCGGATGATCGACGAGCACCTCGAGGGTGTCGAGTTCATCTCGGTCAACACCGACGCGCAGGCGCTCCTCGCCTCGAAGTCCGACGCGAAGATCCAGATCGGGAAGAAGCTCACCCGCGGCCTCGGCGCCGGCGCCCGTCCCGAGATCGGGCGCCAGGCGATCGAGGAGAACCGTGACGAGGTGCAGCGCACCCTCGCCGGCGCGGACCTCGTGTTCATCACCTGCGGCATGGGCGGCGGCACCGGCACCGGGGCGGCTCCCGTCGTCGCGGAGCTCGCCCGCGAGGCGGGCGCCCTCACCGTCGGCATCGTCACCCGCCCCTTCCTCTTCGAGGGGCGCAAGCGCATGCGCCAGGCGGAGCAGGGCATCGCCGAGATGCGCAAGAACGTGGACACGATGATCGTCGTGCCCAACGAGCGGCTGCTCGCCGTCGTGGGCAAGGGGATCCCATTCCAGGATGCGCTCAAGAAGGCCGACGAAGTGCTGCTGCACGCGACGCAGGGCATCTCCTCGCTCATCAGCGTCACGGGGCTCGTGAACGTCGACTTCGCCGACGTGCGCACCGTCATGCAGAACGGCGGCTCGGCCCTCATGGGCACCGGCGTGGGCCGCGGCGAGAACCGCTCGGTCGAGGCGGCGCAGCAGGCCATCGCCTCGCCGCTGCTCGACAACGTGTCCATCTCCGGGGCGATGGGCGTGCTGGTGAACATCACCGGCGGCGCCGACCTCACCCTCGGTGAGGTGCACCAGATCAACGAGATCATCCACGACGCCGTCGGCGACGAGGCGGAGATCATCTTCGGCGCCGTGCACGAGCCGGCGATGCAGGGGGAGATCCGCGTCACCGTCATCGCCACCGGCTTCGACAAGGCGTTGCAGACGGGGCTCATCGCTCCCGCCGCGCCCGAGATGCCCGCCCCCGGGGTCAGCGTCCCCAAGGGCGCTCCCGTCATCCCCTTCCCGGGGAACCGGCCGGCCCGCGTGGCCCCGGCCGGCCGTACCGACATTCCACGGGTGAACCCGCGGCCGACCCCCGCTCCTCCCTCGGAGCGGCCCGCCCCCGGCCAGCAGGATCTCAGCGACATGGAGATCCCGACGTTCATCAGGAGACAGATGGATTGACGCGGTCCCGCGCACGTGCCGTCAGCTACGGCCTGATCACCCTCCTCGCCTGGGCGGCGCTGCGCTGGACGCAGCCCCTCCCGGAGCATCTCGCCAACGAGCCGCTGGTCGCCCTCCAGGGCACGCCGATGGTCGAGAACCGCGTCCGCGAAGGGGTGGACACGCTGGGCCGGGGCGAGGCGCTCGCGGCACTGCTCACCCGGCAGGGACTCACCAGCGGCGATGCCGCGGAGGTCATCCGGGCGTCCAACCTCGACGATCGCCGCATCCCCGCCGGCATGCCGGTCACGGTGCGCGCGGCCGCGCACCCCGACTCGCAGCCCAATGAGCTGGTCTTCCAGCTCGCCATGGACCGCCTGGTGCGCCTCCGTCGCACCGTGCAGGGATGGCAGGGCGCCGAGGAGCGGATCCCCTGGCGCACCGACACCATCGCCGTCGCCGGGACGATCCAGTCCACCCTGTACGACGCGATGAAGGACGCGGCCGCCGACCTCCCGTCGCGCGCCCGCACCGAGCTGGCCTGGTCCATCGCCGACATCTTCGAGTACCGCGTGGACATGAGCCGCGACCTCCAGAAGGGCGACGCCTTCCGCGCCCTCGTGGAGCGCCAGGTCTCGCCCTCCGGGCAGGTGCGCATGGGCAACGTGCTCGCCGCCAGCTTCACCCTCTCCGGCAGCGTCACCTCCGCCGTGCGCTTCGCGAGCCGCGAGGTGGGGGGCTCGTACTTCGACCAGAACGGCAAGTCGATGCGCGCGGCCTTCCTGCGCGCCCCCCTGGAGTTCCGCCGCATCTCCAGCGTCTTCGGCTTCCGGGTGCACCCCATCCTCGGCATCCGCAAGAAGCACCAGGGCACCGACTACGCCGCCGCGAGCGGCACCCCGGTGCGCGCCATCGGCGACGGCACGGTCATCCGCGCCAACTGGAGCAACGGCTACGGGAACGTCCTCGAGATCCGCCACCGCAACGGATTCGTCACCCGCTACGGCCACCTGCGTGGCTATGCCAAGGGGATCCGCACCGGCGCGCGCGTCATGATCGGCCAGAAGGTGGCCTTCGTCGGCACCACGGGGCTGAGCACCGCGCCGCACCTCCACTTCGAGGTGCTGGTGGGCGGCGTCCAGCGCGACCCGCGCGTGGCCCTCCGCGACGCCTCGCGCGGCGGCGAGCCCGTCCCCTCGGCCGAGCGCGGCGCCTTCGAGGCCACCCGCTCCCAGCTCTTCGCCGCCCTCGACCGCGGCGCCCCCATGGACGTGGCCTCGAAGTAGCTGGCCCGAGCCACCGCAGTCCCGAACGCCGCCCCCTCCCGGGCGGCGTTCTTCGTTTCAGCGCGGTTCCGTGCGACCACGCGCGCGATCCGGATGATGCGCCGCCGGTCCAACCTGCGACCTTGAATGGCCACCTGCGCCGACACACCCTGACACGGAAACTCACGGGCGCGCTGCGCGCGGCGCAGACACGCACAGACTTCTCCGAGATCGCCGTGAGCTCCTCGCGCCCACACTATCCGCATCAGGAGCTCACGCACACGATCATCGGCGGGATCTACGGAGTGTATGGTGGCCTTGGCGCCGGGCTGCTGGAGTCCGTGTACGCGAATGCCCTGAGCGTGCGGCTCCGCCGACTCGGTCTCGACGTCGCACGCGAAGTCCCCTTCACTGTGGTCTTTGACGGAGTCGAGGTCGGGCATTATCGAGCGGACCTGGTGTGCAACAACGCAGTCCTGGTCGAGGTGAAAGCCGGTGAGCACCTCTCCCCGAATGCGTTTCACCAGACGCTCAACTACCTGCGCCTGAGCAAGCTCGGAGTGGCCCTCCTCGTCCACTTCGGCCCCCGCCTCTCCTTTCAGCGCCTGGCGCGCTGAAGCGCGGAAGGAGACGAGCACCGTTCTGTGCGTGTCTGCGCCGCGCGCAGCGCGTCTGTGCCCTTCTGTGCGTTGGGGTATCCCCGCGAGGGATCCGTGCGTCCGGAGGTGTCAGGCGTCGAAGCCCGCCCGGGTGCCAACCCACCCCCCGCGGCGGGTTAGATTTCTTCGCATGGCCCGTCTCTTCCGAAAGTCCGGCGACACCCCGAAGCGCTCGCTCTGGAACCGCATCAAGGACGTCGCCCTCCTCGACGTCGCCGTGCTGGTCAAGGGCGTCAAGGACGGCTCCCTCGAGGCGCTCGAGGAGACCCTCCTCGAGGGCGACTTCGGCGTCCCCACCACCCTCAGGCTCGTGGAGGAGGTGGAGCGCCGCGCCAAGCGGGGGCTGATCAAGTCCGACGACGAGTTCCGGGAGGCGCTCGCCGAGGGGATCGAGGCCGCGCTCCGCACCGGCAACAGCGATCCCGCGTTCACCCTCCCCGACACGCCCCCCGCCGTGGTCCTCGTCCTGGGGGTGAACGGCGCCGGCAAGACCACCTTCATCGGCAAGCTCGCCACCCAGTTCCGGAAGGACGGGAAGCGCGTCCTCGTCGCCGCCGGCGACACCTTCCGCGCCGGGGCCATCGACCAGCTGAAGGTGTGGGCCGACCGCGCCGGCGCCGACTTCGTGGGAGGCCGCCCCGGGGGTGATCCGGCCGCCGTCGCGTTCGACGCGATCGACGCCGGCGCCACCCGCGGCGCCGACGTCGTGATCGTCGACACCGCCGGCCGCCTGCACACCAGCGAGGGGCTCATGGAGGAGCTGCGCAAGGTCGCCCGCGTGATCGCCAAGCGCCTTCCCGGCGCCCCGCACGAGGCCCTCCTCGTCCTCGACGGCACCATCGGCCAGAACGCCGTCGCCCAGGCCAAAACCTTCGCCACCGCGGTGCCCCTCACGGGCCTCGTCGTCACCAAGCTCGATGGCACCGCCCGCGGCGGCGTCGTCGTCGCCGTGCACGAGGCGATCGACGTCCCCGTGAAGTTCCTCGGCGTCGGCGAGGGCGCCGACGACCTCGTGGCGTTCGACGCCCGGGAGTTCGCGAGGGAGCTGCTGGAGCTCGACTGAGCGGTGCACCGGCCCCACGTGACGGGCAAGGAATCTCCCCCGCCGCAGCCGTTCGATGGTGACTAGCCGCGCCCCCGGCGCGATACTTCCCTGATGCCCCCCCGCCCGGCCCGCACCGCGCCCCCCCGCGTGCAGCTCGACACCCCCGCGATGTACCTCAAGGGGGTGGGGCCCGCGCGCGCCGAGGCGCTCGCCCGGCTCGGCATCCGCACCGCCGGCGACCTCCTCTACCACATCCCCCACCGCTACGAGGACGCGAGCACCGTCTCCCCCATCGCCAGCCTCGAGCCGGGGATGCAGGGGACCGTCATCGGCCGCGTCCTCTCCAAGGGGGTGATCCCCACTCGCAAGGGGCTCCGCATCTTCCAGGCGGTGCTCCGGGACGACAGCGGGATGATCGAGGTGTCCTGGCCCGGCCAGCCCTTCCTCGACCGCACCATCGACAAGGGCGACGTGCTGCTCGTGGCCGGCCAGGTGCGCTTCTTCCACGGCCGCCAGCTCCAGCCACGGGAGTTCATCAACCTGGGCGCGGAGGAGGAGGGCACCGGCGCCGGCCGCGTGCTCTCGGTGTATCCCGCCACCGAGGGGCTCTCCTTCAAGCTCATTCGCGCGATCCTCGACGCGCACCTCGACCAGCTCCTCCCGCAGGTGGAGGAGTACTTCCCCGCCGACCTCCTCGCCCTCGGCGGCGTGCCCGGGATCCGCGACGCGCTGCGCATGGTGCACCGCCCCGCGACCCTCGCCGAGGCGCACGCGGGGCGGGGCCGCCTCGCCTTCGAGGAGCTGTTCTTCGTGCACCTGCTGCACCAGCGCGCCCGCGAGCTGGCGCGCAGCGAGCGGCGGGGAATCCGCTTCGAGAACCGGCGCGAGCTCACCTCGAAGCTGCGCGAGGGGCTCCCCTTCGAGCTCACCGGCGCCCAGGTGCGTGCGCTCCGCGAGATCTTCGCCGACATGTGCTCTGACCGGCGCATGCACCGGCTCCTCCAGGGCGACGTGGGGAGCGGCAAGACGATCGTGGCCCTCTTCGCCGCGCTGCTCGCGCTGGAGAACGGCAGGCAGGCCGCGGTGATGGCTCCCACCGAGCTCCTCGCCGAGCAGCACTTCCGCACCTTCTCCACCCTCCTCGGGCCCCTCGGCATCGAGCCGGTGCTCGTCACCGGGAGCCTCAAGGCGGCGGGGCGCCGCGAGGTGGCGAACCGCCTGGCCTCGTACGAGCCGGTGCTGGCGGTGGGGACGCATGCGCTGGTGCAGCAGGCCACCGAGTTCGCCGCGCTGGGGCTGGCGGTGATCGACGAGCAGCATCGCTTCGGCGTGGAGCAGCGCAAGGCGCTCGGCGCGAAGGGGGAAGCGCCCGACGTGCTGCTCATGAGCGCCACCCCCATCCCCCGCTCCCTCGCGCTCACCCTGTACGGCGACCTCGATCTCTCCGTCCTCGATGAGAGGCCCCCTGGGCGCCAGCCCGTGACCACCGCGCTGCGCCCCGAGTCGGGGCGCGCGCGCGTCATCCAGTTCGTGGACCGCGAGCTGGAGAAGGGCCGGCAGGCCTACATCGTGTATCCCGTGATCGAGGAGTCGGAGAAGACCGACCTCAAGGCCGCGACCACGGAGTACGAGGCGCTCGCGTCGGGCCCCTTCGCGCACCGGAAGGTGGCGCTGCTGCATGGCCGGATCGCCAACGACGAGCGCGACGCGATCATGCGCGCCTTCCGCGACGGCGCGATCGACGTGCTGGTGGCGACCACGGTGATCGAGGTCGGCATCGACGTCCCCAACGCGACGGTGATGGTCATCGAGCACCCCGAGCGCTTCGGCCTCTCGCAGCTGCACCAGCTGCGCGGGCGCGTGGGGCGGGGCGGGGAACAGTCCTACTGCATCCTGCTGGGTGACGTGAGCCCCGAGGCGGCGGCGCGGCTCGGGATCTTCACCGGCACCGAGGACGGCTTCGAGATCGCCCGTGCCGACCTGCGGCTGCGCGGCATGGGCGACCTGTTCGGCGAGCGCCAGAGCGGGGTCCCGACGTTCCGCGTCGCCGACCCGATGCGCGACGAGGCCCTCGGCGAGGCCGCGCGCCACGCCGCCACGAAGCTCCTCGATCGCGATCCCACCCTCACGAGCCCCGCGAACGAGAAGCTCAAGCGCGTGCTCGGCGCGCGTTATTCGCGCGGGCTGGAGCTGTTCCAGGTCGGCTGAGCCGTCCCGGCCCGTGGGCGACGCGGAGCATCTGGCGGCACGTTCACGTTCAACAGCCGGAAGTGCCAAGGTCGCAAGGAAGCGAAGGTCGCGATGGCACCCCGAGCCCCTGGCGACCTTCGTCTACGGCCGGCGCTGCCGCAGCGTGCGCTTCACCCGCGCCAGCTCCTCGTTCGCCTTGTCCAGCTCCCGCTTGAGCCGCGCGACCTCCTCGGCGAGGTTCGACGGCTCGGCGGCGGGACGCTGGGGGGTGGCCGCGGCCGCCTGCCGCGCATCGGTGAGGGCGTGCCGGGCCTGGTCGAGCTCACGGGCGGCGGCGTCGGCCTGGACGATCTGGCGGCGCAGCGCCGCCGCGACCGTCCCGGCGGGCCCCGTGCGGCCGTGTGCCACGGCCGAGTCGAGTGCCGCGAGCGCCGCCCCCGCCTTGGTCCCCTTGTTCACCGGGTCGGAGCGCACCACGGCGAGCCAGAGCCAGGCGTCGGCCGCCTGCGGCCGGTCGCGATTGGCGGCGATGTAGCCGTCCAGGCGCTGCTCGGCGACGTCGTAGTGCCCCGTCTCCAGGGCCTGGGCGACCTCACGGGCGGTGCTGTTCCAGTTCCGCGCGCTGGCGGGGAGGAACATCGGGGGGGCGCAGGCCCCCGCCGCCATCAGGAGCGCGAGGGCCGCGACGCAGGCTCCGCGGCCGGGACGGCCGCGGTCACCGCCGCGAAGGCCCCCGACCCGCGCCGCTCCACGCGACGCGGCAGCCGGATGATGAATTCCGTCCCCTTTCCCAGCGAGCTCGTGCACTCGATCTCTCCTCCGTGCGCCCGGACGATCTCCCGGGCAATGGACAGCCCCAACCCGGTCCCGGCCTGGTTGGCGGATTTCTGGTTGTCGGCCTGGTAGAACTTCTCGAAGATGTGCGCGATCTGCTCCGGGGGAATCCCCGCCCCGGAATCCCGCACCGTCAGCTTCAACCGTGGCGCATGCAGGAATTCCGCCGCGCCATCGGGCTCGACCGTGAGGTCCACCGTCCCGCCGGCGGGGGTGAACTTGAAGGCGTTGGAGAGCAGGTTCCCCAGCACCTCGTTCATCCGGTCGTGGTCCCAGAAGACCTCACCGGCCGCGCCGCCCCGGATGTCGGTCGTGAAGCGCACGTCGCGTTGAAGGGCCAGGACATGGAAGGCCTGCCGCAGCTCGGCCACGAACACGTCCACGGGGAAGGGGCGGGGCTCGATCCGCCCGCCCCCCGCCTCGAAGCGGCTCACGTCCAGGAGCTGCTTCACCAGGCGGGTGAGCGTCTGCGCCTGGTTGGTGACCGTGCCCAGCACCTCGCGCTGCTTGTCGCTCACCGCCCCGTACACCCCCTCGGTGAGGAGCTGCAGGTAGCCGATGATCACGTTGATCGGCGTCTTGAGCTCGTGCGAGGCGACCGAGATGAACTCCGCCTTCAGCCGGTCGAGCGCCTTGAGCTCGTGGGTCATCACCCGGTAGCTCTCCGCGAGCCGCCCGAACTCGTCGCGGCGTCGCGCGTCGATGGCGAGGCGGCGGTCGAAGTCGCCGTCGGCCACCGCCGCCATTCCCTGGTCGAGCTCCCGCACCGGGCGACTGATGGAGCGCGTGAGGAGCACGGCGATCAGCGCCGCCACCGCCAGCGCCATGGCCAGGGAGAGCCCGGCCACCACGCGCATCGTCTCCACCGCCGCCCCCGCGCGGAAGGCGCGGGTGTTGGCCCGGCCGCGGATCGCCCGCTCCTGGAGCACGATCTGCCGCTCGAGCTCCATCAGGGTTGGCTGCACCACCTTGGCCGCCAGCGTATCCGCCTCTGAGGGGCGCCCCCCCCGCACCGCCGCGATTTCCGCCGGGAGCACCTCCACGAGGCGCCGGAGGGACGGCTGGATCGCGCGCTCCACCGCCGCCGGGGGCGCCATCCCGTCCTGCGGCGCGGGTTGGGCCGCGATGGCGGTGAGGAGCCGCATCGTCCGCTCCATCGCCTCCACGCTCGCCACGTCGCGCAGGATCAGCAGGTTCGTCTCCCGCTCCCGGATTTCCCCTGCCAGGTCGCGCACCGCGGCGAGGCGCGAGAGCGGGTAGAACTCCTGCGACCGGAACGCGCTGATCTCCCCGCGCAGTCCCGCCAGCGAGCGCAGGGAGAGGGCGAGGGGCACGAGCAGCACGAGGCAGATCACGGCGAGGCCGAGGGCCAGCCGCGTGCGGAGGTTCAGTGGTCGCAGGGGCATTCGGTCGCGAAGGGGCATTGCAAGTCCGGCGCCGGGAGCGAACCGGGCCTTTATTCAGCCCCCGCGCCCATGTAACCTACCCTCATGTCCCAGACTTTCGCTCGCGTCGCCGAGCTGCGCGACCATGCCGGCCAGTCGGTCACCCTCCGTGGCTGGGTGACCCATCTCCGTTCCTCGGGCAAGATCGCCTTCGCCGTCGTCCGCGACGGCTCCGGCACCTGCCAGACGGTCTTCCTGAAGAACGAGCTCTCCCCGGACGCGTGGGCGCGCTTCGCCGAGCTGACCCTCGAGTCGTCGGTGGCGGTCACCGGCACCGTCCGGGCGGAGCCGCGCTCCCCCGGGGGCTTCGAGCTGGGGGTGACCGACCTCACCATCTTCGGCCCCAGCCCCCTCGACTACCCGATCCAGCCCAAGGAGCACGGGACCGACTTCCTGCTCGACAACCGCCACTTCTGGCTCCGCTCCCCCCGCCAGGTGGCGATCATGAAGGTCCGCCACGAGGTGGAGCAGGCGATCGCCGACTTCTTCTACGCGCGCGACTTCGTGCGCTGCGACACGCCGATCCTCACCGCGGCGATCGGCGAGCGCGCGGGGCTCTTCTCCACCGAGTACTTCGAGGAGGGCACGGCCTACCTCGCGCAGACCGGGCAGCTCTACGGTGAGGCGCTCGCCGCCGCGATGGGGCGCATCTACACCTTCGGTCCCACCTTCCGCGCCGAGAAGTCGAAGACGCGCCGCCACCTCACCGAGTTCTGGATGATCGAGCCGGAGATGGCGTGGGTGGACCAGGACGAGAACATGGACGTGCAGGAGGACTTCGTCCGCTACCTGGTGGAGCGCGTGCTCGAGCGCCGGCAGGAGGAGCTGAAGGTCCTCGAGCGCGACACCTCGAAGCTCGACTGCGTCGCGCAGCCCTTCGTGCGCCTCGACTACACCGATGCGGTCACCCTCGTGCAGTCGAAGGGGGGCGACATCACGTGGGGGGAGGACCTCGGCGCCCCCGACGAGGCGATGATCGTCGACGAGTACCAGCGCCCGGTCTTCGTGGTGAACTACCCGAAGGAGGCGAAGGCCTTCTACATGAAGGAGAACCCCGCCGACCCGCGCACGGTGCGCGCCTCGGACCTGCTCGCGCCGGAGGGCCGCGGGGAGATCATCGGCGGCTCGCAGCGCGAGGACGACTACGACAAGCTGGTCGCGCGCATCCACGAGGAAGGGCTGCCGATCGACGCCTACGGCTGGTACCTCGACCTGCGCCGCTACGGCACCTTCGTGCACTCCGGCTTCGGCCTCGGCCTCGAGCGCACGGTGGCCTGGATCGCGGGGATCGAACATATTCGCGAAGTGATACCATTCCCGCGGATGATGGGGCGGCTGCGGCCGTAGCTCCCGCTGCCCCCTGGACGCTGAACCCCGGCACGCTTCTCCCTGCGTGGCCTGGCGGGTAGGGGGAAGCGGTGCAGCGGCTCAGCGCTCAGGGGGCAGGAGCCTCCCCCCCCTTCACCTCATCCCACAACCCGTCGAGCACCGCGAGCCCGGCGGTCTTCACGTCGATCCCCCGCGCCTTCGCCAGCGCCTCGATCCCCTGGAACCGCTGCGTGAACTTCCCGTTCGCCCGGTCCAGCGCGTTCCCCGGGTGCACCCCCGCCTTGCGGCACAGGTTCACCACCGCGAACAGCAGGTCCCCCAGCTCCAGCTCCAGCCGCGCGTGCTGCGCGTCGTACACCGGCGCTCCCGCGGGATCCGCCGAACCCCCCGGCGATGCCAGCTCCGAGCGCACCTCGCGCAGCTCCTCCTCCACCTTCGCCAGCGGCCCCTCCACGTCGGGCCAGTCGAAGCCCACCCCCGCCGCGCGGTCCTGCAGGCGGAAGGCGCGGTGCAGGGCGGGGAGCGCCACCGGGAGCCCGTCCACGATGGAGTCACGCTTCGTCGCCTTCTGCGCCTCCCACGCCACCCGCTGGCCGTCGCCGTAGAGGTGCGGGTGGCGCTTCTTCATCTTGCCGATGAAGCCCCCCACCACGTCGTGCAGCCCGAACGCCCCGCGCTCCTCGGCCACCACCGAGTGGAAGAGCACCTGCAGCAGCAGGTCCCCCAGCTCCTCGCGCAGGAGCTGGTCGTCCCCGGCGCGGATCGCATCGTCCACCTCGTGCGCCTCCTCCAGCAGGTAGGGGCGCAGCGACTGGTGCGTCTGCGCCGCGTCCCACTCGCACCGCGCGCGCAGGTCGCGCATCAGCGCGAGCGCGTCGTCGAGTGCAGGCCGCTCCTCGGCGGGCCGGTCGTCGTTTCCTTGCATGCGTCCCCTGGGCCCGGTATTCTACCCGTCTTGCACCCCGCATTCTAAATGGAGACGCACACCACGCGCGCCTGGGTCGAGGTCGACCTCGGCGCGCTGCGACGTAATGCCGCCACCGCGGCCGCCCGCGCGGGCGTGCCCCTGCTGCCGATGGTCAAGGCCGACGCCTATGGCCTCGGCGCGCTGCGCGTCGCCCACGCCCTGGAGCCCGTCGAGCCCTGGGGCTTCGGCATCGCCACCGTGCGCGAGGGGGAGGAGCTGCGCCGCGGCGGGATCACCCGCCCGGTGGTGCTCTTCAATCCCGCCGGCCTCGAGGAGCTCGACGCGGTGCGCCGCGCCACCCTCACCCCGGTGCTCGCCACGCGCGACGCCATCGCGGCCTGGGGGCCGAGCGGGCTCCCCTGGCACTTCGCCGTGGACACGGGGATGAGCCGCGCCGGGGTGCGCTGGACCCGCGTCGCCGAGTTCCACGACCTGCTCGCGCTCTACCCCCCCGAGGGGGTCTTCACCCACTTCCACTCCTCGGAGTGCGACGACGGGAGCATGGCGCAGCAGGAGGCGCGCTTCGAGGAGGCGGTCGCCGCCCTCCCGGTGCGCCCGGCGCTGGTGCACGCCGCCAACAGCGGCGCCATCGCCCGCGGTGCCCCGGGGCGCTGGTCGCTCGTGCGCCCCGGGATCTTCCTCTACGGCGTGGGGAGCGGCCCGGGGGCGGCCATCCAGCCCGAGCCCGTCGCGGCCGTGCGCGCCCGCGTGCACGTGCTGCGCGACGTGGAGGCGGGGGACACGGTGAGCTACAACGCCACCTGGCGCGCGCCGGGGCCGCGGCGGATCGCCACCCTCCCCCTGGGGTATGCCGACGGCTACCGGCGCTCGCTCGGCAATTGCGGGCAGGTGCTGGTGCACGGCCGCCGCGCCCCGGTGGTGGGGTGGGTGACGATGGACATGACCATGATCGACGTCACCGATGCCCCCTGCGAGATCGGGGACGTGGTGACCCTGGTGGGGAGGGACGGTGACGACCAGGTCACCATCGCCGACCTCGCCGGATGGAGCGGGCTTTCGCCGTACGAGCTGCTGACCGGCCTCCGGCAGCGCCTCCCGCGGCGCTACCTGGACGTGGAGGGGGCGTGAGCAGGCGAGCGGCGATCATCGTGCTGGACGGCGTGGGCATCGGCGAGGCCCCCGACGCGGCGGCCTACGGCGACGTGGGCAGCCACACCCTGGGCAACCTCGCGCGCGCCGTCGGGGGGCTCGACCTCCCCAACCTGCAGCGCGCAGGCCTCGGCAACGCGGCCCCGCTGGCCGGCATGCCCCCCGCGGAGCGCCCACAGGCCGCCCACGGCATCCTCATCCCGCGCTCCGCCGGAAAGGACAGCACCACCGGGCACTGGGAGATCGCCGGGGTCCACCTCGCCCGCCCCTTTCCCACGTATCCCCAGGGCTTCCCCGCCGAGGTGGTCGCAGAGTTCGCCCGCCGCACCGGCCGCCCCGTGATCGGGAACGTGGTGGGGAGCGGCACCGCGGTCATCGACCGCTTCGCCGACGAGCACCGGCGCACCGGCGCCTGGATCCTCTACACCTCGGCCGACTCCGTCTTCCAGCTCGCCGCCCACGAAGGGGTGATCCCCCTCGACGAGCAGTACCGCGGCTGCGAGATCGCCCGCGCCATGCTGGTGGCCCCGCACGACGTGTCCCGCGTCATCGCCCGCCCCTTCGTGGGGGAGCCCGGCCACTGGACGCGCACGAAGAACCGGCGCGACTTCTCCATCCAGCCCACCGGGGAGACCCTCCTCGACGCGCTCGAGCGCGCCGGGATCCCGCGCCAGGGGGTGGGGAAGGTGGACGACCTCTTCGCCGGGCGGGGAATCGCCTCCCTCCACACCGCCGGGAACGCCGAGGGGATCGGGCACGTGGACCGGTGGCTGGCGGACGCGCCGGATGGGTTGCTCTTTGCCAACCTAGTAGATTTCGACCAGCTCTACGGGCACCGGAACGATCCAGCGGGGTTCTATGGGGCGCTGCGCGAGTTCGACGCGGCGCTTCCGGCCCTGCTTTCGCACCTCCAGGAGGACGACCTGCTCTTCGTGACCGCCGACCACGGCAACGACCCCACCACGCCATCGACCGACCACGCCAGGGAGTGCGTCCCCCTCCTGGCGTTCGGCCCGGCCGTGCGTCCGGTCGGCCTGGGCGCCCGGGACACCTTCTCCGACCTCGGCGCCACGGTGGCCGAGTGGCTCGGCGTGGGGTTCCGCGGTCGGGGCACCTCCTTCCTCCCAGCCATCACCGCCGCGTGAGCGACGTCGACGCCACCACCCGTGACGTGGCCCTCCTCCGGGAGCGGGCCCTGTCGGCGATGGACCGCGCCTACGCCCCCTACTCGAAGTTCCGGGTGGGGGCCGCGCTCCTGGGCACCGACGGCAGCGTCACCGAGGGGTGCAACGTGGAGAATGCCTCCTACCCGGCCGGCATCTGCGCCGAGCGGAACGCGATGTCCGCCGCCGTGGCGCGCGGGCTCCGCAGCTTCCGCGCGATCGCCATCGCCACCGAGGCCGACGAGCCCACGCCCCCCTGCGGGGTGTGCCGCCAGTTCATGGTGGAGTTCGCGCCGGAGCTCGAGATCATCAGTGTCACACGAAGTGGGGCGGAAGCGCGCTGGAGCCTGGGCGAGCTGCTGATCCACGCCTTCACCCCGCGGTCGATGGAGCGCGAGTGAGCGCCCGACCCGGCCCCCATCCAGTGAAACGAGGACTGCACGTGCAGAGAAGGGGATTGGCCCTGGCCGCGCTGGCGCTCATCGCGCTCGGCGTCGCGGGGTGCACCGAGGACATCGGCGGCGGCGCGGCCTGCCCGTCGCTCTGCCCGCAGGAGCGGGTGGTGCTCAGCGACACCACCATCGACGCGGTGTCGCTCGACACCACCCTCGCCGCATACCCCGCGGCGGCGACGGAACCGTACCTGCCGATCGTGGCGCGCGGCGACACGATCGACATCCGCTCCGTCATCCGCTTCGACAGCCTGCCGCGCACCTGGCGGCACAGCGCCGCCCCCGCGGACTCCGCCATCACGCGGGTCGACAGCGCGCGCATCGTCGCCCGGGTCGTCTTTCCCCTCCGCGACTCCACGGCGCAGTTCACCATCGAGGCGTACGACGTCGACACCACCGTGGCCGGCCTGGCCGATACCACGGCGGCGGCGGTCCTCCCCCTCTTCCGCCCCGGTCGCCTGATCGGGAGCACGGTGTTCCGCCCCACCGCGCTCACCGACAGCCTGGTGCGCATCACGATCGACAACGACGTGGTGCTGCGCCACGTGCGCGACTCCACCCGACTGCGCGTGGGGCTGCGGGTGAAGGGCGGCGAGCGGGGATGGGTCTCGCTCGTGTCGCGCGAGGGCGGGGTGACCCCCGCGCTCGAGTTCCGCGTCTCCCCCGACACGGCGCAGGGCAAGATCACGCGGGCGGCGAACACCGCGACCCCGGCCGACCCTGCCTTCCTCACCCCGCGCTGGGCCGACTACCTGCTGATCGTGAAGGGGCAGGGCACCGCCCTCCCCGCGCAGACGGTGGGCGTGGGCGGCCTGCCGGGCCGGCGTGGCTTCCTGCGCTTCACCATCCCGAGCCGCATCCTGGATTCCGCCACCGTGGTCCGCGCCACCCTGCTGCTCACGCAGCGCCCGAATCGCGCGGTCCCCGACCAGCGCGACTCGGTGACGGTGTACGCGCAGGCGGTGCTCACCTCCGGCGTGGTCTCCAGCCTGGATCGCGCGGCGGAGTTCATCGCCGAGCCCGGGGTCTTCGGGCTCGACTCGCTGCGCACCGTCCCCGCCGACAGCGGCACGAAGGCGCTCGAGATCGCGGGACTGCTCGCGCAGTGGCGGTCGGCGAAGGTGGCCACCGACGACCGCGCGCTCGTGCTTCGCTCCCCCGAAGAGGGGACGCGCCCCGGCGGCGTGTTCTTCTACTCGATCGAGGCGCCCGCGGGGGTCCGTCCCCGGCTGCGCCTGACCTACGCCACGCGCGTTCCCTTCGGCCTCCCGTGATGCGCCGCGTCCTGATCCTCTCCGCGCTCGCCGCGCTCCCCGCCCTGGCGGGGCGCGCCGGGGCCCAGTCGACCCTCAGCACGCAGGGCTTCGGCTACCCGCCGGGACAGCTCTCGGCGCGCGCCCTCGCCACCGGTGGTGCCACCGCCGAGATCGACGCGCTCTCCGCCACCAACCCGGCCACCCTCGGCCTGCTGCGCACCCCCTCGCTTTCGGTGCAGGTGCAGCCCGAGTTCCGCACCCTGGAATTCGGCAACGCCTCCGAGAAGACCAACGTCGTCCGCTTCCCGGTGGTCGGGGCCTCGATCCCCTTCGGCCCGCACTGGACGGTGGGGCTCAACGCCTCCACCCTGCTCGACCGCACCTGGGAGACCCAGGCGAAGCGCACGCAGGTGATCGGGAGCGACACCCTCGCCACCACCGAGAGCTACGGCGCGCAGGGGGCGATCAACGACCTCCGGCTCGGCGTCGCCTGGACGCCGCGGCCCTGGCTGAACCTGGGTCTCGGCGGCCACGCGCTCACCGGGAGCAACCGGCTCGCGTACGTGCTCACCTTCGACTCCGCGACCACGTTCAACCCGATCCTCAGCCGCAGCACGATCAGCTACGGCGGGAACGCGGTGTCGGCCGGGGTCGACCTGCGCGCGGGCAGGATGCTCGCCCTGGGTGCGGCCGTCCGCGCCGGGGGGAGCATCAGCGCCCATCGCAACGACTCCACCATCGCCACGGCCGACGTGCCGTTTCACTACGGCGTGAGCGCGGCCTTCACCGGCCTTCCCGGGTCCGCCCTGGCGGTGCGCATCGCACGCGACAACTGGTCGTCGCTGCGCTCGCTCGGCACCGACAGCCTGGGCGTGGTGGACGCGTGGGACATCGGCGCCGGCGCCGACGTCGCGGGTCCACGCCTGTACGGCCGCCAGCTCATGCTGCGCGCGGGGGCGCGCTGGCGCGACCTTCCCTTCCAGGCGCTCCTGCCGGGGAATGCCCCGCCGATGCCCTCGCGGGGCGCGGGGACGTTCACCACGGTGCGGGAGCGCGCCTTCTCCGGCGGCCTCGGCACGGTGATGGCCGGCGGCCGCGCCGCCCTCGACGTGACGCTCATCCGCGCCCTGCGCGAGACCGCCACGCCGATGGGATTCAGCGAGAAGGCGTGGCAGCTGAGCGTGGGCGTCTCGGTGCGCCCCTAGCACCCGCGGAGGTGGAGCCGATCCCATGACGGAATCCACGAACACCGGGGCGGACCTTCCGCCCCTCATCCTCGTCGCCGACGACGTGTCGGCCAACGTGGAGCTCCTGTTCGACCAGCTGCACGTCCTGGGATACCGCGCCATCGCCGCGGACGACGGCCCGTCGGCGCTCAAGGCCTGCTTCGACCATCGCCCCGACCTGGTGATCCTCGACGTCTCCATGCCCGCGGGCGACCTGGGCGTGGACGACCGCAGCACCGGCTTCGAGGTGTGCCGCCGCATCAAGCGCGACCCGCGCACCGCGCGCACCCCGGTCATCTTCGTCACCGCCCTCAACGACACCACCGACCGCGTGAAGGCGATCGAGGCGGGGGGCGACGACTTCCTCACCAAGCCGCACAACCGGCTGGTCCTCGGCGCGCGCGTGCGCTCGCTCCTCAAGCTCAAGGCCGCGACCGACGCCCTCGAGGAGTCGTACCGCAAGCTGCGCGAGCTGGAGAAGGTGCGCGACGACCTGATGAAGATGATCGTCCACGACCTCAAGACGCCGCTCACGTCGATCCTCGCCACGATGGAGATGGCGCTCGACGGCGACTTCGGGCCCCTCGCCGACCCGCAGCGCAAGGCGCTGGGCGACGCCGAGGGCAAGGCCGAGGACCTGCTCACGCTCATCGAGGACCTGCTCGAGGTGTCGCGCATCGAGGAGGCGAAGCTGGAGCTCGACGTGGAGAAGATCGCCCCCGCCGCCTTCCTCTCCGAGATCTGCCACGAGTGGGAGCTGCGCTTCCAGCAGGAGGGCGCGGCCGCCGCGGTGGACGTGACCGACGACGCACCCGTGATCGAGGCCGACAAGGCGCTCCTCAAGCGCGTGTTCGGGAACCTCATCCAGAACGCCCTCACCCACTCGGCGAACGCGGTGAAGGTGCAGCTCGCCGCGCGGCGCGACGGCGACGGCATCCTCTTCACCGTCGCCGACAACGGCCCGGGCATCCCGCCGGAATACCGCGAGGTGATCTTCCGCAAGTTCCAGCAGGTGAAGACCACCAACGTGCCGCGCGTGCGCAGCTCGGGGCTCGGCCTCGCCTTCTGCAAGATGGCGGTGGACGCGCACGGGGGGCGCATCTGGGTGCAGGAGGCCGAGGGGGGCGGGAGCGCCTTCTTCATCTCGCTTCCCGTGGTCCCGCAGCGCCCCTCCGCGCCGCTCACCACCACCGGCTCCTTCGCCGTGCCCACGCACCATGGCACGCCGGGAAGCGCGGCGGCGGGGTGAGGGTCTACCTTCGCACCTTCGGGTGCCGCGCCAACCAGTACGACACGGAGTCGGTGCGGGCCATGGTGGAGGCGGCGGGCCACTTCGTGGTGAGCGATCCCGACGACGCCGACCTCGCCGTCTTCAACTCCTGCGCGGTCACCGCCGAGGCGGAGGCCGACCTGCGCAAGGCGGTGCGCCGCGCCGCGCGGGGGCACCCGGCGCTGAAGAGCGTGATCATGGGCTGCGCCTCGGCCCTGCCGCGTCCCGAACGCGGTCCCACCTCGCTCCGCGAGCTGCCCACCGTGCAGCACGTGGTGCCGGGCGCCGACTTCGCGCTGCTCGCCGAGGCCCTGGGGCTGCCGCTCGACGTGGGCGTGCGCGCCGCGCAACAGGCCGGCACCCGCGCACTCCTGCGCATCCAGGACGGCTGCGACGAGCACTGCACCTTCTGCACGACCACGCAGGCGCGCGGCGCGAACCGGAGCCGCACCGCCCGGGAGCTGGTGGACGAGGCGAAGCGCCTCGGCGAGCGCCACCCGGAGATCGTGATCACCGGCATCCACATCGGCAGCTTCGGGCTCGACACCGGCAGCTCCCTCGGGGCGCTCCTCCAGCAGCTCGTGCGCGAGGTGCCGGCGACGCGCTTCCGCCTCTCCTCGCTCGAGGCCACCGAGGTGGACGACGCGATCTTCGAGTTGCTGGTCGATCCCTCGAGCGGGGTCGCCGCGCACCTCCACGCCCCCCTGCAGTCCGGGAGCGACCGGATCCTCAAGCGGATGGGGCGGCACTGGTACACCGCGCGCAGCTACGCCGCGCGCGTCGAGCAGCTCGCGGCGGCCGCCCCGGTGCTCGGCCTCGGCGCGGACGTGATCGCCGGCTTTCCCGGCGAGTCGATCGACGATCACGCGGCGACGATGGCGCTGATCGAAGCGTTGCCCTTCACCTACCTGCACGTCTTCCCGTACTCCGTGCGCCCGGGCACCCCCGCCGAGCGGCTGCCTGACCACGTGCACAGCGCCACGATCGCGGACCGCGCCGCCGAGCTGCGCGGGCTCGCCGACCGGAAGGCCGCCGCCCACGCCGCCGCCCGCAGCGGCACCGAGGCCGACGTGGTCGTGATCCGCGACCTCGTGAACGGCACCCGCGAGGGGATCACCGAGGACTACCTGACAGTCGCGGTGCAGGGAAGCGCCGAGCCCGGCACCCGGATCCGAGCGCGCCTCGAGGCGCGGGACGGCGGGCTGGTTGCCGTTCCCCGTCACAACGGGGACCGGTAGCGGCGACGGGCCTGGTGGCCCTTCGCCGTCATCCCGAGCGAGGCCGCGCAGCGGCCGGCGAGGAATCTTGCGTCCCGCGAGAGCTGGCGAGAACGCGGCCGGTTCCCGCCGGGGGTCAGGGGTTGGAAAAGGGCGATACCAGCGATACCTGCGATAAGGTCGGCACCAAGGTTCATTACGAGCCCGGCCTCGAAAGGGGGCCGGTCGGCCAGGCGCTGTTGACCTTTTTCTTCTTTCCCTGGTTTCGCCGTTCTCTCACCCATTCGGCGGGCGGAGAGGGCCCTCGCAGGAGCCAGGAACCCGTCGAACGGCGCGACGAAGCAGACGAGGCATGACCCGCCCCGCGCGTTATATTACAGGGTTATGTCGAAGCAGACTGTCTACATCGAGACCTACGGCTGCCAGATGAACGTGAGCGACTCCGAGCTGATGCTCGGGAAGCTCGCGTCGGAAGGCTACGAGCCGGTGGATTCCCCCGAGGGCGCCGACGTCGTGATCCTCAACACCTGCGCGATCCGCGACCACGCGGAGCAGCGGGTGATCGGCCGCCTCGGGGAGATCAAGCGTCAGATGCGCCCCGGGGCGATCGTCGGCGTCGCCGGCTGCATGGCGCAGCGCATGGGGCCGCAGATCCTCGAGAAGGCGAAGCACGTGTCGCTCGTCATCGGCCCCGACGGCTATCGCGCCCTCCCCGACCTGGTGGCGAAGGCGCGCGCCGGCGAGAAGACGATCGCCACCTCCTTCGACATGGAGGAGCACTACGAGGACTTCCAGCCGAAGCGCTTCGACAAGGTGAAGGCCTGGATCCCGGTGCAGCGCGGCTGCGACTATCGCTGCACCTACTGCATCGTGCCCTTCACGCGCGGGCCCGAGCGCAGCCGGCAGCTTGCCGACGTGGTGCGCGAGGTCGAAGCGGTCGCCGCCGAGGGAATGACCGAGGTGGTGCTCCTCGGCCAGACGGTGAACTCGTACACCGACGGCACGCACGATTTCGCCGACCTGCTGCGCGCCGTGGGCGCGGTGCCGGGGATCCGGCGCGTGCGCTACACGAGCCCGCACCCGAACGACTTCTCCGACCGCGTCATCGCGGCGATGGCGGAGACGCCCACCGTGTGCGAGCACGTGCACCTGCCGATGCAGTCCGGCTCGACCTCGATGCTGAAGCGCATGCTCCGCCGCTACTCGCGCGAGGAGTACCTCGACGTGGTGGCGCGCCTGCGCGCGGCGATCCCCGGGATCAACCTCACCACCGACATCATCGTCGGCTTCCCGGGCGAGACCGACGCCGAGTTCGAGGAGACCCTCTCGGCCGTGGAGGCGGCGGGCTTCTCCGACGCATTCACCTTCAAGTTCTCCCCGCGCGACGGCACGCCGGCCACGCGCATGCCCGCCGAGTGGACGGTGAGCGACGCGGTGGCGGGGGAGCGCATGGAGCGGCTCGTCGCCCTCGTGCGCCAGCAGGCGCGCGCGCAGAACCTGGCCATGCTCGGCCGCCGCGCCGAGGTGCTGGTGGAAAAGGAAGCCCGCCGCGGCGCGGAGCTGATGCAGGCGCGCACGCGCGACTTCAAGACCGTGCTCGTCCCCGGCGGCGAGGAGCTGCTCGGCCGCTACCTGACCGTGGAGCTCACCGGAACCACCGGTTCCACCTTCACCGGGTCCCTCGCGTCCGAGCGCCGCGCGCTCCCGATGGCCGGCTAATCCCCGTCAGCGCGCGCGAGTGTCGTGCGCCGGCCAGACGGGGTGATGATGAGGGGGTACGATCTGGAACCCCTGATCGTTCGTCGCGCGAATGCGGCTCCGGTGCGCCGGGCGCTTGGGTGAGAAAACAGGAAAAGGGCAGAAAGACCGCGTCCCTCCAGGAGCGATCGAGCTCCCCTTCACCGGGGCCGGGAATGCTGGATTGATGAGGAGCAGTCAGCAGGTACAGTTGGTACCCCCTCATCATCACCCCGTCTGGCCGGCGCGCCGGAAGCCAGGATGCGCAGGACGCGATCGCTCGTATCGCCCTTTCCCTGTTTTCTCACCCCTGACGTCCGCCGCAACGAAGATCGGGATGACGGCGGCACGCGAAGGGTGACACGGACTCTGCGCCCCGCTGGCACCATCCGGGGGTGTCCCTCACCCCGCCCCTCATCCTCCGCCTCGCCCTCGCCTGGATCGCGGGGCTCCTCGCGGGGTTCGGCGGGGCGACCCTGGCAATGCTCGCGGCGGCGGCCGCCATCGCCCTCGCCGTCGCGCACCACCGCCGCAGCGTCGTCCTCGCCGCCCTCGCGCTCATCGCTCTCGCCGCCGCCCTCGTGGCGCGCGAGCATCGCGCCCGCGAGCGTGGCTGCATCCATCGCCTCGCGTCGCGACGCGCCTGGGTGGTGCATGCGGAGGAGCCCCTCGCCCCCGGCGCATTCCCGCGCGCGGTGGCAGTCGAGGGAGGGTGTCGCGCCCCCGTGCGCGTGGCCGCCACGCGGGGGCGCGCCCGCGCCGGTGCGTGGAGCCTCGTGGTGGGGAGGCCGAACCCCACCCCCGCCACGATCATCATCACCAACGCCCGCGTTCGCGAGCTCCGCGCACCCGGCGCGCTGTCACGCGCCCGCACGCGGGCCAGCGAGGGGATCGGCCGCATCTTCGGCACCGACGCCCCCCTCGCCCGCGCACTCCTCGTCGCCGACACGCGCGGAATCCCGCCCGAGCTCCGCGACCGCTGGGCCGCCGCGGGGCTCGTGCACATGCTCTCCATCTCGGGCACGCACGTCGCCATCATCGCCGCCGCCCTCGAGCTCCTCCTGCGCGCCTTCCGCCTCCCGCTCGGCACCGCGCGCGTCGCCACGATCGTGACGATCGCCGTGTACGTGGTGGCGCTCGGCGCGCCGCCGCCCGCCGTCCGGGCCGCGGCCATGCTCGGTGTGCTCACCGTCTCGCGGCTCCTCGATCGTCCCACCTCCGCGTGGACCCCCGTCGCCATCGGCGCGCTCTTCCCCCTCGCAACCCCCACGACGGTGCTCGACGTGGGGTGGCAGCTCAGCGTGTGCGGGGTCGCGGCGCTCGTGTGCACCGGGCCGCTCGTGGACCGGTTGCCGAAGCGATGGAAGCGCCACGGATGGCGGCGCACCCTGGCGGTCGGGCTCGCGGGCTCCACCCTGGCCACCGTCGCCACCGCCCCCCTCGTGGCCTGGCACATCGGGCGGGTCTCGCTCGTGGGGCCGCTCACGAACCTGCTCGCGGCCCCCTTCATCGCCCTCGCGCAGCCGGCGCTCTTCCTCGCCCTCGTCCTGCTGCCGATCGATCCCGCCGCGCGCTTCGTCGCCGCGGCGTCGCATCCCCTGCTCGCCGCCCTCGATGGCGTCGCCGCGCTCGGTGCCGGCGTGCCCTTCGCGTCGCTCGACATCTCCCCCACGCCCGCGGGGGCACTCCTCGCCGCCGCCTGCGTCGCGTGCATCCTCGCGGCCGCGGCGATGCATCACGCGGCACGCCCCCTGGTGGGGGGCGCGGCGCTCGTCGCCCTCCTCGCCTGGCGCCCCGTGCTCCCCGGGGGCGCCGGCGACACGGAGCTCCACCTGATCGACGTGGGGCAGGGGGACGCGCTCGGCATCCGCACCCGCGCGGGCCGCTGGATCCTCGTGGATGCGGGCCGCAGCTGGCGCGGGGGCGACGCGGGGCGCTCCACCGTGGTGCCCTACGTCCGTCACCGCGGGGGGCGCGTGGCAGCGGTGATCCTCACCCATCCGCATGCGGATCATGTGGGCGGGGTGCCCACCGTGCTCCGGTCGCTCGCCCCGCGCGCCTACCTCGATGCCGCCTACGCCGGCGACGCGGAGCGCTATCGCGCCTCCCTCCGCCTGGCGCGCGAGCGCGGCATCCCCTGGCGCCGCGTGCATCCCGGCGACTCGCTCCAGGTGGACGAGGTGACCCTGACCGTGCTCGCCCCCGACTCCGCGTGGACCGCGTCGCTCGATGACCCCAACGAAGCCAGCACCGTCGTTCGTGTTCGCGTCGGACGGGTCCGGTTCCTGCTCACGGGAGACGCCGAGCGTGGCGAGGAAGGGTGGCTGCTCGATCGCGACCCCGCACTCCTGCGCGCCGACGTACTCAAGGTCGGGCATCACGGCAGCTCCACCAGCACCACCCCGGAGTTCCTCGCGGCGGTCCAGCCGCGCGTGGCGCTGGTGTCGGTGGGCGCGGGGAACCGTTACGGCCACCCCAGCCCCGTGGTGCTGCGCGAGCTCGCGGAGGCGGGGGCGACCGTGCTCCGCACCGACCTGCTCGGGTCCGTGGTGCTTCGCACCGACGGCCGCACCCTCACCCTCCAGGCAGACGGAGAACGCTGGCCCTGTTCGCTCGACTCGCGGCCCCCCTGATCGGGCGACCGATCACCCTCCCCGATGCGCTGCTGCGCGACTGGCCGGAACTCGCCATCGTGCGATGGCGGCGTGGGGGAATCCCCGTCTACGTCGCGGGGTGGCCCATCGGGCAGCGGCACGTGGCGGCGATCACCCTCTGGCGCACCGTCTTCCTCGCGCCGGCCACCCCGCTCTCGGCGGAACTGCTCTTGCACGAACTCCGGCATGTCCACCAGTTTCAAGCCAGTCCGGCCTTCCCGCTGAAGTACCTGTGGGAGAGCCTTCGCCGCGGTTACCACAACAATCGGTTCGAGGCCGACGCCCGGGGGTATGCCGCACGGCGTATCCGCGGCGCCCCCTCCTCCCACGCGTGAGGGATTCCGTGCTCAATCACACCCCGACGTCGGTCGTCACGATCGATCGGTTCATCATCGAACAGGAGCGCCTCCACCCCGAGGCCACCGGCGAGCTGTCCGGCATCCTGTACGACATGGCGCTCGCGGCCAAGATGATCTCCAGCAAGGTGCGCCGCGCCGGGCTGGCCGACATCCTCGGCGCCACCGAGCACGAGAACGTGCAGGGCGAGATCCAGCAGAAGCTCGACGTCTTCGCCAACGACACCATCATCAAGGCGATGGACCACTCCGGCCGCCTCTGCGCGATGGCGTCGGAGGAGGAGCCGGACATCATCCAGATCCCCGAGCGCTTCCGCTGCGGGAAGTACTGCCTGCTCTTCGACCCCCTCGACGGCTCGTCGAACATCGACGTGAACGTGCCGGTGGGAACGATCTTCTCCGTGGTGCAGAAGATCACCCGCGGCAAGCACGGGCAGCTCGAGGACTTCCTCCAGCCGGGGCGGCGCCAGGTCGCCGCGGGCTACGTGATCTACGGGTCGAGCACGATGCTGGTGTACACCACGGGGCAGGGGGTGCACGGCTTCACCCTCGACCCGTCGATCGGCGAGTTCCTCCTCTCGCACCCCGACATCCGCATCCCCGACAACGGCCGCTACCTCTCGGTGAACGACTCGTACGAGGAGGTGTGGGACGAGCCGGTGAAGGCGCTCATGCGGCGCTACCGCGGGCTCGAGGGGGATCGCAAGCCGCTCAACGTGCGCTACGTGGGCTCGCTGGTGGCCGACTTCCACCGCAACCTCCTCGGTGGCGGCGTCTTCTGCTATCCCGCCAACGACAAGAG